>JANOET010000269.1:0-1745 GCA_031413415.1 Acidimicrobiaceae bacterium
GGCCGAGGCGCGAGCCTCGGCCCCCTATCTCTGAGACTTCACCTCATCGCCACCCCACTTTGGTGGCCTGCTCACACACGGTCCGGGGGGACGCGTTGAGTTTCGAATCACTCGTCAACAACTTCTGGCCGGCCACGATCAGTGGCGTGGTCCTGGGATCGGTGTACGCACTGATCGCCCTCGGCTACACGCTCGTGTACGGCGTCCTGCGGCTGATCAACTTCGCCAACTCCGAAGTGTTCATGCTTGCGGCGTTCGGCTCGTTCATCGCCATCGACATCCTGGGCATCCCGGACCGTTTGGCCGACGGCAGCGACCCGTACAAGACGGGCCTCGAGCTCGTCGGCATCCTGCTGTTCATGCTGCTCGTCTCTTTGATCATCGGCGGCGCATCCGCGGTGGCACTCGAGCGAATCGCCTATCGCCCGTTGCGAAAGCGCAACGCGCCTCGTCTGGTCTTTCTCATCTCCGCCATCGGCGCCAGCTTCGCCATGGCCGAAGCCGTCGGTGAGTGGGGCCCCAAGCAGCGCGAGGACTACGCGCTCGCCCGAATCCTCGAGAAGAAGGTGCTCTTCACCATCTTCGGCGCCGACGTGCGCAACGACTACGTCATCGTCGTGGTCGGCTCGCTCGTGATGATGACTGGCCTGCTGCTGTTCGTGAACCGCAGCCGCACGGGCCGCGGCATCCGCGCCGTCGCCCAGGACATGGAGACGTCTCGCCTGATGGGCGTGAACGTCGACATGATCATCCTGATCACGTTCCTCGTCGGCGGCCTGATGGCCGGCGCGGCCGCGTTCTTCTTCGAGATCTACAACGGCTCAGCCCGCTACTCGCTCGGCTTCCAGTTGGGCGTCAAGGCCTTCACCGCCGCCGTACTCGGCGGCATCGGCAACATCAAGGGCGCCCTGCTGGGCGGCCTGTTGCTCGGTGTCATCGAGAACTGGGGCAGCGCCCTGTTCGGCGCCAACCAGAACATGGGCACCGTCACTGCGTTCGTGGTGCTCGTCCTCGTCCTGATGGTTCGACCCACCGGCCTGCTCGGTGAGTCCATGGGAAGGAGTCGAGCGTGAACACCCCCACCCCGAACACACCCCCGCCCACCGCCGCAGCCAAGCAGTTCATGGGCGAGCGGATCGCCGCTGCGTCGGACACCCGTCGCCGCTGGAGCGACAAGTGGCACTCCCTACCGAAGGCCGTGCGGCTCACTGGTGGCGTGATCTTCGTCGCGTTCCTCTACTACCTGCCCGTACTCGATCCGCCGCTGCTCAGCACCCCGGACACCGACTTCGCCTCGCTGCTCGCCGGGTCGGTCATCACGTTCGTCATCGTCGCTCTCGGCCTGAACGTGGTCGTCGGCATGGCTGGCCTGCTCGACCTCGGCTACGTCGGCTTCTACGCCGTCGGCGCCTACGTCGTCGCCGTCCTCACCTCTCAGCACGGCAACGTACCGTGGCTGTTGGCGGTGGTCGCGGCGATCGCCATCTCGATGCTGTCCGGCATCCTGCTGGGGGCGCCGACGCTCCGCCTCCGAGGCGACTATCTGGCCATCGTCACGCTCGGTTTCGGTGAGATCATCCGCCTGGTCGCCGAGCGCTTCGACTGGCTCGGCGCGAAGGCGGGCATCAGCAACATCAAGCCGCCGCCAGCCATCGGTCCGCTCGAGTTCGGCGTGCTCGACAACAACGACTTCTACTGGCTCGGCCTCACCATCGCGATCATCATCTACTTCTTCCTGAAGCGGC
>JANOET010000270.1:0-5706 GCA_031413415.1 Acidimicrobiaceae bacterium
CCGAGGGATCGCCTGCCGAGGTCCGTGCGAATCCGGCCGTCGTCGCCGCGTATCTCGGGGAGTCGACCGATGTTGCTTGAGGTCAAGAACCTGGAGGTCTTCTACGGCCGCATCCAGGCCATCAAGGGGATCAGCTTCTTCGTCGAGGACGGCGAGATCGTCACGCTCATCGGCGCGAACGGCGCCGGCAAGAGCACCACGCTGAAGACCGTCAGCGGCGTGCGCCCGGTCACGAACGGCTCGATCGTCTTCGACGGCCAGGACATCACCCGCATGCCGGCGCACAAGCGCACCGAACTCGGCATCTGCCAGGCACCGGAAGGTCGCGGCATCTTTCCCGGCATGACCGTGCTCGAAAACCTCGACATGGGGTGCTGGACACGCACCGACAAGCGCTCGTCGCCCGAACGTGCCGCCGACCTCGAGCGCGTGTTCGAGTTGTTCCCGCGCCTCGCCGAACGCAAGGACCAGGCCGGGGGCTCGATGTCGGGCGGCGAACAGCAGATGCTCACCATCGGCCGCGCGCTGATGAGCCGCCCGCGTCTGCTGCTGCTCGACGAGCCGTCGATGGGTCTCGCCCCGATGCTCATCAAGCAGATCTTCGACATCATCACCGAGATCAACAAGCAGGGCACCACCGTGTTGCTGGTCGAGCAGAACGCCGCACAGGCACTGCGTCGCGCTCACCGCGCGTACGTGCTCGAGACCGGTCGAGTCGTGAAGACCGACGAGGCCCACAAGTTGCTCGACGATCCTGCCGTGCAGGCGGCCTACCTCGGCGGCTGAGCACGGGCTCCACATTTCCTCGCCGCAGGCTCGCCACCTCGGCGGTGCTGTGCGCTGCGGTGTTGTTCGGCACCACGGGAACCGTGTTGATGAACGCTCCCGGCGACGCGTGGTCCACGAGGGCCCAGCGCGAGGCCACGGCTACGGTCGTGGCGTGACGCAGCTCGACAGCACCCAGGCCGTCCCTCAACCCACGCTCCGCGCACCCGAGCCGCACGAGTGCGAGGTGTTGCTCATCCGCCACGGCCGCTCGGCCGACGTCGTGCCCGGCTCGGCGGAGTCGTCCGATCCGCCGCTGCACCCGCAGGGTGAACTGCAGGCCGAGCGCCTCGCGGTTCGACTCGCGGGCAAGACCATCCACGCCGTGTGCAGCTCGCATCTGGCGCGCGCCCGTCAGACGGCCGAGCCGCTCGCCCGAGCGCGCGGCCTCACGGTGGAGGTCCACGCCGATCTCGAGGAGGTCCGCCTGGGTGACTGGGGCAACGGCGAGTTCCGCCGCAGGGCGTTCGTGCGCGACCCCGAGTGGGTGGCGTGGAGTCGCACCGGCCGCTGGGACGGCATCCCCGGCGGCGAGGGCGACGACGCCCTACGCAGCCGTGTCGCCGGGGTGGTCGACCGCCTCGCCGAGCAGCACCAGGGGCAGACCATCGCCGTCGTGGCGCACGGCGGCTCGATCAACGCCTACGTCGCGCATCTGCTCGGCACCCACCGGTCGCTGCTGTTCACCATCGAGAACACGAGCATCACCGCAGTTCGGGTGAGCGCCGACGGGCCGACCATCGTCGGCGTCAACGACTGCCGCCACCTGTACGACCCGGTACTGGGCCAGACCTGACCACCGGGTACGTTCGCCGCATGAGCGAGCGCCCCGAACCCGTCCGAACCCGCGTCTCCGAGATGCTCGGCGTCGACTACCCCATCGTCCAGGCACCGATGGGCTGGATCGCACGTAGCCAACTCGCCTCCGCGGTGAGCAACTGCGGCGGGTTGGGCATCATCGAGACGTCCAGCGGCGAACTCGACAACGTGCGCGACGAGATCCTGAAGATGCGCGACCTCACCGACAAGCCGTTCGGCGTCAACATCGCCCAGGCGTTCGTGCGCGACCCGAAGATCGTCGACTTCGTGGTCGACCAGAACGTCAAGTTCGTCACCACCTCGGCCGGCGACCCCACCAAGTACACCGCCCAGCTGAAGGCGGCCGGGCTCACCGTTTTCCACGTCGTTCCCACCCTCGCCGCGGCGCTGAAGGCGGTTGCGGCGGGCGTCGACGGCCTGGTCGTCGAAGGCGGCGAGGGCGGCGGCTTCAAGAACCCCCGCGACGTGTCCACGATGGTGCTGTTGCCGCTCGTCGCGAGCAAGGTCGACGTGCCGATCATCGCCGCTGGCGGCATCACCGACGGGCCGAGCATGGCCGCGGCGTTCGCACTCGGCGCCGAAGGCGTGCAGATGGGTACCCGCATGGTCAGTGCTGCCGAGTCGCCCGTGCACGACAACTGGAAGCAGGCCATCGTCGGTGCCGCCGAGACCGACACCGTGTTCCTCAACCGATTCAGCCGTCCGGCGCTGCGGGCACTGCGCACCGAGCGCACCACTCAGCTCGAGCACGAGGACCACGTCGATCTCGGCGTGTTCGCAAGGGCGCTCGACCTGTACTTCGGGGGCGACATGGAGGCCGCGATCGCGCTCACCGGCCAGGTGGCGGGACGCATCGAGTCGGTCGAACCGGTCGAGTCGATCATCCACGACACCGTGCTCGGCTTCCGCCGGTGCCTGCAGTCGCTCGCCCAGCACGTCTGAAAAGTTCACCTGACGGTCACCGCATTGCCACGCATCGCGCGAAGCGATGCGCTACCATCATCGTCATCGGGTGGAGACCGTGGGGTGTTGACGTACCCCGGAGGTTCCCCAATGGCAGCAATGCTCGAGCAATTCAAAGCCCTCGCCCGCATCGCGCTCTATCTGCTCGTGGCGTTCCTGCTGATCCAGCTGTGGCAGGACCCAGGGGGAGCCGCCCAGGCGACCATGGACTTCGTCAGCGGCGTCGGCCACTTCTTCGCGTCGCTCTTCGACAAGATCGGCGAGTTCGTCAGTGGCCTCGGCAAGGACACGCCGACCGACAACCCGGCCCCCTGACGAACGTCAGGATCGCGTCGCGTGGACGACGAGGTCGTCGGCCGAGACGTTCACGCGTGACGTGCTGCTCCACAACCATGCGGTGATGGCCATGAGCGTGGTGGCGCCAGCGACGTGCACGACCACCATTCCGGCCGGCAGACCGGAGGCGTACTGGACGTAACCGACTGTGCCCTGTACTCCTGCTGCGATGACCCACGCCGTGAGCGGCGCATCGAGCACCTGGCGGTCGTGGCGCAGCTTGCGCAGCGTCCAGAACACGCTCAGGGCAATCGCCACGGTGACCCACACGATCGCCGCATGAACCCGGCTCACCCATTGCAGCGCGTGGCCGTTGATGTCGGTCGCAGTGCCGAAGAAGCGGCGCGCCTCCTCGTCGCCGGCATGCGGCCCGGTGCCGGTGACGATGGTGCCGGCGAGGACGGACAACCAGGTCCACGCCACGAGCCAGCCCACCCGGCGACGCACCCGGGGGACGACCGCCAGGGCGCGCTCACCTCGATCGGGTTCGCCGGATCGCACGAGCATGACGACCGCGGCCCACACCAGGACCATCGACAGCAGGAAGTGCAGCAGCACCGTGGCCGGGTGGAGGTCTGCCCACACCACGATGGCCCCGACGATTCCCTGCGCCGGCACCCCGCCGAGCAGGACGAAGCCGAGGATCAGCAGGTCGCGGCGGCGCGGGCGCCGATACCAGCCTGCGGCAGCGGCGAGCGCCACGGCGAGCGAGACGAGGAACGTGAACAGCCGGTTGATCTGTTCGATCGCCGCGTGCTTGTTCGACAGATCGACGAGCTTGTCGTTGTTGCAGTTCGGCCAGTCGTCGCAGCCGAGGCCTGAACCGGTGAGTCGGACCGAGGCCCCGCTGACACAGATGATCATCAGCGCCGCAAGCGCAAAGGAACAGATGCTGCGGAACTCCTTCGGGGTGAAACCTTCCGACCGGATTCGACGCAACATGCCGTCAGGCTACGGGAACGCCGGGTGACGGAGCCAGCCGCGACGATGACTACGGTGCGCAGCGTGCTGACCAGCTACGACGACTTCCCCGTGCACCAGAGCTCGGTGCCGATGGCCCACACCGCCACCGCCGACTCGAACCACTACGACCGCTACTTCTTCAACGGCTACTCGCGCAGCGACGACCTGTACTTCGGTGCGGCGATGGGCCTGTACCCCAACCGCCACGTCGCCGATGCGGCGTTCTGCGTGGTGCGCGGCGGCGTGCAGACCAGCGTCTTCCGGTCGCAGCGGGCACCCGTCGATCGAGCCGACGCAACACGCCTCGGAGCGATCGAGGTGCAGGTGATCGAACCGCTCAAGGTGCTCCGAGTGCTGGTCGACGCACCCGAGCAGGGCGTTCGCGCCGACCTCACGTTCGAGTACCGCTCGCCCGCCATCGAGGAAGCGCACTTCTTCCAGCGCGCCGGCCTGCGTGCGTTCTTCGACTACACCCGCCTCACCCAGTTCGGGTCGTGGCACGGGTGGATCGAGCTCGACGGAGAGCGCCTCACCGTCGAACGCGACGACGTCTGGGGGTCCCGCGACCGCTCATGGGGGGTGCGGCCCGTCGGAGAGCCAGCGCCATCGGGCGCGCCCATCCCGTTCGCGCAGTTCTTCTGGCTGTGGGCTCCGACGAACTTCCCGTCGCTGTCCACCCACTTCGACGTCAACGAGTTCGGCGACGGTAAGCGGTGGCACGAGACCGGCACCATCGCCCGCGTCGGACAGGAACCGCAGATGATGCGCACCGTCGAGTGGCGCGTCGAGTGGCGGCCCGGGACGCGTTGGGCCGATTCCTTCGAGTACGACCTGATCGACTGGGACGGCTCGGTCAGCACCGTGAGGATGACACCGCGCTACGAGTTCCAGATGCGAGGCATCGGCTACGGCCACCCCGAGTTCGGCCACGGGTACTGGAAGGGCGAGTCCGCGACCGGCGGCGAGCGTCTGCACCTCCCGGTCGACACGCCACTCGCCCGCGAGCATGTGCACGTGCAGGCACTCTGCGACGCGACGGTCACCCTGGCCGACGGCACCGTCGAGGACGGCATCGGCATCCTCGAGCAGTTGGCCATCGGCCCGCACCCGAGTGGCCTCACCGGCATCCTCGACCCCTACTCCGTCAGTGCTTGATCGTCAGACCGCCGTCGACGGGAATGCTCGCGCCGTTCACGAAGCCGCTCGCGGGTAGGCACAGGTTCAACGTCATGTGCGCGACCTCTTCGGGCTCGCCGTATCGCCGCAGGGGCACGCGGCGCTTGGCGTAGATCTCCTTCGCCTGTTCGTCGATGCCCGCCGTCATACCGGTGTGGATCGGTCCCGGACACACGCAGTTGACGGTGACGCCATGGCGACCGAGTTCGACCGCGAAGCTCTTCGTCAGACCGACCACACCCGCCTTCGTCGCGGCATACGCGGCGAGGCCGGCGGTGGTGACGATGGACTCGGTGGACGCAATGTTCACCACTCGCCCACCGCCTTCGGCTGCTTGCAGGTGGGGCAGGCACAGTCGGATGAGTCGCGAGTGCGCAGTGAGGTTCACGTCGAGCGTGCGCGCCCAGTTCGCCTCGTACTCGTCCTCGCCCTGGAACGCCGAGTTGACGAGTGAGATGCCGGCGTTGTTGATCAGTACGTCGACGCCGCCGAGCGCGTCCACCACGTCGGCGACCAACGTCTTCAGCGAGTCGTGACTGCCGACGTCGGCGACGAACCCGTGCGCGGACTCAGGACCATGCGCAGCGCGGATCTCGTCGACGACGGCGAGCACGCGCTCGGCCA
>JANOET010000271.1:0-4242 GCA_031413415.1 Acidimicrobiaceae bacterium
GACGGTCGAAGTGATCGCTGCCGAGATCAATCAGGACACCCACGTGGAGACGGGCGCCGTCGATTGCGATTTCGCGCTCGTGGTCAGTGGCGTCAACGCCGCCCCGCCAGCGCCGCCCGCCGACCCGAGCGCGCTCGGTGCCACGGCGACGGGGCCGAACACGATCAGCCTGGTGTGGACCGACAACGCCAACAATGAGACCGGCTGCACGATCGAGCGGTCGACCGATGGCACCAACTTCGGACCCGCCGGCAACGTCGGCGCCAACGTCACGGCGTTCGTCGACGGCGGCCGCAGCGCCAATACGCAGTACTGGTATCGCGTGTTCGCGACCCACGGCGGCGGCAGCTCGGGCTACAGCAATGTCGCGACGGCAACCACACCGAGCGTGCTCGACCTCGTGGCCGCCAGCCAGACCGCCATTCAAGGCACCGTCACGGGCGCTGTCTCGACGACGCACGCTGACGATGGCAGCCGGCAGCAGATCACCGAGATCACGACTTCGGGCAACCGCAACAGCCTGGAACACGAGTGGCAGATCGCCGGTGTGCCCACGACCGGCACCCGCACCTTGCGACTGCAGGCACACCGCACGGTGTCGGCCGACAACGACACGTTCCTGTTCCAGGTGCGCAACGGCAGTTCGTGGGTCACCGCGATCACGGTCACGAAGACCAGCGACGACAACGTGTATCAGACCTACGTGCTGCCGAGCACGGTGTCGGGCACGGTGCGCGTGCGGGTGATCGACAGCGACAATCGGCGCAACGTCACGGGCCTCGACTCGGTGTTCGTCGACCACTTGTCGGTGCTCGCCCCGTAGCCGGCGAGGCGCCCGGTAGCGGGCGGGCGCTGGGAATCGGCGTTGATCGGCCGAGTGCGACTCCATACGCGGACTGTCGGTGGTTGGGTGGTATGAGACTTGGTCGCCATGAGGATCAGCATCCGCCCAGTCCCGTTCGCCCTGGTGTTCTGGTGCCTGCCCGGGCTGCTGGTTGCGCAGCAGTCGCCTTCGGCAGCCTACTTCCGTAACCGCTCAGTGAAGTGCATCTGCAAAGCGCCCCGGTGCGTCGCTTCGATGTTGCCCCATGAGCACGAAGCCACGTCCGTCTCGCCGCCGCTACAGCCCTGATGAGAAAGCGCGCTGGATGCAGGAGAAGGACGAAGAGCGCCTGAGCTACCAGCGGCTGTCGCTGCGGAGCGGCGTGCCGATCCCAACCCTCGCTGGTTGGCGTCGGCAACAGCGGCTGCGAGGTGAGGGTGGCGCCAGCTTCGTCGAGCTGCACGCCAGGCGCGCCAGCCGGTCGGTCAGCGTCCCGGGCGCCAGCGATGCCGCTCCGTCGACCTCGGTCCGCATCGTGTTGGCCAACGGCAGGCGTCTCGAGGTTGATGGCGGGTTCGACGATGCGCCGCTGGTCGCGCGTCTTGTCGCCCTGCTGGAGTCGTGATGCTGAGCCTGCCTCCGTCGATCCGCATCTTCGCCGCCCGCGCGGCCGTCGACATGCGCAAGACCTTCGATGGCCTGTCCGCGATCGCGCGCGATGTGCTGCAGCAGGACCCGATGTCGGGGCAACTGTTCGTCTTCTTCAATCGCACGCGAGACCGCGTCAAGATCCTCGTCTGGGACACGAGCGGCTTCTGGCTGTTCTACAAGCGGCTCGAGCGCGGCACGTTCGAGGAACTCACCGCCATCGACGGCACTGCCGCGCACGCGGAGATCGACGCGACGACGCTGCACCTGTTGCTCGACGGAATCGAACTAAAGAAAGTGAGTTTTCGTGGCCACTTGGGACGAGTGGAACGTACCTCGAAATTGCATGCCCTTACCTCCCAATCAGCCAATGGACCACGCCGGTGACGAGACCGAGCGCCTGCGCAGCCGGATCTCCGAGTTGGAGCAACAGATGGCGCGGCAGGTCGAGCAGCACCTCAGCGACCATCAGCGGCAAGCCACAGATCACCAACGCCAAGCCGCCGAGTACGAACAGCGACTCACCAGCGAGAAAGAGCAAGGCGCCAAGCACGAGCAGCGGGTCGCTGACCTCGAAGCCCAGATCAAGGCTCTCGAACACCGCATCGCACAACTACTGCAGCGGACGTTCGGCAAGAAGTCGGAGAAGCTGCCCATCGGCAAGCTGATGGCGAGCCCAGCACCACCGCCTGGCGGTGATGGGCCCGCGCGTCAACGCGGTTCGCGCAAGCCGCTGCCAGAGCACTTGCCGCGCTACCGCACGGACTACGAGATCGACGCCGCCGACCGCTGCTGTGCCGACTGCGGCGACACGATGACCGAGTTCGGCGAGATCACGGCGGAAGAGCTCGAGCACATCCGCATGACGCTCGTGCACCAGATGGCGCGCAAGAAGTACTCCTGCAAGAAGTGCCAGGGCACGGTCGTCGTCGCCGATGGCCCGGTGCGGGTGCTGGACAAGTGCATGGCCGGGCCGAGTTTCCTCGCCCACGTCCTGGTGCAGAAGTTCGCCGACCACCTGCCGCTCTATCGCCAGGAGCGGATGTTGAAGCGGGACGGCATCGCGATCTCGCGCGCGACCCTGTGTAGTTGGGTCAGCCGCTGCGGGCAGATGCTGGATCCAATCGCGAAGGCGATCCTGCGCACGATCCTCGCGGCGCCGTGCGTGCAGACCGACGACACGGGCCTCCTCATCCAGGTCGTCGACGACGGCAAGGCCCAGAAGGGCTTCGTCTGGACCTACACGACCCCGGAGTGCCTCGTCTACTACCAGCTCACGACCGGTCGCGGCAGCGACGGCCCCCTGGCGATCCTCGGCAACTACGTCGGCTACGTGCAAGCCGATGGCCTTCCCAGCTACGACGCGTTGTTCCGCGTAGGCAAGGCGGTCGAAGTCGCGTGTTGGGCTCACTCCCGACGCAAGTTCATCGAAGCGATCGAAAGCGACGGTGTGCGCGCGCAGCTGATGGTCGAGAAGGTCCGCGACCTCTACCAGATCGAGCGCGAAGCCAAGGTCCTGGCCCTCGATCCGGCGGCGGTGCTGGCGCTGCGGCAGGATCGCGCCAAGCCGATCCTCCGCGACATCGAAGCGGTGCTGCAGGACTGGAATCCGAAGAACAATCCGCCCAAGGTCCTGCCCAAGAGCCCTCTCGGCGTCGCGGTCACCTACGCGATCAACCAGTGGCAGGCCCTGTGCCGCTATGCCGAAGATGGTCGCCTCGACATCGACAACAACCGCAGTGAGCGCATGCTGCGCCACGTGGCGATTGGACGGAAGAACTGGTTGAGCGTCGGCAACGAGATGACCGGCCAGGAAGCCGCCAACGTCATGACCGTGGTCATGACCTGTCGGGCACTCGACATCGACCCGCAGATCTACCTCACGCGCACCCTGCAGGACCTCGCCCGGTCGGACGGGACCGAGGCGCAGATCGAGGAGTGGACGCCGATGCGGTGGAAGGACCGCGGGCTCGACGTGACGGTGATCGAGGAACACCGCGAGCACATAGGCAAGGTGCTTGCCGCCGCCGTCGCCAACGCCGCTCGAACGAGCCTGCCACCGAAGTGACGCAGGGCGCAGGGTAGGCCGCCGCCCCTGCGGCGCGATGCTCGCCGGCGCTCGCGGCGCCACGCTGCTACGTACCCGGCATCGCTCGCTGCCAGGTGGCCCCGCACTTCACTGAGCGGTTACGAGCAGAACAAGTCGCCGTAGTGCTCGGGCGGGAGAGTTCCCAGCGGCACGGTCCAGACGTAATTCTTCCACGTGTTCGTCTCGGGGTCGCCCACCGCAAAGCGCTGCTCCCAGTTGCCGTTGAACGGCCCTGGGACGCTCTGATTGCCCTCGTTCTTGTCCCAGACGATCACCTTTTCGCTACCGGCCCCATTGGGGATCACGGCCATGTTGATCGCTTCGAAGGTCGCCGGCCAAGATGCTCCGACGGGCAGCAACGGGGCTCCCTGTGGATGATTCACCCCAAGGCTCCAGTTCCCCGTCGGAATCTGGCCAGCGGTGCGGCCGGCAACGCCGCTCAGGAGCAGCGCGATGCATGCGAACTGCGAACTGCGAACTGCGAACTGCGAACTGCGAGAGCATGACGAATCCTCCTCGTGGAACCAGAGCAACACTCCAAACCTTTTCCCGGTGATCAGGCTTCAGACCGTTGCGAAGCCCAATGATACCGGGTGGAAACCTTCTGCAAAGCCCCCCTGCGATGCCAACATGCCGACCGCAGATCCGAGGGAGTAGATGGGATGAGAAGGCCGGCCCCCTG
>JANOET010000272.1:0-3046 GCA_031413415.1 Acidimicrobiaceae bacterium
CTGCTCCGCCAGCTCGGCTCCCAACTCGTTGCCTCTGCCGAGGTCGGCAACGTTGCGCTCACCCGGCACCTGCTCGCCAGTGCTGACTCGATCGACGCGTACAGTGCCGGTCCCTTCGGCGAGGCCGATCCACTTGCTGCACAGGCGCCCCCGCGGGAGCTGAACGAGGCCGAAGCGGCACGTTGGCGGGCCACTTCCGTCGACATCGTCGCGACGACGGTGCGCCCCGCGATGGCCGCATACGCGGACACACTGCGGGCGCTTGCCAACCGGGGCCGACCGGACGACCAGGCAGGCTGGTGCCACCTCGATGGGGGCCGACAGATGTACCGCGACCACGTGTGGGCACACACGTCGGTCGACCTGTCGCCCGAGGAGATCCATCAGATCGGACTCGACGTGATCGAGTCACTGGAGGCCGAATACCTCGAGGTCGCCGGGCCCGTGTTGGGCCTCGACGCCATTTCGGCCATCTACACCCATCTGCGCGACGACGCATCGATGCGCTACCGGCACGCCGACGACCTCGTTCGCGACGCCACGACTGCGCTCGCTCGTGCCGCTGACGTCGCGCCCAGCTGGTTCAACTCGATCCCCAAGTCCGAATGCATCGCCGCTGCAACACCCAATGGCGCTCTTGCCTACTACGCGCCGCCCGAGCCGACCACGGGCAATCCTGGGCGCTTCTTCTTCAACACCGCCAACCTCGCCGCATGGTCCACGTATCAGATCGAAGCCGTCACGTTCCATGAAGCCATCCCGGGCCACCACCTGCAGATCGCCGGATTCTTCGAGTCCACGACACTGCATCCGGCTCAGATTCGATTCGGGATCAACGCCTACCTCGAAGGCTGGGGCCTCTACACGGAACGTCTGGCCGATGAGATGGGGTTGTACAGCAGCGAATTGGCCCGCGTCGGCATGCTCGCTGCGGATTCGATGCGGGCGTGCCGGCTCGTCGTCGACACCGGGATGCATGCGCTCGGCTGGTCGCGCCAGCAGGCCATCGACTACTTCGTCGACCACTCGCCGTTGAGCCTGGCCTTGATCGAAGGCGAGGTCGACCGCTACATCGGTATGCCCGGTCAAGCGCTGTCCTACATGATCGGTCGGCTCGAGATCGACGCCATCCGCGCCGAAGCCGCTCAGCGCGACGATTTCGACATCGCGGCCTTCCACGACAAGGTCCTTCGCAACGGCATGATCACCCTGCCGACGTTGCGGCGCGTCGTACTCGACGACTGACCCGCTCGACACACCCAAACGGCAACCAACCTGCCAGTTCAGGCGGCGAAGACAGTGGGTTCGTTCATCGTCCTCTACCGTGGTGCGATCGTCTGCGGCGTGGCTACGGTTGCTCGATGCGACACCGTGATTTCACGCGCTGGCCGACCGTCGAGGGCTACGTCGCCGAGCAAAGCATTGTTGCTGGCGAGACGGTTGTTGTGCACTGCTCGAGCCGTGAGCCGGTCGTCGACGTCCAGGTCGTGCGGGTCGGTGCCGAACGCACCGCCGTGTGGTCTGCGCAGGTCGACGTCGGCGACCATGCCACGCCGGACGACGCCTGGCGCCTTGGCTGCGATTGGCCGAAGGCGTTCGAATTTGTCACGTCGAGATCGTGGCGGCCGGGTATGTATGAGATCCGGCTCTCGACAGGGGATGGTCCGCGTGAGGTATCGGAGGCCTTCTTCGTTCTACGCCATGGCGGAGCTCCAACAGAGCGGCCGAGCACGCTGCTCGTGCTGAGCACGAACACCTGGCAGGCGTACAACCAGTGGGGCGGGCGATGCATGTACAGCGGCGCCCATGAGGTGTCATTCTTGCGTCCGCTCGAACGCGGATACATCGCTCGCGTCACCGACGACGACGGCTACGACGGGCGAGTCGCCAATGTCGGGGACTACGACCCGGAGCACCTGCGCGTCCAGCAGTATCAAGCGGCGCACGCCTATCCGCTGTGGTCGGCATCGTCGGGTTGGTTCAATTGGGAGCGTCGGTTTGCAATATGGGCGGAGTCGCAGGGCATCGAGCTGGACTACGCCGTCGATGCCGACCTCGATCGTGATCCCGCGCTCCTGGCGTGTCGCCGTTTGCTTGTGACTGCCGGTCACAACGAGTACTGGTCGTGGGGGATGCGCGACGCCGTCGACGGTTTCGTCGAGGTCGGTGGCAACTGGGCGATCCTCTCCGGCAATACGAGTTTCTGGCAGATTCGCTACACCGAAGATCACCGCTCGATGGTCTGCTTCAAGAGCGACGCGCGCACGCATGATCCGTACCGTGACGGGGCTCACCGCCATCTCTTGACCTCGATGTGGTCGGACCCGCTGATCGGCCGGCCCGAGAATACGACGACAGGGCTGTCGTTCACGCGCGGTGGCTATGCACGCGTGGGTCACGCGACGCCGCGCAGTTCGGGGGGTTACACCGTGCTTGCTCCCGACCACTGGGTCTTCGCTGGCACTGACCTGCACTATGGCGACACGATCGGGGCCACCGCCATCGCGGTCGGTTACGAGGTTGATGGGTGCGACCTGACAATCGTCGACGGGCGTGTCGTGCCGACCGGAGCGGATTCGACGCCGGCTTCGTTGGAGGTGCTGGCCACCGCTCCCGCCCATTTGATCTCGATCACGGCCGACGTGTGCGAGGCGCCCGTGGCTCTGTGGGCCGGGGTCGATCCGCCGGGCGACCTGGAGTACGTGGCCTCGATCCTGTTCGGCGACGATTCGCCGTCACACGTCGATCGGATCAGGCGGGGAAATGCCGTGATGGCGATCTTCATGAAGGGCCAAGGCACGGTGTTCAACGCCGGCTCGGCCAACTGGTGCTATGGCCTCGGCACAGACCAGAACGTCGAACAGATCACTGCCAACGTGGTCGCCGCCCTCGGCTCGTGAGTTGTCGAGACGGTTGGAAGTTCCCAGTCGGCTCGCACTCTCGACCAGCGCAGGCGACAGCCGATATCGACAGCGTTGACACGTCGATCTAGGGTCGTATCGATGAGCCCAGGTACCGGTTTCCTCAACCACCTGCCCCCCACGGT
>JANOET010000273.1:0-7762 GCA_031413415.1 Acidimicrobiaceae bacterium
TCGGCGTCGCTCATCTCGTCGTAGCACTCCTTCAGCGACAGCACACCGAAGGCCACGTGACGCGCCTCGTCGCTCATCACGTAGCGGAGGAGCTGCTTCAGCAACGGCTCGGTGGTCATCTGGTGCTGGAAGCCGAACGCCGCGAGGGCCAGGCCCTCGACCATGATCTGCATGCCGAGGTAGGTCATGCCGAGGTAGGTCATGTCCCACCGGCTGTCGTTGATGATGTCGTCGAGCAGCATGCGCAGGTGCACGTTGACCTGGTACTCGCCCCCGAGCTTCTCTTCCAGGTAACGAGCGAAGACCTCGACATGGCGAGCCTCGTCGACCACCTGGGTGCTGGCGTACAGCTTGGCGTCGTACCACGGCACGGTCTCGACGATCTTCGCGGTGCAGATGAGCGCACCCTGCTCGCCGTGCATGAACTGGCTCAGGCTCCAGCGCTTGCTCTCGATGTTGAACTCGAGCCACTTCTTGTCGTCCCACTTCTCGACGGGCGTACCGATGAAGGTGTTGGGGTCGAGGCCGGTGCCGATGAGCTCGCGCTCTTCGATGGCGCACTTCTCGGCGTCGACGTCGAGGTGCCAGGGCAGGTCGGTGGTGCCGTTCCACTGGCCGGTCTTGGCCTTCTCGTACAGCTTGCGCAGGGCCGGGCGCTGCAGCGAGTAGTCCCAGGTGAAGATGGTGTCGGCGTTGTTCTTCACCACGTGCTCGATCTCGTTCGGATCGGCGTTCGGGATGGCGAGAATGGCGTCGATGTCGTTGATCTCGGACCGGCCGATGATCGCTTCGTTGGTGTTGTGGGTGATGGTCATTGCAGGGCTCCTGTTACTGACGGATGAGTGGTGCGAATGATGGAAGGACGAATGCCGCGATGAAGGCCCGGGCGCTGTCGTGGTCGCCGAGGTCGACGTGGTCGGACGGGGCGAGGAAGTAGCTGATGACGAGGCGGGCCAGCAGTTCGACCAACCGAGCACTGTCGCGGCGCGGCAGGTACTCGTCGACGAGGGGCACCAGGAAGACGGTGGCGACGCGGATGATGCGCGGCAGGCCGTCGACGGTGAGCGACGTGAGGGTCTCGCCCGGTTCGGTGGCGAGCATGACGGCGAGGTGGGCGTCGTCGCGAAGTTCGTGTGTGGCGGCGACGACGGTGGCGACCAGGAGGTCTTCCAGGGAGTCGGCGTGCGCGAGGTGGCCGGCCAGACGGGTGAAGAAGTCCTCCAACTCGCGCACCCGCAACGCTTCGAACAGCACATCCTTGCCGCCGGGGAACATGCGATAGAGGGTGGCGCGAGACACCCCCGCCTCGCCCGCGATGTCGTCGATGGTGAGCTTGGACATGCCCCACCGCTCGACGCAGCACTTGGCTGCGTCGAGGACACGAGCCTCGACCCCAGAGTGATTGATCCCCGCGGCGGACTCGGCAGCAGGAGCCGGGTTCGTCATGGGGTGAGACACTAAGACGGATTCCGTCTCACCGTCAAGTCAAGATGTCGCGGCGGCGCTCGATTCCCAGCTACTCCGGCGTCGCGTCGACGGACACGACCTTGCTCCCGGCGGGCACGGCATCGTCGACGAGCGAGCGAACGAACGCGATGGCATCGGCCTCGTCGGTGACGCCGACGTGCTCGACGAGGGTCACCGCCCTCGAACCCCGGGCATGTTCGACGGCACCGAACACGTGGTTGAGCGCGTCCATCTCGTGCTCGTGCGGCACCTTCTTCAACTCGACCACCACGCGGACCGCGTAGGCCATCCGATCAGCCGCCTGTCGTGTTGACGATCAGCAGGTTGCAGGGACAGTGGTGCGAGATGCGATTGGGCACGCTGCCGAGCATGAACCGCTTCATCCCGGACATGCCACGGTTGCCGACGACGATGAGGTCGGCACCGACCCGCTCGGCCACCGCGAGCAGCGCATCGGCCGGGTCGCCACTGGTCACGTGCGATTCGGCGCGCACACCGCCCGCCACCGCGTCGGCGAGCACTGCCTCGACGACGCTCTCACCGCTCTCCTGCAGCCCTTCGTTCAGTCGCTCGAGGTCGACCACCGGCCCGCCGTGGCTGGCCGCCACCGCAGCCATGCCGAGCGACACGTTCTGATAGGCGTGGACCACGTGGAGCGTTCCGCCGCCCGCCTGGGCCAGGGCCATGGCGTGTTGGACGGCGATCTTCGCCGTGTCCGATCCATCCGTCCCGACCACGATGTTCGCGTACATGGTCGGGCATTGTGACACAGATCAGCCGGTCTTCCGCCCGGAGGTGATGCCGCAGACGACCTCACGGTGCAGGCACAGTCGAACCTCGCGGGCCAGACGCTCCTGATCCCAGCCGTTCATGAAATCGGCGTGGCCCGACGTGAGCCCACCGCTTGCCAGTTCGAGCCCGCCGACGGGGCCGGACACCGGGTACTCGACGCTGAACTGCAGCTGCGGCACGGGCACCGGGAAACCCACAGGACACCGACCCTTCGAGCTGTAGGCGACATGAGCATGGTGGTCGTCGCTGTCGAGGTCGGTGCCGTTCCAACAGTCGGGGAACGTCACGAGGAGGCGAAGGTCGCGGCCCTCACCACAGGTGGGTGGGAGCACCTCTCGCAGGCTCCCGGCGCCGCACGACCAGGCAACGATCGAGGTCGGCTGGTCCTTCGTGGCTCCGGCATTACCGGCGACCATCACCAGCCCTCGCGGGAAGGGTTGCACCGTGGTGGGGTCGACGTCGATTCCCGGTCGGTAGTACGCAGTGCTCTTCACCGGCGTGAGCATCTCGCCGTCGCGCAGCAATGCCGGCGCCCAGTACGCCGCTTTGTCGAGCTGCTGATCGCACGTGGTGCCGTGCCCAGCCAGCGACTCGACGGTGCTGTCGGCGTCGACGCCGTCGTTGCCGAAGAACACATGGAGGTGACTCGCCCCCGGCTGACCCGGGTACACGATGGGGTCGTCCATCGCCGCGTGGCTGTAGTCGCATTCGACGACGAACTGCGGCACCGCCCCCTGCGGTCCGGCGATCGGGCGATCTGGCTGGCCCAGGGAGGTGCCGTCGGTGTGGACGTGCTGGTGCTCGGTCGCGGGTGTCGCCGTGCGACCTTCGTCGCGACAGGCGACGAGCAGCACGGCGAGCACCCCGACGAGCGCGGTTCGACGCATTGCGGCCGATCAGCGACTGGGGCTCTTCGCCGGCACCAGGATGGCGCCGACGTTCACCGTGTAGGGCACGTCGGTGGCCGGCTTGGCCGGTGCGGTGGCTGCGTCGGGCATGTTGTCCTGATCCTGCAGCTCGGGTAGCACGGCCTTCTGCCAGTCGACCGAAGGCGGCGCCGTCTGGGCATCGACCAGCCACTGCGCGATGTTGTACTCGCCGTCCTTCCAGTCGCCGACGCCGGTGCCGTCGCACGGCGCCAGGGTTTGCAGGTTGTTCGGCAGGCTGGTCCCGATGTTGTTCCGACTGAAGCAGTTGCCGAGCGTCGACACGTCGGTGCTCACCGAGGCGACCATGATGTCGGCGAGACGGTTACCGGCGACCACGTTGTCGAGCACTCGGTTCTCCTGCGAGTCCCACAGCAGCGGGCCACTCGGCTTCGTGGGCGCCTGAAGCTTCTGCTCCTCGCAGGGCGTGTCCCATTCGTCCTTGGAGGGCATCTCGTCGTTGGGGTCCTCCTCCAGGAACGGCACCAGCCCGATGCCGGTCTTGTCGTGGTCGTAGACGAGGTTGCGTTCGATCTCGTTGAGCACTCCACCCGCGACGAGGATGCCGTTGCCCATGGCGAGGATGGCGACGTCGATGGCCGGGGTGTCGTCCTGGTTGTTCGAGAACACCTCGTTCCCGACGATCGTGGTGGCGCGGTTCGGGTAGCAGAGCTCGTAGCTGCCGCTGTTGGGCACGATGCCCGCCCGGTTGAACCGGAAGATCGAGTTGACGATGTTCAGGTTGCCACCCGAGTTGGTGCCCGAGTAACCGAGACCGTTGTGCTCACTGACGATGTCGTCGATGACGGCGTTGCACGGGAAACACTCGCCGATGTAGATGCCGGCGTCGGGACTGCCGGCGGCGTAGATGTGCTCGAGTTGGCCGTTGATGCTGTCGAACGCGTAGACCCCGTAATCGCCCGTCCGGTAGCTGGTGAGGTAGGAGCCTCGATAGCCGTCGGCGCCGGTCCAGAAGAATCCGTTGTTGGTGTAGTCGATGGCGGTCATGTTCTCGATGGCGACGCCGTTCGCGCCGAGCACCCGGATGCCATTGTCGAGTTCGAGGTTGCCGTCGAGGACCACCTTGTTGCGGTCGAGGCCGCGGATGGTCAGGTGGTCGGTCTCGACCTGCACGGCCTCCTGGTAGGTGCCCTCTGCAATGAGGATGAGCGCGCCCGGTGCCGCTGCATCGACGGCTTCCTGGATGGTCGGGAAGTCGGCCGGCACCTCGATGATGCCGTCGTCGGCGGCCGTGGTGTCGCTGGCCGGCGTGGTGTCGCTGGCCGGCGCCGAGGTGGGCGCGGCAGTGGTGGGCGCGGCGTTCTTGTCTCCACCGCATGCGGCGAACAGCAGCGCCGCCGCAACGGTGCCGGTGAGGAGGCGATGGATGGTGGTTCGACGTTGCATGGGTTCTCCCGATCGGTTGCGGTGGCTCAATGGGACGATCGCTCAAGGGGCGGTGACGATGACGGTGCCGACCATCCCGGCCCTCTCAGAACCGTGGATGGTGCAGTAGTAGACGTAGGTGCCGGGACGGTCGAAGACCCGTGCGTATGAATCGGTGAGGTCGAACTCGGCTTCGAGCACGCCCCAGGTGACGGCCTCAGGGTCGCCTGCGGGCACCACGTTGTGGGGGTTCCGACCGTTGTTGGTGAAGACCACCTCGGTGCCGGCGACGACCTCGAGGGTCTCGGGCAGGAAGGTGTTGTCGATCGACGAGACGTCGACGGACTCACCGTTCGCGGGGAACGTGGCGACGCTGGTGGTCTCGGGTGGTGCCGTCGTGGTGGCGGCGAAGCTGTCGACGGGGTCGGCCACACAGGCGGAGAGCGCGACCGCACACGCAAAGCTGAAGACGTGCGTCGAGATGCGCGGCAAGACTTCTCCCCCATTGATGCCGTTCCGGCGACCGGACTCTAGTGTGCGCAGTGTGATCGCCGACGAAACGGTGGAACCGGCCCCCACCCCTCGAACCGGGCCGATCTGGGTCGTCGCGTTCGCCGCGCTGGTGGTGTGCACCAACGTCGCCGGCGCCGCGTGGGCGTCGCTCGACGACGAACATCCGCTGAAACTGCTGATGCTGTCGTCGCGCAATCGCTACCTCGTCCTGACAGTGCCCTCGGTGTCGTCACCGCTGGCCTGGGCGCTCGTCGGCACGCTGCGGCTGCTCGTCGCCGCCGCCGTGTGCCACATGATCGGCCGCTGCTACGGCGACCGCGCGTTGCGCTGGTTCTGGCGTTTCCTGGGCATGCCCCAGGAGCAGGTGGCGAAGTTCGAACAGTCGGTCGCCAAGGCCGAGTGGTTCGTCGTCCCCTTCTTCGTGGGCAGCAACATCGTGTGGGCACTCACCGGAGCGGCCGCCACCACGTGGAAGCGACTCGCACCGATGTTCGCGATCGGCGTGGCGATCCGCCTGGTGCTCATCTGGTGGCTGTCGAAGGCGTTCGAGAGCGAGTTGCGCAGCGTCATCGAGTGGACGAACCGGTACCAGTTGTGGATCATCGGCATCTCGATCGCCCTCGTCGTGCTCGTCAACGTCCGCAACTTCCGCCGGGGCAGCTGAACCGTGGCTAGACACCCAACAGGGCGTCGAGTCCGACGGTGAGCCCGGGGTGGTCGGCGATGCGCTTGCACGCCAGCACCACGCCGGGCATGAAGCTGGCCCGGTCGTAGCTGTCCTGACGGATCGTCAACGTCTGGCCCTCGGCACCGAGGATGACCTCCTGGTGCGCCACCATGCCGCGCATGCGCACCGCGTGCAGGTGGATGCCCGCCGGTCCGACCCCGCCGCGCGACCCTGGGTAGACCTCGTGCTCGGTCGGGTCGGTCGCCCACTCGGCAGACGCTGCGGCCATGCGAGTGGCCGTCGCGACGGCGGTGCCCGATGGAGCGTCGACCTTCTGGTCGTGGTGCAACTCGATGATCTCGGCCGTCTCGAAGAACGGCGCAGCGAGCTCGGCGAAGCGCATCATCAGCACCGCGCTGATCGCGAAGTTCGCCGCGACGAGACAGTTGCTGCCGATGAACTCGGAGCGGAAGGCGGCCAGGTCGTCGTCGGTGAAACCGGTGGTGCCGACCACGGCATGAATGCCGTGCAGGGCCAGCCACGGGACGGTCACTCGCGACGCCTCGGCGACCGTGAAGTCGACCACCACCTCGCAGCCGGCCTCGGCCAGCGACCGCAGTTCGCCGGCGATGGTGATGCCGTGCACCTGGCCACCGATCGCTCGCGGGTCGACCGCAGCCACCAATTCGAGCGCAGGGTCGGCCACCACCGCGCCGCACACCGTCGCGCCCATCCTCCCACCTGCCCCGACCACACCCACACGAATCTTGCTCATGCTGTGACGGTAGTCCCTGGACTGGAGAGGGGCAGGGTGCGATAGAACGGGCAGCGCACCACCGGCACCGTCGAGGCCGACGACGATCAGTCGTTGGGTCCCACGGTCACCACGATCGGTTCCGTTGCGAGCACCTCGCGCACCACCGCTCGCGCTGCGTCGTGGTCGACGGCCGCCCAGCGCGCCACCTGCTCGTCGATGTCGCGCACCGCGCCGGTGGTGATCAGTTGGCCTGCGGTGCGGGCCATTCGCGCACCGGTGTCCTCCAGCCCGAGCTCGAACGAGCCGGTCAGATAACCCTTGGCGATCTCGAGTTCTTCGTCGGTGATGCCGTCGGCGACGAGCTTGTCGACCTCGTCGCGCAGCAGCCGCTGCACCTCGTCGGCGTGCTCGGGCTGTGTGCCCGCGTACATCTGGAACACGCCGGCGTCGGCGTAGGCCGACACGCCCGAGTACACGGCATAGGCGAGGCCGCGCCGCTCGCGGATCTCCTCGAACAACCGACTCGACAAGCCCCCACCGAGAACATGGTTGACCACATCGAGTGCCTCACGACGCGGGTCGAGACGAGGGAGCGCGCGGCCGCCCATGACGATGTGCACCTGTTCGGTGTCGTCGTCGATGACCACACCGTCGCCCATGCCGCCCGGCTCGGAGCGAGGCGGTCGCTCGCCGCCTTCGGCCACACCGGCGAAGGCCCCCTCGACGAGAGCGAGCAGCTCGTCGTGTTCCAGCGGCCCCACCGCAGTGACGACCATGCTGTTCGAGCGGTAGTGCTGCGCGAAGAACGCCCGAACGTCGTCGG
Organism: Acidimicrobiaceae bacterium; assembly: GCA_031413415.1. Lineage (GTDB taxonomy): Bacteria > Actinomycetota > Acidimicrobiia > Acidimicrobiales > Ilumatobacteraceae > UBA668. Next base: position 7,332 of record JANOET010000273.1, read on the forward strand.
GTTCGATGGCCTGGACGTGGGCCCGATCGCCGGCAGGGTCGCGACCGAGGGCGTGCCCGGGGAACATCGCCGCGGCGAACGCTCGATGGGCCACGTCGTCGGGCGAGTCGTCGTCCATCGCGAGCTCCTCGAGGATGACCAGTCGCTCGGCATGGACATCGTCGTCGCGTAACGCCGGGCGAGTGACGACGTCACCCAGCAGCTGGATGCAGAACTCGGCGTGGCGCGCCGGAAGCCGGCAGTAGTACGCCGTGTACTCCTTCGAGGTGAAGGCGTTGAAGTCGCCACCGCGACGGTCGACACCTCGCGACAACTCCTGCGCCGACCGGGTGTCGGTGCCCTTGAACAGCAGGTGCTCGAGGAAGTGACTGACGCCGCTGAGCGCATCCGGCTCGTCGCGCGAGCCAACGCCGACCCAAACCCCAGTAGCC
>JANOET010000274.1:0-2907 GCA_031413415.1 Acidimicrobiaceae bacterium
CTGGGCGGTGTGGCGGTTGCCGTTGCGGGCACCGGGACGGGCGGGGGTGCTGTGGGTGACGAAGACCACGGTGGTGCTTGCAGCGGCGCAGATGCGCAGCAGCTCGGCCTGCATGTGCTCGCGGGTCATCTCGTCGAGCGCGCCGAACGGCTCGTCCATGAGCAACAGCTTCGGGTGCGACGCCAGGGCGCGGGCGATGGCGATGCGCTGCTGCATGCCGCCCGACAGCTGCCACGGCATGTGCTCGGCGAACTCGGGCAGCTTCACCAGCTCGAGCATCTCCTTGGCGCGCTCACGTCGGCGGGCCTTGTCCCAGCCCTTCAGTTCGAGCGGCAACTCGATGTTGCGCTCGACCGAGCGCCACTCGAACAGGCCGCTCTGCTGGAAGGCCATGCCGTAGTCCTGGTCGGCTCGCGCCTGCTGGGCACTCTTGCCGTGGATGGTGATGCTGCCCGACGTCGGTTCGAGCAGGTCGGCCATCAACCGCAGCAACGTGCTCTTGCCGCAACCCGACGGGCCGATGAGCGAGATGAACTCTCCAGGCTGCACGACGAGGTCGATGTCGGCGAGCGCGTCGACCTGGTTCGGTTTGCCCTGGTTGAAGATCTTGTTGACGCCGCTCACGACGACGGCGGAGGCGCTCGATTCGGGCACGGATTCGGACATCAGACGGCCTCCGGTGGGCGGTTGCGCATGAGCAGACGATCGATGCCGAGCACGACGGCGGCCATCACCAGGCCGAGGGCTGCCGCGCCGAACACGGCGGTGTACAGCTTGGCCGGGTCGGAGGTGGCCTCCTGGCCGTACGAGAGAATCAGCCGACCGACGCCGAAGCGCACGCCGAGCGAGATCTCGGACACGGTGACACCGACGACGGCAGCGGCACCGGCCAGGCGCAGCGCCGGCGTCAGGAACGGCACGGCGTTCGGGAAGCGCAGCTTCCACAGCGTCTTCCACCATCCGGCCGCGTACGAGTCCATCAGCTCGAGCGGCGCGTCGGGCGTGTTCTGCAGACCGCGCAGCATGCCCATCGCCACCGGAAAGAACGCCAGGAACACGCCGAGCAGGACGGCGGCGAGCCAGGTCTTCTCGGCCAGATCGCGGCTCTGGTACGCCATCAGCGAGAAGATCAGTGGGGCGAGCACGATGATCGGCACGGTCTGGCTGATCACCAGGTATGGCAGCAGCGCACGCTCGAACACCTTGAAGCGGGCCATCAGGACGGCGAGCGCGATGCCCAAGGCCGAGCCGGCCAGGAACGCGAGCAGCGAACAGCGGAACGAGTACCAGGCGGCGCGCATGACGACGACGAAGATGGACTCCTCACCGCCGCGCACTTCGGGCTCGCTGAAGCGCGAGAACATTTCCCAGATGTGGGGCATGGCACGATCGTTGGTGCGCGCCAGCACGCGCATGCCGAAGATCTGTCCGCCGTCGGTGGGACCGACGGCCTTGTAGCCCTCCCACGCCAGCGCGACGAGGAGAAAGGCGAGCAGGAACATGCTGACGCGGCGAGCGCGTCCTGTCACTGCGCTGCCCTCACGACTTCGCCCGTACGTGGTCGGCGATGGCCGGCAGCACCTTCTCGCCGTACTGGGCCAACGTGTGGTCCTTGTCGTCGTGCTGCAGGTAGATCGAGAACTGGTCGACGCCCAGATCCTTCAGCTGCCGCATCCGCTCGATGTGCGTCTCGACCGGGCCGACGATGCAGAACCGATCGACGATCTCGTCGGGTACGAACTGCGTGTGCGTGTTCCCGGCCTGGCCGTGCTCGTTGTAGTCGTAGCCCTGGCGGCCCTTGATGTACTCGGTGAGCGCGGCGGGCACCGCGCTGGTGTCGTCGCCATACCGGGCGACGATGTCGGCCACGTGGTTGCCGACCATGCCCCCGAACCACCGGCACTGTTCGCGACCGTGAGCCAGGCCCTCGGGCGTGCCATCGGTGACGTACGCCGGCGCGGCGACGCAGATGGAGATGTCGTCGGGGTTGCGTCCGGCGGCCTCGGCCGCGGTGCGCACCGCGCCGATGGTCCACTCGGCGATCGACAGGTCGGCGAGCTGCAGAATGAACCCGTCGCCCACCTCGCCCGCCAGCGCCAACGCCTTCGGGCCGTAGGCCGCGACCCACACCTCGAGCTCGCTCTTGGCGGCCCACGGGAAGCGGATCTCGCTGCCCTTGTAGTCGACGCCGCGCCCGTTGCCGAGCTCGCGGATGACATGAATGCTCTCCCTCAGCGTGGCCAGCGTGGTGGGCGCACCGTTGGTGACCCGTACCGCCGAGTCACCACGGCCGATGCCACAGACCGTGCGGTTGCCGAACATCTCGTTCAGCGTCGCGTAGGTGCTGGCCGTCACGGTCCAGTCGCGCGTCGCCGGGTTGGTGACCATCGGCCCGACCACGACGTTGCGCGTCTCCGCCAGGATCTGGCTGAAGATGACGTACGGCTCCGGCCACAGGATGTGGCTGTCGAACATCCAGATGTACGTGAATCCGTACTGCTCCGCTCGTTTGGCAAGGTCGACCACCCGCGCCGTTGGCGGTGTGGTCTGCAACACGACCCCGAAATCCATGATGTCATTCTCCCCTGTCGATGGAATTGGCTCAGCGGTTCTGGGGGAAGCCCAGATCCACCGTGCTCTTCGCTGGGTCGGGCCACCGGCTGGTGACGACCTTGGTGCGCGTGTAGAAGTTGATGCCCTCGGGACCGTACATGTGCGTGTCGCCGAACAGACTGGCCTTCCAGCCGCCGAAGCTGTAGTAGCTGACCGGCACGGGGATGGGGACGTTGATACCCACCATGCCCACCTGCACGTCGAACTGGAACTGTCGAGCGGCGCCGCCGTCGCGGGTGAAGATGGCCGTGCCGTTGCCGAACTGGTTGTCGTTGATGAGCTTCAGGCCGTCCT
>JANOET010000275.1:0-18504 GCA_031413415.1 Acidimicrobiaceae bacterium
GGCCTGGTCGTTCGTCTGGATCTGGTTGATGCCGGGGAACACGTACTCGACCGGGTCCTCGACGGTCGTGATGTTCTTGCCGGCCGAGTTCACCTCGAGCAACGAGGCGTACAGGGTGGTCGTCTTGCCGGCGCCGGTCGGACCGGCACAGATGACCATGCCGAACGGCGAGTGGATCATCTTCGAGTAGTGCAGATACGTCTCGCGGGGGAAGCCCAACTCGCCGAGACCGATCATCGACCTCGACTTGTCGAGGATTCGCATGACGATCTTCTCGCCGAACACCGTGGCGACGCTGGCCACGCGGACGTCGACTTCTTTGCCGTCGATGACTGTCGAGAACTGACCGTCCTGGGGGCGGCGCTTCTCGACGATGTTCATGCCGCTCATGATCTTGAGGCGGCTGGCCAGCGCAGCGTGAACGCCGATCGGCAGGTTGAACGTCTCGACGAGATGACCGTCGATGCGGAACCGGACGCGGACCGACTCGTCGAGCGGCTCGATGTGGATGTCCGATGCGCGGTCGCGCATCGCTTGGCTGACGATGCGGCTGACGAGCTGGATGACCGGAGCCTGGTCGTCGAGGTTCACCTCGGAGGCGACCGCGGCCATCCGAGCCTGCTCGTCGGCGACATCGATGCTCGAGACGAGGCGATCGATGTCGGCGTCGGCTCGATACAGCGTGTCGATGAAGGTGCGCACCGTGGCCGGATCGGCGATGAAGTACTTGCACGGGCGGGCGGCGGCCGCCTCGATCGCGGCCTTACGGGCTGGCGACGGGTCGCTGAGGAGCACGATGACGGCGTCGCCCTCGACGGCGACGGCGACGGCGCAATGGGCGCGCACCATGGCCTCGGGGAGCAAGCCCTTCACGTCGTCGGAGACGACGATGTTCTTGGTGTCGACCGCCGGCACGCCCGTCGCGGCCGACAATGCGAGGGCGATCTCGGTACGCCCGACCGAGTACCGGGTGCCCATCGCGTCAGCGAACACCAGGAGGTCGCCGTTCGCTGCGGCGAGGGCCTCGGCGAAGTGCTCTGGCGACAGGTGGCCGCTCTCGACGAGGGTCTGGCCGACCTTCATGCATTCGGCCGCGGCTTCACCCTCGGGGGGTGTCAGCTGGTCCTTCGATCCTTTGAATAGTGCCATGTTGCCCGTCTCCCGCTGCGGAGGGCTTGCGTCCGCCGGCCGTCAGAACGACGACAGGGTGTGTTCCGATGTGGTGGTGGGGCCGGCCGAGGGCTGACCCGTGCTGAATCCGGTGTCGAGCGATGCGCTGGGCGCGCCCGAGAGCGATGTCGTCGTGTTGGCGCCGGGGTCGCTCTTGCGGACGAACTGGTCGGGGTTGAGCTCGATGACCGCCCGCTCCAGCTCTTCGAGGCGTTCCAGCTGCACCGCAGCGCTCACGTCCATCTCGTCGGAGAGCAAACCCTCGATCTCGGCCATGCGCAGCGTGGCCTTGTCGATCTTCTCGTCGGTGTTCGCGGCCAGACGGTCGATCTCGATGCGCACGAGCATCGCTTCACCGATGGCGGCCGACAGCTGCTCCTTGACCTCGATGATCGCCCGATCGTCGATCTTGCCGACCTCGTCGGTCAACCGGTTGAGGTGATCCTGGTGGGCGAGCAACGTGTTCTCGAGTTCGAGCATGCGCTGGGACAGTGCGCCCATCGCGTCGTCGAAGCCGGAGCCGATGCGGCCGACCGTCGCCTCGAGGTGGGCGAGCTTCGTGCCGTTGTTCTCGTTGATGCGGTCTTCCATCGCCAGCATTCGGTCGGTGACCTTGTGCTCGGTGAAGTCGATCCGCTGCACCATCATCGTCGAGTGCTCGGTGAGCTGGCGCTGCACCTCGGGTCCGACGGCCTCGAGCGTGGACCGCACGAAGGCGAGCCGCTCCTCGACCGCATTGGCGAGCGCCTGGTTGCCCTCGTCCATGCGCTGCGCAAGCGCGATGGTGGTGTCGTTCACGTGCTGGACGAGTGCCGAGGCCTGCTCGTCGAAGCGGCGGGTGGCCTTGTGCAGCTCGTCGATGCGGGCGTGTGCCGCCGCGCTCTGCTGGTCCATCTGATCGCGCAGGTTGGCGAGCTCGACCGGGTCGATGCCGCCATCGCCGGACCCCATGCCCATCGGAATCTCGATGATGCGGTTCTCGACCTCGGCGATGCGCCGTTGCTGATGATGCGAGAAGTCGGCGAGCCGATCCTCGAGCGCCGTCTGCAGCGCCTTCTGGTACGCGTCCGAGCTCTGCTGGCCCGCTTCCACACGCTGCGTGACCGCAGTGATCTGGGCGCTGAACTCCTGACGAAGTTCCGCGATCGCCCGCTCCTGGACCTGACGGGTCGCCTCGGCCTGCTGCGTCACGGCGTTCATGTATTGCGTGAGCTGGCGTTCGACGACCGCCGCAATGGTGGCCGCGAGCACTTCCGTCGTCGATGCCGACAGTCCGGAAGTATTGGAAGCGGGCATGCTCATGGAGTGCCTTCCTCCTCGTTCGCCATCCCCTGATTGGGGTACTGCTCCTTCGCCACGCAGAGGTATCGGCGCGTCTTGCACAATCCTTTACAGATTGATCGCGTCCGCTCCCGAAGCCGAGGGCGAGAAGGGGTGGGCCGGTCGAAGTACGGTCCCTGCTGTGAAGGTTCACCTCATCGACGGCACCTACGAGCTGTTCCGTCAGCACTTCGGCATGGCGGTCCGGCACGGCGACCCGGGCCCCAACGCGGCGGCCCTCGGCGTCGTCAACAGCACCCTGCAACTGGTGCAGAAGGGGGGCCACCCACGCGGGGGTGGCCAGCGACCACGTCATCGAGAGCTTCCGCAACGACCTCTATGCCGGGTACAAGAGCAGCGAGGGGATGGATCCCGTGCTGCTCGACCAGATCCCGGTGATGGAGGAACTGCTCGTCGCGGCCGGTTTCACCACCTGGGCGATGGTGCAGTGGGAGGCCGACGACGCCCTGGGCGCGGCAGCCGCCGTCGCCGAGGCCGACCCTCGGGTCGAGCAGGTGCTCATCGTCACGCCCGACAAGGACCTCGGCCAGTGCGTCCGCGGCACCCGCGTCGTCCAGTACGACCGCCGCAAGGACGAGATCGTCGACGAGGACGCGGTCATCGCCAAGTTCGGTGTGGCGCCATCGTCGATCGCCGACTACCTGGCCCTGGTCGGCGACTCGGCCGACGGGTTTCCCGGGCTGCCTGGCTGGGGGGCGAAGGGCGCCGCCACCGTGCTGGCCCGCTGGGGCACCATCGAAGCCATCCCCGTGTCGTCACGCGACTGGGATCTGCCCGGGCTTCGCGGCGCCGAGAAGCTGGCGCGCACCCTGCAGTACCAGCTGGCCGACGCACTGCTGTTCAAGGTGATCGCCACGCTGGCGCTCGACGTACCCGTGGGCGAGGTCGACGACTGGCGTTGGACCGGCCCGACGCCCGTGTTCCGAGCACTCGCCGAGCAGATGGGGGCACCGCAACTGGCGGACCGCGCCGAACGGCTGGCGAAAACGGTGTCACCCGCCGGCTGAGGTGACGGCCAGGTGGCCTGCGGCACACGAGCGGCACCGTTGAAGGCTGCTACCTCCCGGTCCTGACCTGATTCCCGGACGCCCGTCGCACAGGGCCCGACCGTCACCTCACCCGACGGGCGATGAGCACACGTTAGCGGTCGCCACCGTCCGTCGCCGCACGGCTGACGACATTCCCCGCGGCTCCCGCTACCCTGTCCGCTCGTCCCGGGAGGGGTGCGAGAGCGGCCGAATCGGCACGCTTGGAAAGCGTGTGAAGGGCAACCTTCCGTGGGTTCGAATCCCACCCCCTCCGCCATGTCCGCCACGGCGCTCTCCGACCTCGAGGCGATGCGTCTCGCGATCGCCGAGGCGCAGGTTGCGACAGCGCACGACGACGTGCCCATCGGCGCAGTGGTGCTCCGCAATGGCGAGGTCATCGCCCGACGGCACAACGAGCGCGAGCGCACCGGCGATCCCACAGCGCACGCCGAGGTGCTGGCCCTTCGCGACGCGGCCGAGGTGGTCGGTCACTGGCGGCTGCTCGACTGCACCCTGTATGTCACGCTCGAGCCGTGCGTCATGTGTGCCGGCGCACTCGTGAACTCGCGAATCGGTCGGGTCGTGTACGGCGCCACCGACCCGAAGGCCGGCGCCGTCGAGAGCCTGTACCACGTGTGCGCCGACGAACGACTGAACCATCGTCCGCCAGTGACGGCCGGGGTGCTGGCCGACGAGTGCGGGGCGTTGCTGAAGGCCTTCTTCGCCGCTCGCCGTCGTTGAACCCGAGCCGCCGGAGGGCCGGCCGATCAGCCGACCTCAGTGGTCGATGCTCGCCAGCGCCTGTCGCACGGCCTCGGCAACTTCGTCCTTGATCGAACCCGACATGAGGGAATCCGTCATGGACGGCGCGGGCTCTGCGAGGGACTCCGCGACGGGCTGCACCTCCACAGTGGTGGGGTCGTCGGCTGACAAGGTGACCGGGATGCTCGGCGGCGTCGGCGGGTGCACCACGACATCGGCCGTCACGGGCGGCGGGGCCAGTTGCGGCCGTGGCCGTGGTGTGGGCGCCGGTGTGGGCGCCGGCGTGGGCGTCGCCTCGGGATCGACTGCTGCGGCCGTGTCGACCAGGTGGGTGATCACTTCCACCCTGGTGGGCAGCCAGCGGTCCAAGCCGCTCGGGTGCCGGTGGTACATCTTCATGTCCCAGCCCGCGACTTCGGTCTCGGCGATGTGGGTCAGGACGTCGTCGGTCATCAACTCGACGCACAGTTCGACTGCGTCCCGGTCGATCGACTCGTCTCGCTCGAACATCCGCCCGAGGTGCTCGACGCCGCTCACCTGGAGCATCGCCTTCTGCATCTGGGCTCGGGTGATGACACCCTCCACCAGCAGCCGCACCGCAAGGCCCCCGTCGGTGGTGCGCTCGGCGAAGTACACCTGACCATCACGCAGATAGACGTGGGTGGGTGGGGTGGTCTCGAGCACCACCAGCCCCGTCAGATAGCGGCGGCGGGCGGCTTCGATCACCTGCCACGCCCGGCGAGGAGCGTGGTCAGATTCGGCGTCGGTGCCATGGTCGAACAGGTCCACTTGCATCGTGAGAAGTTTCGGCATGTCCTGACGAGAACTTGAGGAACCGGAATTCAGCCGTGTGGCGCGTCGGGGCGATCCCGCTAACCTTCCGCCCCGGAAGGGTGCCCGAGCGGCCAAAGGGACACGCCTCGAAAGCGTGCGAGGTGCAAGCCTCCGTGGGTTCAAATCCCACCCCTTCCGCCAGGTGTCCCACCGGACGCCGCTCAGCCCGGGCCTCACGGTTCGGGCTGATGCCGTTTTGGGATCGCGATCGGACGGGAGAGTGTGAAATGCGGCTGGACCGTGAGTACGGAGAAGAGTTGGCGGAACGGCTGCGACTGCACCCCTTGCCCGCTGAGGGTGGGCTGTTCCGCGAGACCCATCGCGACGCGCACTCGTCGGCCATCTACTTCATGTTGCTCGACCCGATGGTCTCGGCGCTGCACCGACTGAGCGGCGACGAGGTGTATCACTGGCACGCCGGAGCGCCACTCGACCTGTTGCTGCTGCACGCCGACGGCCGCGCCGAGCGTGTGTTCCTCGGACCCGATGTGCTCGCCGGCCAGCGCCCTCAACTTCGGGTTCCCGCCGGAGTGTGGCAGGGCTCGTCGTCCGTCGGTGAGTGGTCGCTGGTGGGCACGACGATGGCACCCCCGTTCGACTGGCTGGGCTTCGAACTGGGTGTGGCCGAGACACTCGTCGCCCGATACCCCAAGGTCGCCGACCGCGTCCGCACGCTGGCACCCGCCGTCGCGCCGTGACCGTCATCTGGTCGTTCGGGCCCCGGTCTTCTTCCTGGCCGGCCTGGTGCGCGTTCTCGCGGCCAGCCGGAGCAGCTCGGCCATTCCACCCTCGATGCCGTGGGCCAGAACGTCCAGGTCCGGCACGGTGTCCCAGTCGCCGGTCACCCCGAACGTGACCTTGCCGTTGTACGACATGATGGCCACCCCCGTGCGCACACCTTGGGACAGAGGTACGAACGGGAAGTAGTCGAGCATCTCGCGACCGCACGCGAACAGCGGCATCTGGGGTCCCGGCACGTTGGTGGTGACGGTGTTCACCGACCGCTGCGGCATTCGCCGCATCAGGTTCGCTGCGCCGCGAAGACCGAGCGAGAACAGCACGGGCGGCGCGAACTCGGCCATCCCGAAGACGGCACTGCTGGCAACTGCCTGGTGCGACTCCTTCAGCCCGGTCATGTGCTCCCGGATTGCAGCCAGCCGCTCGAGCGGATCGGCGATGCCGACCGGCAACTCGGCGACCATCCCCGCCACCTGGTTGTTGTAGCTGTGGTCGTCGGAGCCGCGGACCGACACCGGGACCAGTGTGCGCACGACCAGGTCGTCGACGACCTCGCCACGGGATTGCAGGAGTTCGCGAAAGCCGTTCGTCACTGCGCTGAGCACGACGTCGTTCACCGTGCCGCCGAATGCGACGCGCACCTGCTTGATGTCCGCGATCGTCGTGCGCGACCACGCCCAACGGCGATGCGGGCCGATGGTGCCTTCGATGGACAGCGGCGCGTTCGGAGTGAGGCGCCGGCCGAGTTCGACCACTCCACGTCCCACTTCGTTCGCTTGGTTCAGCAGCTGACGAGGCGCCCGCGTCGCGGCCCTGGCCCAACGAACGATCTCGCGGGGATTGGCCATCGTGGACGCGATCGCATCGCGCACCAGCGCCGCATCCGACGGTTCGGGCATCGGATGCCAGTCGTCGGGCGCAGTCGGCGTGCCATCGCGCGAGATGTCGAGGATGACTGCCATGAGGTCGGTGCCCGAGATCCCGTCGACCATGCAGTGGTGCACCTTGGAGATCAGCGCCCACTCACCCGACTCCAGACCTTCCACCATCCACGTCTCCCACAGCGGGCGGTTGCGGTCGAGCGGCTGCGACATCAACCGTCCCATCAGGTTCCGTAGTGCCTGGTCGTCGCCGGGAGGCGGCAGCGCCGTGTGGCGGACGTGGTAGTCGAGGCGGAAGTGCGGGTCGTCCACCCACACCGGCCGACCGATGCCACCTGGCACGAACCGGACCCGTTGTCGGTAGCGGGGCACGAGGTGGATCTTGGTGCGGAACAGCTCGACGAGGTCCTCGTAGACCGGTGCCGGCCCTTCGAACGTCGCGCACGAGGCAATGTGCATGTGCATCACGTCGTCCTCGATGTGCAGGAACACTGCGTCGAGCGGACTCATCCGGTCCATGGCGAACTCCTCGGTTGCCTTGCTGCATTGGTTGTCGTGACTGCTTTGCTGCCGCCGCGGAGCATCGCGGCGGTCGCCCACACGACCGTACGGCGCGAACACGCGCCGCCGCCATGGCCGAACGTCACCACCGCCCGGAACGGTCTGGGATCCTCGTCACCCGAAAACGGAGGGCGACACCACAACACGAGGGGACGTTGGACCATGGCGGGGTCGGGTCGGTGCGCGTCACGCTGAGAGTGGGCCGGCGGCAGCGCGGGCGAGGTGACCGATGAGAGCGATCGTGCTGGTGAAGCAGGTACCCGACCTGCGACTCGGTGGTGTCGGTGTCCGCGCCGACGGGACGATCGATCGCGCTGCGGCGGCGCCGATCACCAACCCGGCAGACCTGCACGCGTTGGAGGCGGCGGCGCAACTCGCCGACGAGGTGTGGGCGGTGTCCATGGGGCCGGCGGCGGCCGAGGGTGCGCTGCGCGGGGCGATCGAGCTCGGCGCACACCGCGGTGTGCTGCTGTGCGACCGACTGCTCGCAGGGTCCGACACATGGGCGACTGCGAACGCCCTCGCCGCGACGATCGTCTGGCTCGGCGGGGCCGACCTGGTGCTGTGCGGCATGTCTGCGCTCGACGGCGAGACCGGACAGGTGGGGCCATCGGTGGCGCAGCGGTTGGGTTGGCCACAGGCGACCGGATGCGAGTCGCTGTCCGTCGAGGGTGACTCGCTGGTGGCCCGGCGGATCGTGGAGGGCGGATTCGAGCGGCTGCGCCTGCCGTTACCGGCCGTCGCCACCGTCAGCGAGACCGGCTACGCACCGCGTTACCCGTCGCTGCCGGCGCGACGCCGTGCGGCGTCCGCGACCATCGAGGTGGTCAGCGCCGACGACGTCGGTCTCCGCGCGTCCGACGTCGGTCTGGCCGCGTCTCCCACGAAGGTGGCGAGGATGACGCCGGTGCCGTGGCCCGACCGCCACTGCCGCTTCCTCGACGACGGCTTCGGATACGACGACCTGCTCGCGGCGCTCGCCGAGCGCGGCGCGTTCATTCCGAGCGAGCATCGGGATCGTCCGCTGGATTCGAGTGCCGCGGCGGACGCCGACGCCGACGCCGCCGTGCACGTCGGCGAGGCCAGCCTGTGGGTGGTGTGCCGGACTGTCGGAGACGGACTCGACCCGGCGTCGCGCGAGCTGTTGTCGAAGGCAGTCGAGTTGGCTCCTGCTCTTGGAGGCGGAGTCGGCGCGCTGGTGTTGTCCGACGCCGCGCCGGACTCCGCCTGCGGGTCGAGCGAGGGCGCAACCGCCGATGCCGGGCGGCACGGGGCCGACGTCGTGTATCTGGCCGAGCACCCTGCCTTGGCCGACTACCTTGCCGAACCGTATGCACGGGTGGTGGCCGACGCCGTGCTCGCCCATCGTCCGACGGCGATACTGCTCGCCGCGACGACCACGGGTCGTGACCTCGCGCCGCGGGTTGCATCGATGCTCGGCACCGGACTGGCGGCCGACTGCACCGACCTTTATGTCGACACCTGGACACGGTTGGGGGTTCCGATCGAGGGCTTGTTGCACATGGTGCGGCCGGCGATGGCGGGCGGCGTGCTCGCCACCTGCCTGTGTCCCGAGGCTCGTCCGCAGATGGCCACCGTTCGGCCCGGGGTGTTCGCCGTTCGCTCCACGCCGCGCAGGCCTCGGGTGGTACGGCTCGAAGTGAACCTGCACCCGTCCGACCGCCGCGTGGAGCTGCTCGAGCGGCGGATCAGTTCGGCCGATGTCGATCTCCGCGACGCCGACGTGGTGATCGCCGGGGGCGCCGGCTGCGACGCGACGAGCTGGCATCTCGTGGAGGAGCTCGCCGAGACGATCGGCGGCGCTGTCGCCGCGTCGCGCGGCGCAGTGGAGTCCGGTCTCGCCGAACGTGCGCAGCAGGTCGGCCAGACCGGAGCGACCATCCGACCCCGGCTCTACGTGGCGTGTGGCATCTCGGGCGCGTTGCAGCACGCAGTCGGCATGCAGGACGCCGCGACGATCGTCGCCATCAACCGCGACCCTGAGGCCGTGGTCTTCCGACTCGCGCACTTCGGCATCGTGGCCGACGCCGTCGAGGCGATCCCACAGCTCATCGCCGCAATCAGATCGGCGGAGCGGCGCTGAGTCCGGGATCGTTCCTCAGTTGCACTCGGTGCCGTCGGCCGGGGCGTTCGCCACCGGATCGACGAGGTAGTCGTCGATGACGTCGCCGCTGCACCTGTCGGGTGCGTACCCGGTGTGGCCTTCGGCGTCGACGACGACCAGTCGGCCGTCTTCGAGCGCAGCGTCCATGTCGCGGGTGGACTCGAGCGGCGTGGCCGGGTCGCCCGTGGTGCCCATCACCAGGATGGGGCCGGCTCCCTTTGCGGTGATGACCACACGCGGATCGACGCTCGCCGGGAAGAACGTGCAGAAGTACGTACCGATCGTGGCCGGCGCCATTCGCGGCGCGACCGCGCGGTACTTCGGTGCGTTGGCGTCGTCCTCGGCCACCGTCAGCCGTTCGGGGTCGTCGGCGCACGAGATGACCTGGAACGCCTCGAGCGGGTTCGGCCAGGTGCCGTCCTCGTTGCGCTCGAAGTAGCTGTCGAACAGTGCGAGCATCGTCCGGCCGTCGCCGTCGCGGGCGTCGGCCAGGCCCTGTTCGAGGTCGGGCCAACGCGACGGCGAGTACATCGCCTGGGCCACTGCGGTGATCGCCATCGCCCGGTCCAGGTCCGGGCGTCCGCTGGTGGTGGGCACCGGCCGATCGTCGATGTCGGCCATCAGGTCGTCGAACGAACCTGCTGCGTCGCCGTTGCTGTGAAATGCGCAATCGGGATCGTCGCTGCAACGGTCGAGGAATGTCTGCAACGACCGCTCGAAGCCCTTCGCCTGCTGCAACCCGGCGTCGAGTTGGCCCGCGTTGGGGTCGGCGGCACCGTCGAGCACCGCGGCGCGCACGGTGTCGGGGAACAGCGTGGCCCAGGTCGCACCCAGCTCGCTGCCGTAGCTGAAGCCGAAGTAGCTGATGGTGTCCTCGCCCAGGGCGACGCGGATGGCATCCATGTCGCGCGCCGATGCGTTCGTGCCGACGTGCGCCAGTGCCACCTCGTTGTTGGCGACGCACTCGCCAGCGAATTCCTTCGCCAGATCGATGGGCTTCTGTCGTTCGGCCGGCGTGTCGGGCGTGATGTCGACGCCCGTGTAGAAGCGGTCGTAGTCGTCGATGCAGTCGATCGCCGGGGTGCTCAGGCCGGTGCCACGCGGATCCCAGCCGACGATGTCGAACCGGTCGGTGAGCGTCTGGCTGTAGACCTGGGTGGCGTAGATGGCGAAGTCGCTGCCGCCGAACCCGGGACCGCCAGGGTTCACCAACAGGCTGCCGATCCGCTGGTCCGGATCGGCGAGGTGGCGAGCGAGATGGAGGTCGAACGTACCCTTCGACGGGTCGTCGGGGTCCACCGGCACCTCCAGGCTGCTCGTCTGGACCCGCCCGGATTCGCCGAAGTCGGTCCATTCCAAGGTCGTCGGCGCCGCGCCGCTGCTCGTGTCGGTGCCGGGGTTGCTGTCGGGGTCGGAGCCTTCCCCCGAGCCCGAGGTCTGTTGCGACGACGACCCCGGCGTGACCTGGCTGTCGGTGGTGCACGCGGCCAGGACGAGGGCCACGGCGACCACGGCGAGGGGACGGACACGCATGACACCAGGTTAGGTGAGGTTCGGCATCGACCGCTCTGCAGACGTGCACGAGCACGAGGAGAGGATCGCAGGGTCACCCGTATCCTCCAGGGGATGCGGATGGGACCTCACATGATGATGCCGGGCGATGCCGAGGCCGTGAAGGGTCGGCGGTTGCAGGGCAACTCGTTGCGCCGCGCGTGGCAGTTCGCGCAGCCGTATCGACGCACGATCATCCTGTTCCTCGTCACCATCGTGCTCGCGGCGCTCATCGAGCTCATCCCGCCGTTTGCGTTCCGGCGAATCCTCGACGTGTCGATCCCCAATGGCGACCGGGGTGGCATCACCGTGCTCGCCTCCATCGTGGTAGGCGCAGCGCTCATCGACGCCGGCCTCGCCATCGTGCAGCGGTGGTGCAGCGCTCGCATCGGTGAGGGCCTCATCTACGACCTGCGGGTCGCACTGTTCGCCAAGGTGCAGCGCATGCCCGTGGCGTTCTTCACCCGCACACAGACCGGTGCGTTGACGAGCCGCTTGAACAACGACGTGGTGGGAGCGCAGACGGCAGTCACCAGCACGCTCGGCAGCGTGGTGAGCAACGTCATCGTTCTCGTCACGACGCTCACGGCGATGGCCTTCCTCGAGTGGCGGCTCACCCTGCTCGCGCTCGTGGTGCTACCCATGTTCATCATCCCGGCGAAGCGGGTGGGCAAGCGTCTGCAGGAGATCCAGCGCCAGAACATGACCACCAACGCCGAGATGAACAACCAGATGGCCGAGCGCTTCAACGTGGCCGGCGCGTTGCTGGTGAAGCTGTTCGGTCGTCAGACCGACGAGGTCGACATGTTCTCGGGCCGCGCCGCGAAGGTGCGCGACACGGGCATCCGTGCCGCCATGTACGGGCGGGTGTTCTTCGTGGCGCTCGGGTTGGTCGGCGCGCTCGGCGCCGCAGCCATCTACGGCGTCGGCGCCCACCTGGTGGTGAGCGGCAGCATCACCCCCGGCACCTTGGTCGCTCTCGCCGCGCTGGTCACTCGTGTGTACCAACCGCTCACCGGCCTCACCAATGCACGCGTCGATCTGATGACCGCGATGGTCAGCTTCGAGCGCGTGTTCGAGGTGCTCGACGCCCCGGAGTTCATCCAGGACAAGCCAGGTGCCGTCGACCTCGTCCAGCCCAAGGGGCTGGTCGAGTTCCGCGACGTGTGGTTCCGCTATCCGGCTGCGGCCGCCGTCACCGTGCAGTCGCTCGAGGCACCGAGTGCGCTCGGCGGCACCGACCCCGACCGCGACGTGCTGCAGGGGGTGTCGCTCGTCGTCCGTCCTGGCGAGACGGTCGCGCTGGTCGGTTCGTCCGGCTCGGGCAAGACCACCCTGTCCGGCCTCATCCCGCGTCTGTACGACGTCACCGGCGGCGCGGTGTTGCTCGATGGGCACGACGTGCGCGATCTCACCCAGCACAGCTTGCGCGAGGCCATCGGCGTGGTCAGCCAGGACCCGCACCTGTTCCACGAGCCCATCGGCGCGAACCTGCGTTACGCCAAGCCCGACGCGACGGTTGCCGAACTCGACGCCGCATGTCGCGGCGCCCGCATCAGCGACACCATCGCCGAACTGCCCGACGGGTACGACACCGTGGTGGGCGAGCGCGGCTACCGGTTGTCGGGTGGTGAGAAGCAGCGCCTGGCGATCGCCCGACTGCTGCTGAAGAACCCGGTGGTGATGATCCTCGACGAGGCGACCAGCCATCTCGACAACGAGAACGAGGCGGCCGTGCAGGCCGCCCTCGAGACCGCGCTCGAGGGCCGCACCGCGCTGATCATCGCCCATCGCCTGTCCACGATTCGCGACGCCGACCGCATCGTGGTGCTCGATGGCGGCACGGTGGTCGAGACGGGTACCCACGACGAACTGATGCGGCTCGACGGCGTCTACGCGGCCCAGGTCCGAGCTGGAGAAGCGGCCTTCTCCGGCTGAGCGCGTGTGTCCCCTTTCGTCGCTCCGAACGCCGTGACGAGCGCGCACAGAGCGGACACTCGACCCTCCCGAGGCGAGGCTGCATGCTCTGGAAGCGGAGTCGTGATGGTCGCGTCGCGATGCTCGAACTGGACCAGGCCCACTTCCAGAGCAGAGCCGACCGAGGGAACCCGACAACCCCGCCCTGGTTGGTTGCCTCGGTTGGCGCGTAGCTGCGGCTCTGCGCCATCTGCCTGGCGAAATGGGACACACGCGCTGAGGTCCGGTACATCGTCACACCCCTTCGCGAGGATGTGGGCATGGACATCCTGCTGGTCGTGCTCCTCCTCCTCCTCCTCCTCCTCGTCGTCGCCGCACTCGTGTGGTCGCTGGCCGCCCGTGGTCGGCCCTCCGATCGTCCGGATGCGTTGCCGGCACCTGCCGCGCCGGTCACCGACCCGGCCGTGCAGGCCCAGTTGTCGCAGCTCACCGAGGCGGTGCAGCGGTTGGGGCAGCACTCGGCGCACCAGTTCGGCCAGGTCGGCCAGGCGCTCCACGAGCAGGCCCAGGTGTCGCGCGACCTGTACTCGGCGACGCACAGCATTCGCGAGGCGCTGGCCAACACGAACACCCGCGGTCAGTGGGGAGAACGCATGGCCGAGGATGTGCTGCGGCTTGCCGGTCTGCTGCCCGAGGTGAACTACACCAAGCGCACCGCCGTGGTGGGCGATGGGCGGATCATCCCCGACTTCACGTTCCTCCTGCCCGACGCGCACGTGCTGTTCATGGACGTCAAGTTCCCCATCGACGGCTACCTGGCGTTCCAGCAGGCCACCAACGAGTTCGAGGCCGCCGCAGCCCGCGATTCGTTCATCAAGGCCGTGCGCGGCCATGTACGCGAACTGGCCCGTCGCGACTACGCCAAGGTCGACGCGCGCCCGGCCATCGACAACGTGCTCATGTTCGTCCCCAACGAGACCATTGTCGGGTTCATCCACGAACACGCGCCCACCCTGGTCGACGATGCACTACGCGACCGGGTCATCCTCTGCTCGCCGCTCACGCTGTTCGCGTTCCTCGGCGTCATTCGTCAGGCGTTCGACAACTTCCGCCTCGAGCAGACCAGCCGCGAAGTGCTCGTGCTGCTCGGCCAGTTCGACCTGCAGTTCGGCAAGTACGCAGCACAGGTCGAGAAGGTGAAGCGCCAGCTCGACACCTTGTCCGGCAGCATGGACGAACTGGTCGGTGCCCGTCGTCGCCAACTCGAGAAGCCGTTGCGCGAGCTCGAGTCGCTGCGCCGCGAGCGACAGATCGAGGTCGGCCCCGAGCGGTATGGACTCGACGTGGTCGACGACAGCCCAGCCGGTCGGCTCGGCGCCTGACGTAGCCTCTGCGGCCATGAACTCCGTGCAGCCGCTCGACCCCACTCCGGCGGATGTGGCCGCCGTCCGGGGCGTGCTCGGGGCGGCATTCGCCGACGATCCGATGTTGCGGTGGATCTTCCGTGGGGTCGAGGCCCAGGAACATGCGACGGCCGCGTGGATCGGCCTGTTCGTCGAGGCGTTCGCCTCAGTCGGCACCGTCGACGTCGTGCTCGTCGAGGGCGCCGTGGTGGCCACCGCGTTGTGGCGCACCGATGGTCGGTCGCTGCCGTTCTCCGACGCGCCCAGCGTGGGGGGCCTGATGACGGCGATGCTCGGGGCCGAACGCACCGCGCAGGTGGGCGCCGGCCTCGCCGTGTTCGCCGAGCACAAGCCCGAGCCGCCGTACCACTACCTCATGTTCCTGGGCGTGCGACCCACCCACCAGGGTCGTGGGCTCGGCCGGTTGCTCGTCGCCGAGGGGCAGCGCCGGGCGGCGGCGGATGGACAGGGTGTGCACCTCGAGAGCACGAACACGCGAAACCTGCCGTTCTATGCGTCGCTCGGGTTCTCCACGGTCGCCGAGTTCGCACTGCAGCCCGATGGTCCCCCCGCGTGGCAACTGTGGTGGACCCCGTGAGCCAGGTGGCACTGAACTTCGAGCCCGACGCCGACCCGACCTACTCGGTCGGCGAACTGGCCGACGCCATCAACGGTGCACTGCGGTCGAAGTTCGACCAGGGGGTGTGGGTGCGCGGCGAGATCCAGGGATGGAACGAGCGCGGTCCGCACGCCTACTTTCGGCTCGTCGAGCAGATCGACGGGCACAAGGCCGTCCTGAACGTGCAGTTCTTCGCGCCGCAGCGCAACCGGTTGCGCTCGCTGCTGTTGAAGAACGGGTTGCAGCTCGCCGACGGGCTGAAGGTGCGCATCTTCGGGAACCTCGACTTCTTCGCTGGCAGTGGCACGCTCGGGCTGAAGATGAGCGGCATCGATCCGCGCTTCACCCTCGGTGAGCTCGCCCTGCAGCGCGACGACGTGCTGCGTCGGTTGGGCGAGGCCGGGCTGCTGGAGCGCAACGGGCAGCAGCCGCTCGCGCTGGCACCGATGCGGGTGGGTGTGGTCACCAGCAAGGCCAGCGCCGCGTGGGCCGATTTCGTGCACGAGATCGAGCGCAGCGGCATGGGCTTTCACCTTCGCCTCATCGACGTGCGGGTGCAGGGCGACAGTGCGGTCCGCGAGGTCACCCGGGCGCTGCGCACGCTCAGCCGTCACTCCGACCTCGATGCGGTGGTGCTCATCCGCGGCGGTGGCAGCCGTAGCGAACTGGCGATCTTCGACGCCGAGGCCATCGCGATGGCCATCGCCGCCTCGCCGTTGCCGGTGTTCACCGGGCTCGGTCACGAGATCGACCGCAGCGTCGCCGACGAGGTGGCGCACACGGCCCTGAAGACGCCCACGGCGTGCGCCGCCGCGCTGGTCGAACAGGTGGGTCGGTTCCGCCAACGGGTCGACGATGCCGCGAGCGAGGTGCAGCAGGCCGCCGAGGTGGCCGTGCAGCGCGCCGTGGCCGACGTGGGCACGGTGGCCGAGGGCATCCGCCAGCGGGTGCGATCAGCCGTGGCACGCAGCGACGAACGTCTGGCCGCGCGCGTCCAGGGTGTGCGAGCCGGCACCGGCCGTGCGCTCGACCGCGCCGACCAGCGAGCCATGCGCGCCGGCACGGTGCTGCGACGAGTGCCGCCGCGCCTCGATGCCGAGGCCCGCCATCTCGACAGCGTCGCCGAACGCGTCCGCTTGCTCGACCCGGCCACCACGATGGCCCGTGGCTGGACCATCACCCGTACCACCGACGGGCGCACAGTCCGCTCATCGGCCGACGTCTCGGCCGGCACCGAGATCATCACCACGTTCGCGACGGGCACGGCGCGCAGCCGTGTCGAGGAGACCACACCATGAGCACCGTCAACCCCACCGGTCGACCCGCCGACGGCACCGCATCGGCACCCGTCGCCACTGGCTACGCCGAGGCACTCGCCGAACTCGACACCATCCTCGGCGAACTCGATCGAGCCGATGTCGACGTCGACCTGCTCGCCGTTCGGGTGCAGCGCGCTGCCGAGCTGATCGCCTTCTGCCGCGACCGCATCGGCAACGCCCGGGTGCAGATCGACGAAGCCGTCGCCGGCCTCGGCGACGACGCCTGAGCCCGACGCCTGAGCACAGCGCCAACCGGGTCCGCTGCCCGTAGCCTCCACGTCGTGACCTCGGCCGCTCCGCCCTCGCTCGCCGCCATCGCAGTCCGTGTGCAGGATCGGCTCCGCGAGTTCCTCGCTCCCGAGGAGGCGCGCTGGTCCGCGTTCGATGCCGACCTGGCCGCACCGGTGCACGAGATAGGCCGGTTGGTGCTGGTGGGCGGCAAGCGTCTACGCCCGGCGTTCACACACTGGGGGTACGCCGCCGCGGGTGGCGATCCGGCCGATCAGATGGTCGCCGATGCCGGCGCGGCGTTCGAACTGATGCACGCGTTCGCGTTGTTCCACGACGACGTCATGGACGACGCCGCGAGCCGTCGGGGCGAGCCCACCACGCACACCGTCTTCACCCAGCACCACCTCGACCACGGCTGGGCCGGCGAGGCGCGCAGGTTCGGCGAAGGCGTGGCCATCCTGGTGGGCGACCTGGCGTTCGTCTACGCCGACCAACTCATGTCCGGTGCGCCGCCGGCCGCCTGGCGGATCTGGAACGAGCTACGGATCGAGCTCAACGTCGGCCAGGTGCTCGACATCGTCGGCAGCGTGCGCAACGAGCGCCGCCGCCACAAGGCCGAGTTGATCTGCCGGTACAAGAGCGGCAAGTACACCATCGAACGTCCGCTGCACCTGGGTGCCGTCATGGCCGCACCCGAGCGCGCCGACGAGCTGTTGCCGGCACTCAGTGCCTACGGACTGCCGCTCGGCGACGCGTTTCAGATGCGGGACGACGTGATGGGCGCGTTCGGTGATGCCGTGGTCACCGGCAAACCCGTCGGTGGCGACCTGCGCGAGGGCAAGCCCACACCACTGCTGGCCCGCGCGGTCGAGGCCGCCAGCCTGGCGCAGGCCGAGGTGCTCGCGCTGGTGGGCACGCATCACCTGTCCGACGACGACGTCGCTCGAGTACAACAGGTCGTCATCGACACGGGAGCGCTCGCCGACCTCGAGGTCACCATCGCCTCCCTCGCCGACGAGGCCGTCGCGGCGATCAGGCGCGCGCCGGTGACGCCCGAGGCGCGCGACGAGTTGGTGGCGCTCGCGGCGTACGTCAGCCAGCGGAATACGTAGCGAGTGCTTCTTCGAGGGTGCCGACCGCCACGCCGACCTCGACGACGACGGCTTCGAGCCACGGCGGACGCACGACGGCCGCCACCGTGATCGGCTCGTCGAGCCCCGAGTGTTCGAGTGCCAACCGGGCGAACAGCGCGGCGTAGTCGCGTGGACGAAGGTCGCGCGACAACTCCAGCAGCGCGTACGGGTCGGGTGAGGTACGTACGTCCTCGAGCGTCACGAAGCTGGTGGACGTCGGCCCGGTGGGGCCACCCCACAGGCCGGGCCCGTCGCAGATGACTGTACCGCGCACCCGATCGGCGCGGGCGCCGGCGAGCATGAGCGCGATGTAACCCCCGAGTCCGCGACCGACGACGGTGGCCTCGCCCAGGTGGGCCAGAGCCAGGTCGGCGTCGCCGAGCAGGATCTCGGCCGAGTAGCCGCCACCGGCGGGCACAGTGGACGAACCGTGGCCGGTGAAGTCGAGGGCCACCACCGGGCCGGTCCACGGTTCGGCGAACGCCGGCACCGTCGCCGGCGAATGCTCGCCCAGGCCGTGCAGCAACAACAGCGGTCGGCCGGCGCCCGAGCGCACTTCGTGGAGCGCGAGATGGATCTTGTTGTGGACGAGGCGGGTGATGCTCACCGGCCACCGCCGAGGAAGTCGAGCACCATCTCGGCGACGAGTTCGGGTTGCTCGATGTGCACGAAGTGTCCCACGCCCTTCATCACTTCCAGCCGACCGGTGTGCGGGATGAGTCCATCGAGGTCCTTCGGGCGGGTGCCCCAACCCATCGGTTCCTGTTCGTCGGCGAGCAGCCCGAGGAAGGGCATGCCCAGGCCTGGCACGCGGGTCGCGGTCCACTCGGGACGCCACGGGCCGAAGCCGCCGAAGCGCATCGTCGGATCGATCTTCCAGCGCCAGCCGTC
>JANOET010000276.1:0-6298 GCA_031413415.1 Acidimicrobiaceae bacterium
GTCCTTGAACTGGCCGTCGTAGGCCTTGAGGATGGTGTTCTTCGTGGACAGGTACACCGGGTAGTTGCGCAGGATGCCGTAGCGCAGCGAGGCGCGGGCGAAGTCGCGGATGCTGTCGTTGTAGTTGTACATGCCCATTGCGACGCCGCCATCGGCGCCGAAGTCGGCGATCTTCATCTCGACGGGTTCGCTGCCATCGGCGGGGATGTAGGTCATCATCACGGTGCCGGCGCCGGGCACCTTGTAGTCGGTGGCCTTGTACTGGTCGCCGTGGGCGTGACGGCCGATGACGATGGGCTTGGTCCATCCCGGCACGAGGCGCGGGATGTTGGAGATGACGATGGGCTCGCGGAAGATGACACCGCCGAGGATGTTGCGGATGGTGCCGTTGGGGCTCTTCCACATCTTCTTCAGCCCGAACTCGTCGACGCGGGCTTCGTCGGGCGTGATCGTCGCGCACTTCACGGCGACGCCATGCAGCTTGGTGGCGTTGGCGGAGTCGATGGTGACCTGGTCGTCGGTGGCGTCTCGGTGCTCGATGCCGAGGTCGTAGTAGTCGAGCTCGATGTCGAGATACGGGAGGATGAGCTTGTCCTTGATGAACTGCCAGATGATGCGGGTCATCTCGTCGCCGTCCATCTCGACGACGGGCTTGGCCACCTTGATCTTCGACATCACGCGCTCCTTGTCACCGGTTCACGGCACCGGTCCACTTGTATCGGACTTGTACACGCTAGCTGCTCGGCAGGAACGGGTCGAACGCACGACCGCGAACTATTGTCGACTGACTCGGTCGGCTTTATGGATAGAGTGCCCGCCATGTCCCCCACGCAAGTCTCCGACGCCGAGTTCGGCGCTGGCGCGCCCGACACGAACTCGTGGCAGCGCACCGCGTCACGCGCCGCTCACCCCTCGGCCGTGGCCCCGCTGTTGGGCCCGGGCGACCTGCTCCGCGAGATTGCGGCAGGAATGGGCGGCGTCACGGTGCCAGTGGGTCTCGATGGCGGCGCGCCGCGCCGACTCACACGCGACCTGGTGCTCACCACGCCGGCGTACGACGTGTGGGTCATGCACTGGCCGTCGGGCGAGGCAGCCGACCTGCACACCCACGAGCGCTTCGTCGCGTTCCACGTCGTCAGCGGTGCGATCGTGGAGGAACGGTGCTCCGGCAGCGACCTCGAGCGCATGGTCGTCGCCGCCGGCGACACCGTGGTCGTTCCGCCCGGCACGCCACATCGACTCATCAGCTCCGCACCCACCACCACGGTGCACGTCCATGCGAAGGACTTCGGATGACCACTCCGCAGCTCGACATCACCAGCCTCGGCGTCGGCGGGCTCGGTGTCGGCGGGCACGGTGTCGGCGTTCCCGACGGCTGGAGCGTCGAGTCGCTCACCGGCACGCTCGGTGCGGTCATCCACGGCGCCGACCTCTCCCAGCCGTTGCACGCAGCACAGGTCGCCGCCATCCGGTCTGCCCTGCTCGGCCACCGGGTCGTGTTCTTCCGTGACCAGCACCTCACCCCCACCCAGCAGGTGGCGTTCGCGCGCAACTTCGGCACGCTCACACCGGCGCACCCGCTGGTCGGCGGGCTCGACGGCGAACACCCCGAGGTGCTGCAACTCGACAGCGCCGATTACCCGCTGGGCGTCGGCAGCCGCGGGAAGGGCACGAGCTACAACAACCGCTGGCACACCGACGTCACCTTCTCGGCGACACCGCCGGCCTTCGCCATTCTCGTGGGCAAGGTCATCCCCGCTCGCGGTGGCGACACGCTGTGGGCCGACCTGATCGACGCGTACCGAACACTCAGCCTGCCCATCCGGAACCTTCTCGACGACCTGGTCGCGACCCACGACGCCAGTGCCACGTTCAACCGATTCAGAGCCGAGGACCCCACTGGCGAGCAACGCGCCAAACTCGCCGATCTCTCCCCCGTTCGCCATCCAGTCGTACGGGTGCACCCCGAAACCGGAGAGCGCGGCCTGTTCGTCAACGACACGTTCACCGCCGGCATCGACGGCCTCGAGCCCGCCGAGAGCGACGCCATTCTGCAGTTGCTGTACTCCCATGTCATCGCCCCGGAGCGAACGGTGCGCTGGCATTGGCGCGAGGGCGACGTCGCATTCTGGGACAACCGCAGCACCTCGCACTACGCCGCGGCGGACTACACCGAGCGCCGCGTCATGCACCGCATCACCATCGCCGGCGATCGACCCGTCGGTGTGCGTGGCCCTGTGGACTGATCGACGGCTCGACACGAGAGCGATGCCGCGTCGCCCGAGCGGCGGTCGTAGCATCACCAGCGATGGACTTCTCCTGGACCAGCGAGCAGATCGCCCTGCGTGACGAGGCTGCGCACATCGCAGCCGACGCTGTCGCCCGATTCGGACGCTCGAACGACTCGTGGATCAACGGCTATTCGAAGGAGTTCTCGAAGGAGCTCGGTGCTCGTGGCTGGATCGGCATGACCTGGCCCGACAACCCGTACAGCGGCACTGCGCGCCCGGCGATCGATCGGCTCATCGTGGGCGAGGAACTCATCAAGGCTGGCGCACCGATCGCGGCGTCGTGGTTCGCCGATCGTCAAATGGGTCCGGCTCTGCTGTCGTACGGCACGGCCGACCAGCAGGCCGAGTTCCTCCCCGCCATCGTCGCCGGTGAGACCACGTGGTGCATCGGCATGAGCGAACCGAACGCGGGTAGCGACCTGGCGAGCTTGAAGACCGCCGCAGTTCGCGAGGGCGACGAGTTCGTCATCAACGGACAGAAGATCTGGACCAGCTTCGGTGCCGTCGCCGACTACTGCTACCTCATCTGCCGCACCCGAACCGACGGCCCGCCGCACGCCGGGATCAGCGAGGTCATCGTGCCGATGAGCACGCCGGGCATCGAGGTCCGCCCCATCAAGGACATGACCACGAACCGCCACTTCAGCGAAGTGTTCTTCACCGACGTGCGCGTGCCCGTGGCGAACCTCGTGGGCGTCGAGGGCGCGGCGTTCAAGCAGACGATGCGCCAACTCGAACACGAACGCGGCGGCATCGACCGACTGGTCAGCAACCATGCGCTGTACGAGATGGCGCTCGAACGGGCCGACACCACCGACCCGGTGGTCAGGGACGAGATCGCGCGTCTCGAGATCGCCTACCGAATCGGCCGCATCCTGGTGGTGCGCGAGGTGTTGAAGCAGGCACCTGCGGGGTTCAGCGCCGCGACGAAGTGCTTCTGCACCGAACACGAGGTGCGCGTCGCCGACTTCGTCGCCAAGGTCTTCGGCATGGAGGCCACACTCTGGGACGACATGACGAAGGGTCTCGTCTATGCACCCGGCTACACCATCATGGGGGGAACGTCGAACGTGATGCGCAACATCATCGGCGAACGGGTCCTCGGCCTCGCCCGCTGACTACGGTTCGGCCATGGCCGATCTGCTGGATCTCTCGTCGCGCATCATCGACAGCGGAGTCACCGATCAACCGGTGAACCGTGTCACGAACGAACTCAGCGAGGTCGCCGACGGCATCGCCATCGTCGAGAGCTTCAGTCACTGCGTCGCGCTGCGCACGGACGACGGGCTGGTCTGCTTCGACTCATCGGGGGTTGCCACGGGCCACGCGGTGCGCGAGTCCTTGCGCGGCTGGGACGGACGACGCGTCACTCACCTGGTGTACACCCACGGCCACGCCGACCATGTCGGCGGCAGCACCTTCTTCGCCGACGATCAGCCGACCGTGGTCGGCCACGAGAACGTCGCCGCACGACTGGATCGCTACGACTACACGAACAACTGGAACCTGATCATCAATGCCCGCCAGTTCGGCGGTATCGCAGGCGAGCTGAACCTGGGCGTCGGCACCGGCACCGGTGACGGGCTGAAGCTCGCGGGAAGTTCGCTGGGCCGCCGCTTCCTGCCGGCCACCACGTTGCGACCCGACGAGACCTTCTCGGCGTCGAGCCACCTCGACGCCGGAGGGCAACTCATCGAACTGCACCATGCACGCGGCGAGACGGACGACCACCTCTGGGCCTGGCTGCCCGAGCGCAACGCGATCATGACGGGCGACTTCCTCATCTGGAACTTCCCCAATGCCGGCAACCCGCAGAAGGTGCAGCGCTACCCCATCGAGTGGGCCGCAGCACTGCGCTCGATGATCGCCGTCGAACCCGAACTGCTCCTTCCTGCTCACGGCTTGCCCATCGCCGGCAAGGAGCGCATCGCACGTGTCCTCGACGACGTGGCCGGGGCGCTCGAGCTGCTCGTCCGAGAGGCGATCGACATGATGAACGCTGGCGCCACCCTCGACACGATCATCCATTCGGTGACAGTCCCGAACGAGACTCTCGCCAAGCCGTACCTGCGACCCCTCTACGACGAGCCCGAGTTCGTCGTGCGTGGAATCTGGCGGCAGTTCGGTGGTTGGTGGGACGGTGCGGCGTCGCGCCTCAAGCCGTCGCCCGACGCGCATCTGGCGGCCGCCGTGGCCGAGTTGGCCGGCGGCGCCGCTGCGCTGGTGCGCCGCGCACAACAGGCCGCGTCCGAGGGTGACCTGCGGCTGGCCTGCCACTTCGCCGACCTCGCCGGGTGGGCGGCGCCCGACGACCCCATGGTGCACGCCGCGCGGGCCGAGATCTTCCTCGCCCGGCGGAAGGCCGAGCCGAGCCTGATGAGCAAGGGCATCTTCGCCGCCGCCGCTCGCGAAAGCCAGGTGGTCGTCGACCGCAATTCACCTACTGCCGACTGAGCGTCACCAGCACCAGGGCCACGACGGCGAGGGCCATGCCGATGGCCTGCCAACGACCGATGTGTTCGTCGTCGATGGTCGCTGCCAAGGCCACGGTGCTGGCCGGGTACAGCGACGCGACGACGGCGACGACCGACAAGAGACCACCCCTCGTCGCGACCAGATAGAGACCGTTCGCCGCCATGTCGAACACGCCGGCCACGACGGCGATCTGCATCGTCGTCCGGTCGGCCACGCGCCGCTGACCGGTGACCAACAGCAGACCGAACAACAGCGGCACCGACGCGAACCGGGCGATCGCGAGGGGCCACATTCCCGCATCGGAGTCGGCGCGGTCGAACGCCACGAACAGCAACCCGAAGCACACGCCCGCGCCCACCGACAACGCGACGATGCTCCGCGGGGTGGAGTGCTGGTGGGTGCCGAGTGCACCGCTGACGAGCGCGACCGCGACCACTGCCAGGGCGATGCCGGCCATCGCGAGCGCACTCGGTCGTTCGCCGGTGACAACACCCACCACCACCGGTACCGCCGCACCCACCACGGCGCTGACCGGCGCCACCACCGTGACGTCGCCGTGGGCGAAGCCGTGGTACAGCCCTGTGATGCCGAGCGCGCCGAACACGCCACCGCCGGCACTCCACGCCCAGGTGGCCGCGTCGGGCGACGCGGTTCCCATGGCCAACACGACGACCACGACGAGGACGAGGCTCACCAGTTGTCCCGTGGCCGTCACGACCATGCTGGGTTGCACACGACTCGCCCGGCCACCGAGGTAGTCGCCCACGCCGTAGACGAGGGCGGAGCACAGCGCGAGCAGGACGGGCATGGGCGACCAGTCAACCACCGGACCATCTTGTCCGGTGCCGTCGTGCGCCGCGATCGTCAGGGCAGTTCGGCACGCACCGAGTCGACGACCTCGTCACCGAGCTCGTCGGGCGGATCGATCCAGACCGCTGGCTGCTGCAACAGCGGGAGCACCTCGGCCGGCGGCTCGAGTTCCCCGGAGTGCGCCGGGTCTCTGTGCGGCATCGTCCCACCCATGCCGCTCAATACGTGCACCCGGACCGATCGGTTCAGTTGGGGTCGCGGAGGTGGGCGAGCTTCGCTGCGAGCGCACGATGCGCACGGTACGAGCGGCTCTTGACAGTGCCGAGCGGCAACGCGAGGTGTTCGGCGATCTCGACGTGGGTGAACCCGTCGAGGTGCTGCAGGCGGACGACCGCCCTGTCGTCGGGCGGCAGCGACTCGATGGCGAGCCGGACCTGTGCCGTCTCCCATGCTGCCGTCTCGCTCGGCGGAAGGTAGATCAGCGAGCGCTCGCCGGCATGCGTTGCGTCGAGCGACGTCGTCGGACGACGCCCCTCGCGACGAGCGATGTCGATGGCCACCCGGCGAGCAATGGTGACCAGCCACGGCGCGACCTCGCGTTCCAGGTCGAGCGACGACGAAGCGCGCCATGCCTGCAGGAACGTCTGCTGCACCGCCTCCTCGGCGAGCGCCGGTCGACGGAGCACGTGATAGGCGACGCTGTGCACCATTCCGGAGTACCG
>JANOET010000277.1:0-1709 GCA_031413415.1 Acidimicrobiaceae bacterium
CAGAAACCAGACCGGCAGAAACGCAGCGCGCCACGAAGCAGTCAAGCTGACCACCTCGTGGCGCGTGGATCGGAAACGGATGACCGGCAGCGTGCCCGGTCATCCTCTTCGCCCGCCGATCAGTTGATGGCGAACGCCAGCTGGAAGTGCGTGCCAAGGTTGGGGCCATTGGTCCCAACCAGCGTCATGCTGCCCGGCAGGCCGTAGTTGGCGGTGCCGCTGCCGATCGTCACCCGCAGACCATTCGACATGCGCAGCGGGTTGGTCGGGAACGCGCCCGGATTGAGCATGCCGACCTGAGCGGCGAACGTCAGGTTGTTCAGCGCCGGGTCCATCGGGATGAACAGGCTCGGGACCGAGAGCGTCGTCACTGGCCAGGCGGCCAACGGCGCGACCAACAGCACGTCATCGAGCTCGGGGCCGAGCGGCACCTGGATCTCGGTGAAGCCGAGCATCATGAAGCACTCGGCGGTGCCTGCGAGGCTCACCGGGCAGACGGTCTCGTTGCCGGCGCCGTCGGTCATCGTGACGAAGCCCGAGCCCGGTTGCGCCGGATCGATCAGGTTCACGGTGAACAACACGAGCCCGTCGCCAGGCGAGAAGGGAGCCACCGTCAGGTTGAGGTTGGTCGAGCCGCCGACCAAGCTGATGAAGAAGATGCCGGTGTCCTCGTCGATCTGGCCGTTGCCGTTGAGGTCCTCGCCTGGATCGAGGATGCCGTTGCCGTTGACGTCTTCCGTCGGCCGATCGTCCCGGGCGCTGCCGTTGGCCAGCACGGTGGACGCGTTGACGATGTCGCAGATCGGCGGATTGGCGTCGCCGAACGGGAAGATGAAGCTGAACCTGGCGCCACCCGGGTAGACGTAGGAATCGGCGAAGTTGTAGCCCTCGACCGTGATGCCGTGAGTGCCGGGCATGCTGGGGGGGTTGGGGATCGACGAGGTGGTGTGCGCACCCGAAGTCAGCGGCAGAACGGCAACTGAGTAGCCGGAGGCGCCGATCGCGGTGAAGCTGCCAGGGCCGATCGCCACGCCATCGAGCAGGACCGTCCCTACGGCGGCGTTCTGGGCGATCACGGTCACGAAGTTCTCAGCGAACTGCGCGCCGCCGACCGTCGAGAAGGTGTAGCTGTTGAGGTACTGCGCACTGGGGATCATGTTGCCCATGGCCGGATCACCGGTGGCGGCACCCAACGAACCCTGGCCCGTCATGTACTGGGTCACGTAGATGGGCTTCATCGGGTCGGTGGAGGCAAACTGGTGATTGCCCGGGAGCTGCGCGGTCTCGAAGAACTGCCCGCGGTTGAGGGCCGCGAGCGGCGCTCCATCCTGCGTGACGTTCGTACCATCGACCGCGGCGGTGATCCGGTAGATCGTGCCATTCGGGCGATTCGGCAGATTGGCAACCAGCACATCCGTGCCCCACGTCTGCACTGGCTGCGCGACTTCGAAGACGTGGTCGCAGGCGGGGGTGCCCAACGGGATCTGAACGCACGCGCTGCCGTTCGTCACGCCGACCCGACGGTCCGCACTGATGATGGTGCCGGTCACGCTGCCGGCGAGTCCCGAAGAGACGGCCGATACGCCGAAATAGCCCTCGCCACGGTTCAGCACGACGTTGAAGGGAACACCGACCGCATGCCCGACCAGATTGACCGACGGCGTGATGGTCACGGTGGTGGCATCGAGCGAGGCGACGACGACGAACTG
>JANOET010000278.1:0-5974 GCA_031413415.1 Acidimicrobiaceae bacterium
GATGCAGCGCTGGGACGCTGGCGGCTTCCACGTCAGCTTCGGCCCGCGCAACCATCGCGGCTCGAGCTTCGTCGAGCTGTCGATGCTGTCGGGCGACGGCAAGGTGCGGCGCTGAATTTCAGTCGCTCCGCTCTTGGTCGCTCATGGATCCCCCTGCGATCTGCCCGACCCTCGGTCGTGGCGTGTGTGTAAAGATAGCGAAAATTTCACAACCCGGAGGAAGTCATGGCCGACCTGCCCGGCAGCGCTCGAGTCGTCATCGTCGGTGGCGGCATCGTGGGATGCAGCGTTGCCTATCACCTGGCCCTGCGCGGCGTCACCGACGTCGTGCTGCTCGAACGCAAGCAGCTCACCTGTGGCACCACCTGGCACGCAGCCGGGTTGGTCGGTCAGTTGCGCGCCACGCACAACCTCACGCGTCTCGCCCAGTACACGACGAACCTTTTCGCCACGCTCGAGGCCGAGACCGGTCAGGCCACGGGGTTCCAGCAGCGCGGGTCGGTGAGCGTGGCGCCCAACGAAGAGCGCTTCGAGGAACTGAAGCGCGGCGCATCGATGGCCCGCGTGTTCGGCCTGCCGGTCGACATCATCACCCCGGCCGACATCAAGGACCTCGTGCCGCTCGCCAACATCGACGACCTCGTCGGTGGCGTGCACCTGCCGGGCGACGGCATCACCAACCCCATCGACACCACGATGGCGCTCGCCAAGGGCGCGCGAGCGAAGGGCGTCACCGTCAAAGAGGGTGTGCTCGTCGAGCGCATCCTCACCGAGCACGGCCGGGCCGTCGGCGTCGAGTATCGGTTCGACGGCAGCGACGAGACCGGCGTCATCCGTGCCGACGCCGTGGTCAACGCAGCCGGCATGTGGGGGCGCGAGTTGGGCGACCAGGTGGGTGCCACGGTGCCGCTGCACGCGGCCGAGCACTTCTACATCGTCACCGAAGCCGTCGAGGGCATCTCGTCCACCATGCCCGTGCTGCGCGACCCCGATGGGTGCGGGTACTTCAAGGAGGACGCGGGCAAGCTGCTCGTCGGTTGGTTCGAGCCCGTGTCGAAGCCGTGGGGCATGACGCAACCTGGGGGACGTTCAGGTATACCCGAGAGCTTCTGCTTCGATTCGCTCCCGGCCGACTACGAGCACATCGCGCCGCTCATCGAGAGCGCGGCGAACCGCATGCCGCTCATCGCCGACATCGGGATCCGTCTGTTCTTCAACGGACCCGAAGCGTTCACGCCCGACGACCGCTATCTGCTCGGTGAGTCGCCCGAGGTGCCCGGCCTGTACATGGCGTGCGGGTTCAACAGCATCGGCATCCAGTCGTCCGGTGGTGCGGGCAAGGTGTTGGCCGATTGGATCATCGACGGCCATCCGCCGATGGACCTGTGGGACGTCGACGTGCGTCGGGTCATGCCGTTCCAGCGCAACCGCTCGTACCTGCACGACCGCACGGTCGAGTCGCTCGGCCTGCTGTACGCGATGCACTGGCCCTACCGCCAGCCCGAAACGGCCCGCAACGCGCGCCGCAGCGCGTTGCACGACCGGCTCGCAGCTGCCGGCGCCTGCTTCGGCGAGGTGGCCGGGTGGGAACGCGCCAACTGGTTCGCGCCCGAAGGCGTCGAGCCGGTGTACGAGTACACGTACGGCAAGCAGAACTGGCACCCGTACTCGGGCGCCGAGCACATGGCGGTGCGCAACGCCGTCGGCCTGTTCGACCAGTCGTCGTTCGGCAAGTTCGTGTTGGAGGGTCCCGACTCGGAAGCGGTGTTGAACCAGATCTGCGCCAACGACGTCTCGGTGCCGGTCGGCAAGCTCGTCTACACCCAATGGCTGAACGAGCGTGGCACCATCGAGGCCGACCTCACCGTCACCCGAGAGGCGCACGACCG
The DNA here is from genome assembly GCA_031413415.1 of Acidimicrobiaceae bacterium. Classification (GTDB taxonomy): domain Bacteria; phylum Actinomycetota; class Acidimicrobiia; order Acidimicrobiales; family Ilumatobacteraceae; genus UBA668. Next base: position 1,890 of record JANOET010000278.1, read on the forward strand.
GTACCTCGTCGTGACCGCCGCGGCCACGCAGGTGCGCGACTTCTCCTGGCTGAAGGACCACATCCCTGCTCACGCTCGCTGCATCGCCGTCGACATCACGTCGGCCATGGCGGTGTTGAACGTGCAGGGTCCGAACTCGCGCGATCTGCTGCAGTCGCTCACCACGTTCGACATGTCGAACGAGGCGTTTCCGTTCGGCACCTCGCAGATCATCGACCTCGGGTACGCCAGGGTGCGCGCCAGCCGTGTCACCTACATGGGCGAGCTCGGTTGGGAGCTGTACATCGCCACCGAGTTCGCGACCAACGTCTTCGACGTGCTCGTGTCGCAGGGAGAACAGTTCGGCCTGCAGCTGTGTGGCTACCACGCCCTCAACTCGCTGCGTATGGAGAAGGCGTACCGCCACTGGGGCCACGACATCTCGCCCGACGAGACCCCGCTCGAGGCCGGTCTCGGCTTCGTCGTCGCATGGAACAAGCTGGGTGGTTTCATCGGCCGCGACGCGCTGCTCGCCCAGAAGGAAGCCGGTCTACGCAAACGGCTCGTGCAGTTCCGCCTGCACGACGGCGACCGTCTGCTCTACCACAACGAGCCGATCTGGCGCGATGGCGTCATCGTCGGACACATCACTTCGGGCATGTACGGGCATCACGTCGACGCCTCGCTGGGCATGGGCTACGTCGCCAATCCCGACGGCCTCGCCGACCGCGAGTGGGTGCTGGCAGGGGAGTACGAGATCGAGGTCGCCGGTGACCGCATCGGCGCCACCGTCAGCATCGACTCGTTCTACGACCCCAAGTCCGCGCGTGTGCGAACCTGATCTCCAGGGAAGGGGGCACCATGGCGATCAGGGCGCTCAGTTCGGCCGATGAGGCCACGTCGCCACACGGAAGCGATGGCGACGAGGACTACGACGCCAGCGCGCCTGTCGGTGGCCGCATACGCGAGTTGCGCAAGGCCCAGGGTCGCACCCTGCACGATGTCGCATCGGCGGTGGGCATCTCGGTCAGCTACCTCAGCCAGATCGAGCGCGATGTGTCGCGCCTGCCCATCGGCGTGTTGAAGCAGATCGCCGACACGCTCGGCGTGCACATGAACTGGTTCTTCCATGCCGGTGGCGAAGGGCCCGCCGACGAACGCGACGTCGTCGTGCGTGCGGGCAATCGACGCAACCTCACGTTCACGGGACTGGGCATCACCGAGGAGTTGCTGTCACCGAACCTCAGTGGTCCCCTCGAGTTGCTCATCAGCACCATCCATCCCGGCGCCGACAGCGAGTTCTATGCGCACGACGGTGCCGAAGCGGGGCTGGTGATGAACGGCACGCTCGAGCTGTGGGTGGGCGATCGCCAGTTCGCGTTGCACGCCGGCGACAGCTTCGCCTTCACCAGCAGCGAGCCGCACCGCTGCGCCAACCGCGGCGCCGACCCGGTGAAGGTGTTCTGGGTGATCACGCCGCCGCACTACTGATCCGGTCCACTACTGATCTGGTGCTGCAACCAATCACCGAAGGCGCGCACGTGGGGGAGTTGCTGCTGGCCGGAACGGCACACCAGGTACCACCGACGGGGCTGTGGGATCTCGACCCCGTACGGTGCCGTCAAGCGCCCGCTGCGCAGATCGCCGTCGACCAGGAACGTGGGGACGACGGCGAGCCCTTGACCGTCGATCGCTGCTTCGATGGCCAGCAGGTAGGAGTCGAAGCCGGTGGTGCTGGGCGCACCGGGCAGGCCGGCGGCGCGCAACCACGCCTCGGCCTCCTCCGGTGCGGTGTAGAGCTGCAGCAGCGGCTGCCGCGACAGGTCGTTGCCCGACAGCGAGGGGCTGCACACCGCGGTGAGCTGCGCGTCGAACAGGTGCGTGGCGTGCAGGCCGGGTCGGTCGGGGTGATCGGTGCACACGATGGCCACGTCGCCCGCGCTGTCGTCGAACTCCCAGTCGAACGTGCTCGTGTTCAGGCGCACGCGGGTGTCGGGGTGTGCCGTCGTGAACTCGTGCAGCCGCGGGATGAGCCACCGCACCGCCACCGTGACGTACACCTGCACATCGAGCGTGGAACCGCTGCGGGTGACGAGCGCGGTGCCCTGGGCGATGCGGTCGAACGCCTCGCGCACATACGGCTGGAAGGTGGCACCCGCCTCGGTGAGCTCGACCCGCCGGCTGCGGCGGTGGAACAGCGGCACGCCGAGTCGACGTTCGAGCTCGGCGACCTGATGGCTGATCGCGGACTGTGTGACCGACAGTTCCTCGGCCGCGGCGCGAAAGCTCAGGTGTCGGGCGGCCGCCTCGAAGGCACGAAGCGAGGCCAGGGGCGGCAGGACGGTCACGTCGTCACCTTACATGAACACAACTCATCGATCCATGAAGCAGAATCGCTTGTCGATCGCGTTGTCGCACTTCAGACTGTGTCTGTCGGCTGCGCACGGCTGCCGGCGGAAGGATCATCGATGAGCGACGTTCAAGCACCTGCCCGCCGTGGAGGCCGCGAGGCCCGAAAGGCGCTGCGTGCCGCGCCGTTGGCGCGAGATGTGCGCCCGGTGAACCCGGGTATGGAGGGTGGCCGCTACCGGGTGCTCACCGACGCCCAGATCCTGCAGGTGCACGAAGCGGCGCTGAACGTGCTGGCCACCATCGGCATGGCGGATGCGATCCCGTCGTGCGTCGAGGCGCTCACGGCCAAGGGTGCGACGATGACGCCCGAGGGCCGCATGCTCTTCCCCCGTGCGCTCATCGAGGACACGCTCGCCATCGCGGCGCGGCACTTCACGCTCCACGCGCAGGACCCGCAGTACGACATGGAGCCGTGGGGCAAGAACGTCTACTTCGGTACCGCGGGTGCGGCCGTGCAGATCATCGACCCGATCACCGGTGCGTACCGCGAGAGCACGGCGCAGGACTGTTTCGACATCGCCCGTCTCGTCGACTCGATGGAGCACATCCACTTCTACCAACGCTCTGTGGTGCCGCGCGACCTGCCCGATCCGGCCGAGATGGACATCAACACCTGCTATCTCAGCGTGATGGGCACGACCAAGCACGTCGGCACGTCGTGGGTGCATCCCGACCACCTCGAGGCGTCGCTGCAGATGCTGCACCACATCGCCGGTGGCGAGGACAAGTGGCGCGAGCGTCCGTTCGTCAGCCAGTCGAACTGCTTCGTCGTGCCGCCGCTGAAGTTCGCCTCCGACGCGTGCAAGTGCCTCGAGGTCGCCGTTCGCGGCGGCATGCCCGTCCTGTTGCTGTCGGCCGGTCAGGCCGGAGCAACGGCCCCCGCCGCGCTCGCCGGTGCGCTGGTGCAGGAAGTGGCCGAGGTGCTCGCCGGTCTCGCGTACGTGAACGCCATCAAGCCCGGCGCGCCCGCCATCTTCGGCCTGTGGCCGTTCGTCAGCGACCTGCGCAGCGGGGCCATGTCGGGCGGAAGCCCCGAGCAGGCGCTGCTGTCGTCGGCGTGCGCGCAGATGGCCCACTTCTACGACCTCACCGGTGGCACGTCATCGGGCATCAGCGACGCGAAGATGCCCGACGTGCAGGCCGGCGCCGAGAAGGGCTACAACCACGCCCTCGTCGGCAACGCGGGCGCCAACCTCATCTACGAGTCGGCGGGCATGCACGCCAGCCTGCTGGGCTTCTCGCTCGAGGGCGTGGTGCTCGACAACGACATCATCGGTTCGTGCCTGCGCACCATCAAGGGCATCGAGGTCAGCGACGAGACGATGTCGATCGACGTCATTCGTGCGGCCGTCATCGGCGGGCCGGGTCACTACCTGGGCTCGAAGCAGACGCTCGCGATGATGCAGACCGAGTACATCTACCCCGACATGCACGACCGGTTGTCGCACAAGGAGTGGGCCGAGCTCGGGCGTCCAACGGTACTGAATCGGGCGATCGACAAGGTGCAGTCGGTGTTGTCGTCGCATTACCCGTCGCACGTGCCCGATGCGATCGACGCCCAGATTCGAGCCGAACTGCCCATCAAGCTCGACCGCTCGAAGATGCTCCCGCCGGTGCCGTCAGCGAGCTGAGGCTGCCGGGCTCGGTGCTCGCTCTTCCAGTTCCAGGCGGTGCACGATCGGCCGTGTCAGCAC
>JANOET010000279.1:0-4520 GCA_031413415.1 Acidimicrobiaceae bacterium
CGGGATTCCTCCCATTTCGTCTTCTGGGCGGAATCCTCCCGGTTTCCGGGAACCAGACCGCCCAGTTCGACCTGCGGGCGGTCCCTGGGGAGTTTTCGCTCACCAGACGTGACCACCCTTGCGCCGAGAGCGCCATATCGAGCAATCTGCGCTACTTCCCCATCGCTGTCACCTGAGCGGGCCGTAGCGGCCCTCTGGCCTGACAGCGCTGCGAATCTGCGTCGCCGAACCGCGCCCTAACTGCCGATCTGGGCGGGTTGACGTGTCAGTCGAGAGCGCGCATTGGCCGCACTCATCTGCCGATCGGCCTGTCGACCGAGGAAGACAGTGGCGAAGTGAGTCCGTTGTGGTGCAGCGTTACGCCGTGCGGTCTCCTCGTATCCGATCAGTGGTCATGACACTCGTCGCTCTCGTAGCCGTGGCGGCGCTGCTTGCGGTCGGAGGCGGTGTAAGAGCGCTGGAGATGCTGGTCCTATCTGCACTCGCGGTCGTCGCCGCGTTCTTGATCGTGACCCGCCGGCGGCACCGATCGAGCCACGCCCTCTCACCGGATGGTCGTGCATAGCTGCCGACTTGGGCGGGTTGCGTACCTTCGCGACGTCGCTTGCCGCGCCCAGCTCAGGTTCGGGCGAAGCGCGACTTGAGATGATCGAGCTCGGGTGCCTTGAGCAGCAGAAGCATGCCGACGTACACGACGGCCCCGACGACCGTGCCGACGACGACGCGTACGACAGCCCCGGCACCCACGTTGTCGCCCACCATGCGGGCGACGAGCCACACGACCTCGGCCATGATCAGCGAGGCCAGGGTCATCCGCCACAGGGCTGATAACAGGTCGCGCATCGGGAAGCCGGGGCACCTTGTACGACACGATCTGCAGCGCCCACAACGAGGCGAGCAGATAGGCGATCGCGAACGACAGCCCCAGGCCCAGCAGGCCGAAGCGGTCGACGAGCACGAACGCGAGAACGATGTTGATGAGGTTCTCGCCGATGTTGATGACGAACGGTGTGCGCGCGTCCTGGTGGGCGTAGAACACGCGCAGCACGAACAGGTACACCGAGAAGCCGACCAGTCCGAGGGCGAACCCGCCGAGCGCCCGTGACGTGAGCAGTGCATCCTCGGCAGTGACGTTGCCGTGCTGGAAGGCGGCGCCGACGATGGGACGACGCAGAACGAACAATCCGAAGCCGGCGGGGATGGTGACGAGTGCGATGAGCCGGATGCCGAGCGAGGTGCGTTCGATCAGGCGCGGCTTGTCCTTGCGGTTGATCGCGCTGCTCATCTCGGGAAGGAAGGTGGTCGCGATGGAGACGGCGAGCAGACCGTGCGGCAGCACGAACCACAGGTAGGCGCGCGAGTAGGCGAACACCGAGCCATCGCCGCCGCGCAGCAGGTTGCGGACGACCACGACGGCAACCTGGTTGGCCACCACGTAGCCCAGAGCCCAGCCCGAGAGGCGCTTCAGGGTGGCGACCGCCGGGTGCTTGAAGTCGGGACGGAACCGCAGCCGCACGTCGGCTGCCACGAGCGCTGGGAACAGGGCGATGGCCATCATCGCGATTCCGATGGTGGCGCCGCCGCCGAGCACCCAGCGCAGTGTGCTGTTGTCGAGCACGTCCTGCATGGTGGGGACCGCGCCGTCCATGATGCTCGGGACCGCGAGCAGTGATGCGATGACGATCAGGTTCGAGAGGACGGGAACCCACGCTGCAGCGAAGAACCGGCGGCGAGCGTTCAACAGCGCCGTGGCCAGCGCATTCAGCCCGTAGAAGAAGATCTGCACCAGGAACAGGCGAGCCAGCACCGTGCCGACCTGGCGGTACTGGTCGGCGTCGACGTCCGCCGACACGAGCAGCGAGTACAGGCGGAAGATCAGCGGCGCCAGGAGTACTGCGGCGACGGTGATGACCGAGATCACGATCACCGACACGGTGACGACGGCGCTCTGCCCCTCGTCGTCCTCATCGTCGCGGAGGCGGGTGAACAGCGGGACGAGGCTGCTGCTGAGCACACCGCCGATGAGCAACTCGTAGATCATGTTCGGCGTGCCGTTGGCCAGGTCGTAGGCGTCGGCCACGGCGCCCGGGGTGCCCAGCACGGCGCCGAGCACGGCCACCCGAACCACACCCGTGATGCGCGACACGGCGGTGCCGGTGGCAACCGCCAAGTTCGACTTCAGCAGGCTGCTCACACGATCAAGGGTAGTAGGGGGTCGCGCGCCCGGACCGGCACTGCGAGCAGGGTCGGGTCGGTGGCACGAGTCCGATTGACCGTGCGGTCAAGTCGACGGATAGGGTTCGCCGTATGGCTCATCGCTTCGAGAGCGTCGCGCAGGTCCGTCAGGGTCTGAAGGACGTCAACTACCTGGCCGACGAGGGCATCGCCGGCGTCGCCTTCCTGGCCGACCGTCTTGGCAAGCCCGTGCTCGTGGAGGGTCCTGCCGGAACCGGCAAGACCCAACTCGCGAAGAGCATCGCCGACATGTCGGGTGCCCGGCTCATCCGCCTGCAGTGCTACGAGGGCCTCGACGAGAGCAAGGCGCTCTACGAGTGGAACTACAAGAAGCAGCTGCTGCGCATCCAGGCCGACAAGAACAGCGACTCGTGGAGCGAGGTGCACGACGACATCTTCAGCGACGAGTTCCTGCTCACCCGCCCGTTGCTCGAGGCCATCACGGCCACCGATCCGGTCGTGCTGCTCATCGACGAGGTCGATCGTGTCGAGGTCGAGACCGAAGCGCTGTTGCTCGAGATCCTCTCCGAGTATCAGGTGTCCATCCCCGAGCTCGGCACCGTCGTGGCCACGCAGATCCCCATGGTGTTCCTCACGTCGAACAACACCCGTGAGCTGAGCGAAGCCCTCAAGCGTCGTTGCCTCTACCTGCACGTCGACTACCCGTCGATGGACCGCGAGAAGGAAATCGTCCTCACTCGCGTGCCCGAAGTGAGCGACAACCTGGCCGACCAGATCGCGCGCATCGTGCGCAGCATCCGTCAGCTCGACCTGAAGAAGTCGCCGAGCGTCAGCGAGACCATCGACTGGGCACGCACCCTGGTGTTGCTCGGCATCGAGAGCATCGATGCGCAGCAGGCCAAGGAGACCCTCCACATCCTGCTGAAGTACCAGACCGACATCGCCAAGGCGGCGAAGGAACTGAGCGTCGACAAGTAGTCGGCGGTCTGCACCATGCTCGATCTCCTCGCCGGTTTCGTGACCGAACTCCGCAACGCGGGGCTCCCGGTGTCGCTCACCGAGAACCTCGACGCGATGGAGGCCGTGCAGCACATTCCCATCGAGGACCGTGAGGCGTTCAAGTACGCCCTCGGCGCCACGATGGTGAAGAACAGCGCGCACTGGCGGGCCTTCGAAACGGTGTTCGAGGTCTACTTCAGCATGCGTGGGCCGGAGTACAAGATCGCCGAGGGTGACACCGACATCGACGAGATGTGGCGCGAGATGCAGGAGCAGATGCGCCAGGGCGATGGCAAGGCCACGCAGGGCGGATCGATGGATTCGCTCACGCCCGAAGAGATCGCCCAAATGCTCCTGTCGGCGCTCATGAACGGCGACCAGGCGATGATGCGCGCATTGGCCAAGCAGTCGGTCCAGCGGTTCGCCGGCATGGAGCCAGGCCGCCCGGTCGGCGGTACGTACTACCTGTACCGCACCCTGCGGAATCTCGACCTCGAGGGCATGCTCGAGCGTCTGATGGAGGCCAGCAGACAAGAAGTCGGTGGCGAGCTCACCCCGCTCGAGGAGCGCCTCGAACGCGACGAGTACAACGACCGCATCGAGCAGTTCAAGAAGGAGATCGAGGCCGAGATCCGGCGCCGCCTCGTCGCCGACCGCGGCGCCGAGGCCATGGCGAAGACGTTGCGCAAGCCGCTGCCCGAAGACGTCGAGTTCATGCACGCCTCGCGCGACGAGATGCAGAACCTGAAGAAGGCCCTGCAACCGCTCACCCGGAAGCTGGCCGCCCGGCTGGCGCGCAAACGTCGGCACGGTCGCAAAGGCCCGCTCGACTTCCGCAACACCGTTCGCCACAGCCTCAGCTACGGCGGCGTGCCGGCCGAGCCGAAGTTCAAGTATCCGCGCCCGGCGAAGCCCGAACTGATGGTCATCGCCGACATCTCCGGTTCGGTGGCAGCGTTCGCCCGTTTCACGCTGATGCTCGTCTACGCCATTCAGGGTCAGTTCTCGAAGGTTCGCTCGTTCGTGTTCATCGACGGCATCGACGAGGTCACCGACTACTTCCGTGGCGAGGAGGACATCGCCAACGCCATCCACCGTGTCAACACCGAGGCCGACGTGGTGTGGGTCGACGGGCACAGCGACTACGGCCATGCGTTCGAGGTGTTCTGGGAGCGCTACGGCAAGGACATCGACCGCGGCCGCACTATTGCCGCCGCGTGCTCGGCCTGCCACGGACCCGACGGCGGCACGCAGGGCAAGCCGCAGAGTTCACCGTCACCCCGCAGGTCGTGGATACCTTGCTCGGCGACGGCAAACTTTCCCTC
>JANOET010000280.1:0-24846 GCA_031413415.1 Acidimicrobiaceae bacterium
GTCGTGCGGCCGAGGGTGAGGCGCAGCGCGCCGAGTGCCCACTGGCGCGGCACACCCATCGCGGCCAGCACGTGCGACGGCTCCATCGCTCCGGCTGCACACGCGGATGCGGCGCTGGCACACACGCCGGCCTCGTCGAGCAGGAACAACAGGGCCTCGTTCTCGATGCCCTCGATGCAGACGTGGGCCGAGCCCGCGACCTTGGCGGCACGCGGCACCGTTTCGTGCACGTCGGGAAGTTCGGCGAGCAGTGTGTCGACCAGACCGTCTCGCAACGTGGCGAGCCGCGCCGACTCACCCTCACGGTCGGCGTCGGTGTGCTGCAGCGCGGCGGCGAGCGCCATGATGCCGGGCACGTTGTGCGTACCACTGCGTCGCTCGCGCTCCTGCCCCCCACCGACGACCATCGGCTCGTACGCCACCCCGGACTTCGCGACGAGTACGCCGACACCCTTCGGTCCGCCGAACTTGTGCGCCGACAGCGACAGCAGATCGACGAGCGGTGTGATCGCTCGTAGATCCAGCCAGCACGGCGCCTGCACCGCGTCGGTGTGCAACGTCGCGCCGGGGGCCAACTCGCGAACGACCTTCGCCACGGCGGCGAGGTCGTTCACCGTGCCGACCTCGTTGTTGACGACCATCACGCTGACGAGCGTGACGCCCGATGTCGCCCGCAACGCGTCGGCCAGTGCCTGCAGATCGACGGCACCCGTGGAGGTCACGTCGACGGACACACCCTTCGTGTGCTCGACCGGCGCGAGGACCGCATGATGCTCGGCCGCGGGGCACAGGGCGACACCGCCGCGACGGGCGATGGTGCCGAACACCGCCGTGTTGTCACCCTCGGTGCCGCCACTGGTGAACACGACCTCGCCAGGGGCGCACCCGACGATGCCCGCCACCACCTCGCGCGCATCGTCGACAGCGGTTCGGGCTTGGCGAGCGAAGCGGTGCGACCCTGATGGGTTGGCGAACTGCTCGCTGAGGAACGGGAGCATCGCCTCGATCGCCTCGGGGCGCATGGGCGTGGTGGCCGCATGGTCGAGATAGGTGAACGTGCTCACCCGCCCAAGGCTAGGACTCCGCCTGCGCTCACGCTCGCGTTCCGCTGGCACACGGCGTTCAATCTGGTCGAAGATGCAGGGGTGCGCGGGTACGACGACCAGAGTTACGGCGACGGCTTCGCCGATGTGTACGACGACTGGTACGCCGACATCACCGACGTCGGGTCGACGACGACGGCATTGGTCGAGCTGGCCGCAGGTGGCCGGGCACTCGAGCTGGGTATCGGCACGGGTCGGCTCGCGCTGCCGCTGGCAGCGGCCGGCGTGGAGGTGTATGGAGTCGACAGCAGCGACGCGATGGTCGACCGACTGCGTCGCAAGCCCGGAGCCGAGACGGTGCACGCCGTCGTGGCCGACATGGTCGACGGGCTTCCCGACGGCCCCTTCGGGCTCGCCTTCGTCGCCTACAACACGTTCTTCAGCCTGCTGACCGAGGCCCGCCAGCAGTCGTGTTTCGTCGCCGTCGCCGAGCGGCTGGCTCCTGGCGGGGTGTTCGCGATCGAGGCGTTCGTGCCTGATCCCGGGCACGCGTCGGCATCCGCGGTCACGGTGCGGTCGGTCCAGGTCGATCGAGTCGTGCTCAGCGTGAGCAGCGCCGATCTCGACACACAACGCGCCGAAGGCCAGTACATCGACATCACCGAATCGGGCGGGGTGCGATTGCGCCCGTGGAGCATTCGCTGGTCCACCCCCGCCCAGCTCGACGAGATGGCGGCGATCGCCGGTCTGAGGTTGACCGATCGGTGGGGCGGATTCGATCGAACACCCTTCGATGCCGACGGCGCGCGGCACGTGAGCATCTATCGCCGGCCGAACTGAGCAGCGCAGAATGACCGGTACGACCGCGCCGTGATCTGGTCCGGATTTTCAGGGGCACGTCCGCGCCTCGGACTCGGATTGGTCCTAGGCTGAGAGAGCTGTGAGTCAACTTCGCCTGAACCCCCTGACGGGCCGCTGGGTCACCATTGTCGCCGACCGGGCCAAGCGTCCCACCGACTTCGCCCCTCGTACGCCGCAGGTGGAAGCCGAGCCCGATCGTCCGTGCCCGTTCTGCCCCGGCCACGAAGAGGCCACCCTGCCGGCGCTCGAGACCCTCGATGACGGTGGGCACTGGCGCATGCGCCTCATTCCGAATCTCTATCCGGCGTTCGACGGCGACGAGCCGTTCGCGGTCCACCACCTCGGCCCGGTGCACGTGCAGGCCGACGCCAGCGGCATTCACGAGGTGTTCGTCTACACGCCCGATCACGACGGCGGCGCGCACAAGCTCACCGACGACGATGCCGCACAAATGATGGAGATGCTCCGCCGGCGCCTGCAGCAGCATGCATCCAGCAAGAACGTGCGCTACACGCAGGCCATCATCAATCACGGCCGCGAGGCGGGCGCCTCGCTCGCCCACCCGCACGGTCAGCTGCTCGGCCTGCCGTTCGTGCCGGGCGAGATCCTCGAGGAACAGCGTGCGTTCTCGCGCTTCGAGGGCGGGTGCATCCTGTGCGCCACCATCGAAGCCGAACTGGTCGATGGCAAGCGGGTGCTGTTCAGCACCGACGACGTGGTGTGCGTCAGTCCGTACTGGGCCGGTGCGCCGTACGAGCTCCTCATCATTCCGCGCAGCCACGACCTGCACCTCACCGACAGCAGCGACGAGACGCTGAAGGCCATGGGCGTGGCCGTCCGCGACAGCCTTCTCGCCCTGCGCGAGATCCACGGCGACGTCGCCTACAACCTGGTGTTCCACACCGCCCCGCACCACTACACCGGGGCCTACCACTGGCACGTGCACCTGTTCCCGAAGCTGGTCACCACCGCCGGTTTCGAGCGCGGCACGGGTGTGATGATCAACATCGTCCCGCCCGAACTCGCCACCGAGCAGTTGCGCAAGGTCGCCGTCGAGGCCTGAGGGCACCGCAGCCGACCGCGACCATCATGGGCATCGTCGTCAGCATCGAATTCGATGCCACACCGGCCCGGGTGTGGGAGGTCGTCGAGCCCATCGAGCGGCACGTCGACTGGATGCACGATGCGGTGGCCATCCGTTTCGTCACCGAGCAGACCCGCGGTACGGGCACCGAGTTCCTGTGCGACACCAAGGTCGGCCCGATCAAGCTGGTCGACCGCATGGAGATCACCGAGTGGGTCCCCGGCGAAGTGATGGGCGTGCGCCACACCGGGCTGGTCACCGGGGTCGGCCGGTTCACCATCGAACCCATCGATCTGGGTCGTCGCACTCGTTTCACCTGGGCCGAGGACCTCACGTTCCCGTGGTGGATGGGCGGTCCGATCGGCGCCTGGGTGGGCGGCAAGGTCGCGCTCGGCCCGATCTGGAAGCGCAACCTGCGCAACCTGAAGCGCCTCGTCGAAGCCCCCTAGAACCGCCCTCGCAGCAATTGCGTTCGCTTCCCGAGGATGATTGACTCGCCGCATGAGCGACACCCCCGAAGGCCAGATCGAGACCACCGTCGAGACCGAGTACGTCGACGTCGACGGTGACGGCACCGTCGATGCCGTCCGCGAGACCACCACCCACCTGGTCGACGTCGACGGCGATGGCACGATCGACATCGTCCAGCAGACCGTGACCACCGCCTACGACCTCACCGGCGACGGCGCGGTCGATCTCGTCGAGTCCACCACGGTCACGGGTGTCGACGTCGACGGCGACGGCGAGTTCAGCGACGACGAGATCTCGGTCGAGCAGACCGCGATCGTCGACCCAGCCCTCCTCGAAGAGGGCTGACCGGGCGCGACCCCCGGTTTCTGGGGCTGATCCGTTCCAAATCTGCTTCTGGGGCTCGATCGTCTCGGCCCTCGGTTTCCGAGACGATTTCGCCCCAGATCGAGCGAGCCGAGCTGCCGATGCGGTCAGGAGATGGCTCGGACCAGCGCGGTGACGGCAGCGCCGATGACGATGACGCCGATCAGCGGCACCCTGCGCCACGCCGCGAGGGCCGCAGCACCGACACCCAGCACGCGAGCATCGAGCACCAGCTCCTGGCCTGCGCTGAAGGTGTCGTGGACGACGATGGCCGCGATCAGCGCGGCCGGAATGAGCGCCAGACAACGGGTGAGCATCGCCGGCAGCTCGCGGTCGCCGATGACCACCAGACCGAGCACCTTGAAGAAGTAGGCGCTGGCCGCCAGCACGAACACGAAGGTCCAGCTCATGCTGACGCCACAACGCCGTCGTCATCGGGCGACGGGTCAGGAATGCCGAACACCACACCGACCGTCGCACACAGGATGGGCACGCCCACGGGCGTGAACGGGATGAGCGCGAGGCACACCACGGCACCGGCGATGGCCGCACGCCGCGGCACCCGCTCGCGCACCACAGGGAAGAGGATGGCGACGAACGCGGCCGGGACGGCTGCATCGAGGCCGAAGGTGCGCGGGTCGATCGCCGTGCCGAGGAGCGCTCCGATCAGCGTGCCGGCGTTCCAGAACACGTAGACACTGATTCCCGTCACCCAGAACGCGGCACGACGGTGCGCGGCGTCGTCCTGCGCGACAGCCATCGCGGTGGACTCGTCGATGACCAGCTGCGCGGCGAGCAACTTCTTCCCCAGTGAGCCCTCGAGATGGCGCGACATGGCCAGGCCGTACACGCCGTTGCGCGCGGACAACAGTGCTGCGCCACCGAACGCCGACGCGGCCGTACCGCCGGAGGCCAACACGCTGACCGCCGAGAACTGCGATGCACCCGTGAACACCAGCAACGACATCGCACACGCCTGTGGCACCGACGCACCGGCAACGACGGCAGCGACGCCGAACGAGATGGCGAACACGCCGACCGCGACGCCGAGCGTGACGCACGCTGCCATGACCTGTCGCATGCGCGGGTCGCGCAGCATGTGCTTCACGGGCGGCGAGACCCCAACCACACCACCGACAGCGGCGGCAGATCGACGACGATGGACGCCGGTTGACCCTGCCAGGGGATGTCGGTGTCGGCCGCCAACTGAGTGCCCTCGAGCGAATAGCCACTGAAGCCGCTGCCACCCCACGCGGGCGCATCGCTGTCGATGAGCAACTCCCACTGCCCCGTCCACGGGACCCCGACCCGGTGGCCGGGCCGCGGTACCGGCGTGAAGTTGGCGACACACGCCACCGCCGCGCCGCCGCCGTAGCCCCACCGCAGGAACGAGAACATGGAGTTGTCGGCGTCGTCGGCGTCGAGCCATTGGAACCCGGTGACCTCGTGATCGCGTTCGTACACCGCTGGCCAGGCGTCGCTGCGCCGGTTGAGTTCGCTGAGCAGGTCGCGCACCCCTCGGTGGGGGGCGTGGTCGAGCAGATGCCACGGGAGACCCGTGCTCTCGTTCCACTCGGTGAACGGGGCCAGTTCCGCACCCATGAACAGCAACTTGCCGCCCGGCAACGCCCACATCCAGGCGTACAGCGCACGCAGGTTGGCGAACCGCTGCCAGTCGTCGCCGGGCATCTTGGCCAGCAGGCTGCCCTTGCCGTGCACCACCTCGTCGTGGCTGAGCGGCATCACGAACCGCTCGGTGAACGCGTACAGCAGACCGAAGGTGAGCTCGCTGTGATGCCAGCGGCGGTGCACGGCGTCGTGCTGGAAGTAGCTGAGGGTGTCGTGCATCCAGCCCATGTTCCACTTGTGGGTGAACCCGAGCCCGCCATCGCTGATCGAGGCCGTCACGTTCGGCCAGGCGGTGCTCTCCTCGGCGATGACCATCGCCGTCGGCGCCTCGAGCGCGATGACCGAATTGAGTTCGCGCACGAAGTCGACCGCCGCCAGGTTCTCGCGGCCGCCGTACTGGTTGGGCACCCACTCGCCGGCCTTCCGGGAGTAGTCGAGGTACAGCATGCTGGCGACGGCATCGACGCGCAGGCCATCGATGTGGAACTCGTGCAGCCAGTACAGCGCGTTGGCGACGAGGAAGTTGCGGACCTCGGTGCGGCCGTAGTTGAAGACGTAGGTGCCCCAGTCGGGGTGCTCACCCTGGCGCGGATCGGCGTGCTCGTACAGCGCGGTGCCGTCGAACCGGGCCAGGCTCCAGTCGTCTTTCGGGAAGTGCGCCGGTACCCAGTCCATCAGCACGCCGATGCCGCGGGCGTGCAACGAGTCGACGAACGCACGGAAGTCGTCGGGCGTGCCGAAGCGGGCGGTCGGCGAGTAGTAGCCGGTGACCTGATAGCCCCAGGATCCGCCGAACGGGTGCTCGGCCACCGGCAGCAGCTCGACGTGGGTGAAGCCCATGCCCGCGGCGTGCTCGGCGAGTTGCTCGCCGAGCTCGCGGTAGTTGCCCACCCACGGCCGCCACGAACCGAGATGCACCTCGTACACGCGCAGCGGTGTGCCATCCGCGCGGGTGCGCGCGGCCATCCAGCCGGCGTCGTTCCACTCGTGGCGGCAGGGACCGGCCACACGACTCGCATTCGACGGTGGCACCTCGGACTCGCGCGCCATCGGGTCGGCCTTCACCATCGTGCGGCCACCGCTGGCGACGACCGCGTACTTGTAGCAGTGACCCTCTCGAGCATCGGGACAGATCCCAGCCCAGATACCCGACGAGCCCTGCGGCTCGAGTTGGGTGCCGTCGCCCCAGCCGTTCCAGTCGCCCAGTGCGTACACGGCGGTGGCGTTGGGCGCCCACACCGCGAACCTCACACCACCGTCGGGTACGACCTGCGCGCCCAGGAACTCCCACAGGCGGCGGTGCGTTCCTTCACCGAAGAGGAACAGATCGAGGTCCGACAACAGCACGTCCAGAGATTACGACATGCACGGACCGCTCGCCCTGGTAGCGCGCTGCTACGTTCGCCCTGTGCGAGTGCTGATGCTGTCGTGGGAGTACCCGCCGCTGGTCGTCGGCGGCATCGCCGCACACGTCGAGGGTCTCGCGACGGCACTCGTGCGACAGGGCCACGAGGTGGTCGTCGCCAGCCTGCAACATCCCGACACGCCCGACGACACCGTCGCGCAGGGTGTGCGCGTGTTGCGCGCCGACACGGGACTGCCGTGGCTGCCCGATGACAGCCTCGTGGCCCGCATGGCGTCCGCGAACCATCAGCTGGTGCAGCTCGCGGCGCTGCTGGGCGACTGGAAGCCCGATGTCGTGCACGCCCACGACTGGTTGGTCGCCTGGGCGGCCGACACGTTGACGACGTTGCTCGGCGTACCGCTGGTGGCCACCATCCACGCCACCGAACGCGGCCGCCACGGCGGACACCTGCCACCCGGACTGCCCGGCGAGATCAACTCGGTCGAATGGTGGCTGACCTACCAGGCCGAGCAGGTCATCGCCTGCTCACGATTCATGGTGCGCGAGGTCGTGCAGGGTTTCGAACTGCCGTCCGAGAAGGTGCACCTGGTGCCGAACGGGGTCGACATCGGTCACTGGGTGGCCCCGCAGACCGAGGGCGAACGTGAGCCGCTCGTCGTCGCATGGGGCCGAATCCAGTACGAGAAGGGTTTCCAGGTCTTGGCTCGGGCGATCGGCGAGTTGCGCCATCGGGTGCCCGGCATTCGTTGCGTCATCGCCGGCCGCGGCACCTTTCTGCCCGAGTTGCAGACCCATGTGGACATGGAGGGCGTCAGCGACCTGGTCCAGCTGGCCGGTTTCGTGCCCGACGACGAACTCCGCGCCCTGCTCGCCACGGCGGCGTGCGTCGTCATCCCATCGCTGTACGAGCCATTCGGCATCGTCGCCCTGGAAGGCATGGCCGCAGGCGCGCCCACCATCGTGGCGCGCACCGGCGGGTTGGCCGAGATCCTCGAGGGCACCGACGCCGGCGTGCTGTTCGAACCGGGCAACCATCACGAGTTGGCCGACCGGATCGCCGATGTGATCGGCGATCCCGGAGCGGCCGAGTTCCTGCGGGGCAACGCGAAATCCCTGCTGCAGCAGGCCTACACCTGGGATGCCATCGCCGCGGCCACGGTGGACGTGTACACCACGGCGCTCGGCTGACTATCCTCGTCCGGATGCGATCCGTCCGCCAGTTCACCGTGATCCCCGCTGTGCCGAGCAGTCTGCAAACGCTTACACAGGTGGCATCGAACCTTCGCTGGACGTGGGACCGCGACACGCAGGCGTTGTTCGAACGGCTGGACCCGGCGCTGTGGAAGGCCACCGGGCGAGATCCCCTGCGCCTGTTGGCGGCCATCAGCGCCCCCCGCTGGGCCGAACTTTCCGCCGACGACACGGTGGTCGCGGCCGTGCAGGCCGCCGCCGATCGACTCCGCGACGCCACCGAGTCGCCGCGTTGGTTCCAGGGGCGCACCGAGTCACCGCTCGGCCAGGTGGCCTACTTTTCACCCGAGTTCGGCATCTCCGAGACGCTTCCCCAGTACTCGGGGGGCCTCGGTGTGCTCGCCGGCGACCACCTCAAGGCCGCCTCCGATCTCGGCGTCCCGCTCGTGGCCGTCGGCCTGCTCTACGCCGAGGGGTACTTCCGACAGCGGCTGAATGCCGATGGCATGCAGGAGGAGCGCTACCCGCAGCTCGACCCACACGGCCTGGCCCTCACCCCGACGGGCACCCAGATCACCGTGAACCTCGCTGGCGAGGACGTGCGCGTCAACGTGTGGCGCGTCGACGTCGGCCGGATCCAGCTCTACCTGCTCGACACCAACGTCGAGGGCAACACGCCCCAAGGTGCCAGCGTCACCGACCGCCTGTACGGCGGCGACCGGGAGCACCGTCTGCGTCAGGAGATGATCCTCGGTATCGGCGGGGTGCGTGCCCTGCGCGCCCTCGGCCACGACCCGCAGGTGTTCCACACCAACGAGGGTCATGCCGGCTTCCTGTCGCTCGAGCGCATCCGCGAGCTCGTCGAACAGGGCGTTTCGTTCGACGCCGCGGTCGAGGCCGTGCGCGCCGGAGGCGTGTTCACCACGCACACCCCGGTGCCCGCGGGCATCGACCAGTTCCCCCTCGAGCTGATGCACTCCTACTTCGCCGACTACGCCGGCTCGCTCGGCATCACCATGGACGAACTCATCCGTATCGGCCAGGCCGAGGGCGAGCACGACGTGTTCAACATGGCCGTCATGGGCCTGCGCCTCGGTGGTCGCAGCAACGGCGTCGCCCAGTTGCACGGCGCCGTCAGCCGCGGCATGTTCAACCACCTGTGGCCCGACGTTCCCGAGGACGAAGTGCCGATCGGCGCCATCACCAACGGTGTGCACGCCCACACGTGGGTCGGCGACCACGTTGCCGCGCTGCTCGCCAAGGGCGTCGGACCCGTGTGGGACGGGGCGGATGCCGCGTCGTGGATGGGCGTCGACCACATCGACCCGGTCGAGGTGTGGGCCGCTCGGGCCAAGGCGCGAGCCGAGCTGGTCACCTTCGTCCGCTCACGGTGCGGCGATGCACTGCTCGACCCGAAGGCACTCACCATCGGGTTCGCACGCCGCTTCGCCACGTACAAGCGGGCCACGTTGCTGCTCTCGCAGCCCGACCGGTTGCGCAGCATGCTGCTGTCGGCCGACAAGCCGGTCCAGTTCGTCTTCGCCGGCAAAGCGCACCCGCACGACCAGCCGGGCAAGGACATGATCCGCGACATCGAGATCTTCGCCCGCCAGCTCGACGTGAACCATCGTTTCGTGTTCGTCCCCGACTACGACATGGCCATCGCCCGCACCATGTATCACGGCTGCGACGTGTGGCTGAACAACCCTCGCCGCCCGCTCGAAGCCTGTGGCACCAGCGGTATGAAGGCAGCGCTCAACGGCGCGCTGAACTGCAGCATCCTCGACGGCTGGTGGGACGAATGCTTCGACGGTGAGAACGGCTGGGCCATCAACTCCGCCGACGACGATCCCGACCTCGGGCGTCGCGACGCACGTGAGGCGACCAGCATGTTCGGTCTCCTCGAGCGCGAGATCGTGCCGTTGTTCTACGACCGAGCTGCCGACGGAGTGCCCGTGGGCTGGGTCGACAAGATGAAGCACAACTGGCGCACGCTCGGACCGTTCGTCACCGCGGCCCGGATGGTGCGCGACTACACCACCGAGCTCTACGAGCCAGCTGCGGCCAACTCGCGACATGCGCTCGCCGATCACGCAGCCGCCGCGGCCGACCTGGCGCAGTGGAAGCGGCACGTGCGCACCGCCTGGCCGGCGGTGAAGGTCGTCGACATTCAGGCCGACACCTCGCCGGCGCACGAAGGCGACCAGCGTCATGTGCTCGCCCACGTCGACATCGACGGCATCGAGCCCACGTCCATCACCGTGCAGGCGCTCCACGGTCCCATCGACAGCGAGGGCGAGTTCATCGGCGCCCCGCGGATGGTGACCCTCCGCCACGACGACGGCGACGTCTGGGTGGCCGATTACTCGGTGGGCGAGGCCGGACCGTACGGCATCACCGTGCGGGCCTTGCCGTCGCATCCCGATCTCATCTCCGCGGTCGAGATGGGCGTCGTCGCCTGGGCGGTCTGAGTCGGCGGGAGAGGAGCCTCCCTCGGCGGCTCAACGGCCGACCGCGGACAGCAGCTCGGCTCCGAAGAAGTCGCGCATCACGAGGTCTGCCGCCGTGGGCGTGAGATGAAGCCCGTCGGGTCGCATCGAGCCATCAGCGGGCTCGTTGACACGCATCCAGTCGTCGAGCTGGACCACCGTCGACCGTGTCGGATCGCTCGCCGCCACGCCTTCGATGATGGCGACGAACGTCGCCCATTCTGTGTGGGTGATGGGGTCCACGAACGACCTCATCCACCGAGCGCTCGGAGGTGGCGGCACGACCCAGAGCATTCGTGCCACGCCGACATCCCGCATCGCTGATGAGAACGCGTCGTAGTCGCGCCGCACCCGCTCGGCGAACCGCGGGTCACCTGGCCGCAACGGACCTTCGTTCTCGCTCCACTGACGCGCCACCACGTCGGGCAGCGTGACCATGACCATCACGACGTCGGGAACCGCGGTGCGCAGCAACGCTGGGAGGTCCTCCGAGAACACCTCGCGGCACGCCTTCTTGAACTGCTCATCGTCGTCGCCCAGCATGCTGCCCTCGCGGATCAGCCCGCACCCCGGCTCCGCGAGAGACGCGACCTGCAGTTGGCCCGGGTGCGCGTTCGCCCACCGGAACAGCCCCTCCGACAGAGCAACCGCAGTGGAGTCACCGACGAGCAGCACCGTTGCGGGCCCGAGCGGCACGGCCGTGCTGGACGTGGTCGGCTCGGATGAGCTCGACGTCGTGGCCGGCACCCATGAGCTCGCGGTCGTGGTCGATGTGACTGCCGGCGATGAGGCGATCATTGTGATCGCGCTCGGTGGAGCAAACGACCGAGGCACGTCGGTCGAACCGCCGAACGCCGGCTCCGGACCAGGCACGATCGCAAGCACCAGCACGCTCAGTGCGGCGATCGAGCCGACGACACCCCACGCGACCCGCCATGGTGGCGCCATGCCGTGACGGACCGGCTGTTCGAGCAGGTGGTACGACAGCTCGGCGACCACCAGCGTCGCGGCGATGCGGACCGCGAACAGCCACCAAGGCGACAATCCCAGACGCTGTGGCGTGAGTGCAGCGAACAGCGGCCAGTGGTACAGGTACACGCCGTAGCTGATGCGCCCGAGATGGGTCAACGGGGCCACGCTGAACGACCGTTGCAGCGGACCTGGCACCTGCAGACCGAGGATCAGAGCAGCCGAGGCGAGGGAGAACACTCCGAGCCAACCGCCGTAGGCCGGCCCGCCCGACCTCGGCCACATGACCGACGCTGCGACGATGACCGACAACCCACCCAGCCCCATCCAGGGCACGGCCCTGGACCCGACCGTGCGGCCCTTCACGAACGCGGCCAGCGCGGCGCCGACCAGAATCTCGCCGAGCCGGGCAGGGGTCGCCCAGTACGCAGCGTTCGCTCCCCACACTGCGGCGATCACGGGCGCGACGGCCACCGCCAGCGCGGCCGTCACTGCGAGTGCGACCCTCGCACTCCCGCCACGGCGACGCAGTCGAGCCAGCCCGAACAGACCCACCAATGGCCACACCCAGTAGAACTGCTCCTCCACCGACAGCGACCAGAAGTGGTCGACCGGGCCCAATTGACCAGCCGTGCGGGCGATGAGGTCCGCATAACCGGTGCCGTTGGCGAGCGCGTTCCAGTTCGCCACCTGGAACAGCGCCGCGAGAATGTCGCGGCGCACGTTCGGGAGGCCACCGAACTCGCCCAGCGATGCGGCGACGGACACGGCGGCCAGGCACAGAAGGCTGGCCGGCATCAGCCGACGAAGTCGGCGGACGTAGAACGACCGCAGCGAGATCGAGCCGTCGCGGTCGTGCTCGGTCAGCAGCAGGCCGGTGATGAGGAAGCCGGAGAGGGTGAAGAACACCGACACTCCCACGTAACCGCCAGTCATCCACGAGAAGCCGCCGTGGAACAGCAGCACCAGCGCGACGGCGAACCCGCGTACACCGTCGAGGGCCGGCTGGTACGCGGCTCGCGACGTCGTGGGGTCGGACCCGACCACGGTCAGCGACCGGTGAACTCGGCTTTGCCCGGGCCGTTGGCGAGGAAGCTCGCCACACCGAGGCGGCTGTCGTCGGTGTGGAACACCAGTTCGAACAGACCGCGTTCGAGACGCAGACCTGCACCGAGGTCGGTCTCGATGCCCTCGTCGACTGCCCGTTTCACCAATGCCTGCGCCTGGACAGCGCCTCTGGCCAGTTCGGCTGCGAACGTCGAAGCCCGCTCGTGCAGGGCCTCGGGTGCCACCACCTCGTCGGCCAGACCGATCCGCAGGGCCTCGTCGGCCTTCACCTGGCGACCGGTCACCATCAGTTCCTTCGCTCGAGCGGCGCCAACCGCACGGGCGAGTCGCTGCGTGCCCCCGCCGCCGGGGATGATGCCGAGCAGAATCTCGGGTTGCCCGAACACCGCGCGCTCGGACGCAATTCGATAATCACACGCCAACGCCAGCTCACAACCCCCGCCCAGCGCGTAGCCCGACACGGCAGCGATGACGATCCGCGGGATCGCCGCCACCGCGTTCAACGCGCGGTGAAAGCCCTCGGCGATGGCTCTGGCCTCGGCAGGACCGCCGAACTCGCTGATGTCGGCACCGGCGGCGAAGATGCGCTCGCCACCCGTCACGACCACGGCGCCCGGTGGCTCGGCGGACAGCTCCAGCGCCACGTCGCGCAACTCGGCCAACAGCGCCTGCGACAGCGCGTTCACCTTCGGATTGTTCAGCGTGACGACGGCGACGCCATCGTCGCGGCGGTCCACCAACACCAGTTCGCCCATGGCCCCGCACCTTACGCGCCGACGGACCTCAACATTTCGTCCGCCGCCGACCACGGGTCGATGCGGTGGCCCACCACGCCGTCCTGCAGTTCGACCCAACGGTCACCCGTGACGATCTCGCGAGCGCGTTGCTCGAGCCGACGGGCGACGATCTCGCGCAGCTCCTCGCGCAGCCGGAACTCGCGACGTCGATGCAGTTCGCCACTGGCGATGATGTGGTCGCGGTGGGCCTGCACGGTGGACCACAGCGCGTCGACGCCTCGCTTCTCGGTGGCGACCACCGGAAGAATGGGCGGCCGCCATGCGTCGTGGGCGAGGTCGCTGAGCTCGAGCATCTGTTCGAGGTCGCGACGAGTCTCCTCGGTTCCCTTGCGGTCGGCCTTGTTGATGACGAACACGTCGGCGATCTCCATCAAGCCGGCCTTGTTGGCCTGCACGGAGTCGCCCCAGCCGGGGTTGACGACGACGACGGTCGTGTCGGCCTTGCCGGCGATCTCGACCTCGACCTGACCCACACCGACGGTCTCGACCAGGATCCAGCGTTTGCCCACGGCATCGAGCAGCCGCACTGCCTCGGGCGCTGCCAGCGAGAGTCCACCGAGATGCCCGCGTGTGGCCATCGAGCGGATGAACACGCCGTCGTCGGTGGCGTGATCCTGCATACGGACCCGGTCGCCGAGAATGGCGCCACCGGTGAAGGGGGACGACGGGTCGATGGCCAGCACTGCGACCTCTTCGCCGAGGGATCGGAGATGACCGATGGTGGCCGACGTGAGCGTGCTCTTCCCGGCGCCGGGGGCTCCGGTGAGGCCCACCGTGTAGCCGGGACCGGACCGCGGGTACGAAAGGCGGCCGATGGCGCGGGCGTCGTCACCACCACGCTCGACGAGCGACAGCAGCCGGGCGAGCGCCGACCGATCGCCGCCGACCGCTGCGTCGAACAGCTCGGGGACGGGCATCGAGCGTCGATTCATCCGGGGCCGACGAGTTCAGGGTCGGGGACGTTGACGACTTCGGTGACACCGTCGACGCGATCGCGCATGATGCGCTCGATGCCGGCCTTCAACGTGACCGTGCTGGAGGGGCAGGTGCCGCAGGCACCGACCAGGGTGACGTAGACGATGCCGGTGGCCTCGTCGACCTCCTTGAGCACGACGTCGCCGCCATCGGCCTGCAGCGCAGGTCGGATGATGTCGATGGTTGCTGCCACTTGAGCTCGCATCTCTTCTCGCGGGAACTTTCGTCGGGAGGCGGACGACCATTGAACCAGGACGAACCTTAGGATTGCGACTCATGCGACCACTCCGTGCCCTGGCACTCATCTCGGCCCTCGGCCTCACGCTGATGGCGTGCGGGTCCGACGACGCGGCGACCAGCGACACCGCACCCTCCACCGTGACCGTCGAGACCACCGTCGGAGCCGACACCACGGCCAACAGTGACACCACGGCCGACGACGACACCACCACGGAGGGCAGCGTCCTGTCCGGTCCGGTGCAGATCGACGTCGTCGTCGGCACCGACAGCGGCGACGATCGCATCGAGCGGGTGACGGCCGGGAGCGAGATCACGCTGAACATCACCAACCCGAACGCCGACGACGAGTTCCACGTGCACGGCATCGACTTCGAACAGGCGGCGTCGAAGGGCGAGATGGCCACGATGAACTTCACGCTCGACGAACCCGGCACCTACGAGGTCGAAAGCCACGTCACCACGGACGTGCTCGTGATCATCACAGTAAGCTGACCGGATGCTGGCTCACCAGGGAGGGTGGGACGAGATTCTGCTCGTCCTCGGCCCGATCGCGATCATCGCCGGACTGCTCTACCTCGCCAAGAAACGCGTCAAGAGCAAGCAGACACCCACCGACGGCGACGCCTGATCGCGACGCGGTGCGTCGCGTCCCGGTGGGTCGCGGTGCGGTGTCAGCCGACGCGTTCGATGTCGGCGCCGAGCGCGGCGAGCCGGCCCACGAGATCGTCGTAGCCGCGATCCACGTGGTGCACGCCGGCCACCGACGTCTCGCCGTCGGCGGCAAGCCCGGCGACCACGAGCGCTGCACCGGCGCGAATGTCGGGGGCTCGGACGGGCGCGCCGCTGAGCAGCGGCACTCCACGCACCACGGCATGGTGTCCATCGGCACGGATGTCGGCACCGAGCCGCTGCAGTTCCTCGACATACCGGAACCGACCCGGGTACAGGTTCTCGGTGACGATCCCCACACCGTCGGCCACGGCGAGCATCGTGACGATGAGTGGCTTGTAGTCGGTGGCGATGCCGGGGTAGGGCAAGGTCGCGACGTCGATGCTGCGCAGGCGACCTTGCGCCCACACGGCCAGTGACGACTCGGTTCCCTCACCCATCGAGGTGACGGTGAGGCCCATGTCGTGGAAGCGGCGCAGGAGCATGTCCATGTGATCGGCGCGAGCGCCCCGGAGCACCACCTCCCCACCGCTCACCGCGACTGCGGCGAGATAGGTGGCGGCTTGGATGCGGTCGGGTACGACTGCGTGGTCGGTGGCGTGGAGCTCGTCGCGTTCGACGCCGTGCACGGTGAGGGTGGACGTGCCGATGCCCTCGATGTTCGCGCCCATACCGACGAGGAAGTGGCACAGGTCGGCGATCTCGGGCTCGCGGGCTGCGTTGTCGATGACCGTCGTGCCTTTGGCACACACTGCGGCCGTGAGAATGTTCTCGGTGGCTCCGACGCTGGGGAACTCGAGCGTCACGTTTGCGCCGTGCAGCCGATCGCATGACGCCTCGACCACGCCGTGGCGGATCTCGAACGTGGCACCCATCGCTTCGAGTCCCTTGAGGTGCATGTCGATCGGTCGGCTGCCGAAGTCGTCGCCACCGGGCAGCGACAGCGACACCCTGCCGAATCGACCGAGCAGCGGGCCGAGCACGTTGATGCTGGCGCGGATGCGTTCGACCAGTTCGTACGGCGCCACGGGGGTGATGTCGCCGGTGTTCGTCAGGCGCAACAGACCGGGCGCAACTCGTGCGCTGCGCACGCCGATCGCGGCGAGCAGGTCGGCCATGATGCCCACGTCGACGATGTCGGGCACGTTGGACAGCGTGAACTCGCCGTCGGCCAACAGCGTGGCCGCCATCAGTTTGAGGACGGAGTTCTTCGCTCCGGGGATGGCAACTTCCCCGCGGAGCGGACCCGCCCGCCGAATGAGAATGCGCGCGTCGTCGGTCATGGCGGCGACCAGTATGGCCGGTCGCGACCGACAGTGGGGGGCACGTCGGGGCGTGGCCCCGTCGACACGGATAACCTCCGTGCGGTGCGGGCCCGCCAACACACCATCACGTTGGCGTGGCCGGCCGGATCGCCCGAGGCCGACCTGGCGTTGCGTCCACGCTCGGACCTGCTCGACGAGCATCGGGCCGAGGACGGCACCTTCGAACAGGCCCACGGGCCGCTGCACACGTACCGCCGCACGGTCGAGACCAGCGCCGATCAGGTGCGCGAAACCATCACCTGGTCGATCGCGATCCCTTGGTTCGGATGGCTGTTCTCCCGGCCGATCGGACACTCCCTGCGGCACCGACGGCCCGAGGGGGCGCCCAGCCCGTGGTGGGCACCACCCGACCAGCTGAACGAACGACAGGCCCGCACGCTCGCCCTGCTCGCCATGGCGGCGATGTCGGCGGCATTCGCCAACACGCTCTTCACCCAGACCGCGAACTTCGCGGCCGACACCTTCGGCATCTCGGACCGTGGCCAGGGCGTCGGCGGTGCCGTGGTCCGACTGGGTGTCCTGCTCGCCCTGCCGTTCGCCGTGCTCGCCGACCGCCTGGGCCGCCGTCGCACGATCGTGCTCGCCGCCTGGCTCGCGCCCCTGTTCTGTCTGCTCGGCGCTGCAGCGCCGAGTTTCTGGACCCTGGTGGCCTCGCAGACCGTCGCCCGGCCGATGGGTATCGCCCTGTCGCTGCTCGCGGGCGTTGCCGCCGCGGAGGACATGCCGCGCAGCAGCCGCGCCTACGCCGTGAGCGTGTTGGCGATGTCGGCCGGTCTCGGCGCCGGCGTGGCCGCCAGCGCGTTGAAGCTGGCCGACCTGGGCGACGAGGGGTGGCGTCTCGTCTACGTGCTCTCTCTGCTGTGGATCCCGGTGGCCATCAGCCTGATGCGTCAACTGCTCGAGACCCGGCGGTTCCAGAAGGTGCACCGCATCGCACAGCCGATGAACCGCAGGCGACTGATGCTGGTGGCGACGGTGGCGATGACCTCGAGTCTGTTCATCGCCCCTGCGTCGTTCTTCCAGAACCGCTACCTCGACGACATCCGCGGCTACAGCGGCGGCGGAATCGCCCTGTTCGCGCTGCTCACGGGCACACCGGCGTCGATCGGGCTGATCGTCGGCGGGCGACTGGCCGACGCGTTCGGACGTCGCATGCTGATCATCGTCTGCACCCCATTGTCGACGGCGTTCATCGTGCTCGGTTTCAGCACCAGTGGCACCGCGATGTGGGCCGCCGTCGTCGCCGGTGGACTCGCCGGCGCCATCGCCTATCCGGCCTATCAGGTGTACCGGGCCGAGCTGTTCCCCACCGGCAACCGGGGCCGGGCCAACGGTCTTATCAGCGCAACTGCCCTGCTCAGCGGTAGCGTCGGCATTCTCTTCGTGGGCTGGGCACGCGACCAGGGGTGGAGTTTCGGCGCAGCGATGGCCGCAATGGGTGCCGGCCAACTGTTCGCGGCGGTGCTGGCGTGGCGGCTGTACCCCGAGACCGCACATCTCGAGCTCGAAACGCTGAACCCCGAGGACCCCACCCTGTCAGAGGCGTGACACCCAATCGGCGACGGCGACGGCGATCTGCTCGTCGGCACCCTTCAGGTCGTGCCCCTTGTCCTTGACCCACACGTGCGTGACGTCGCCCGGGATGGTGCGCGTCCACTTCTGCAGCTCGCGGCGCGTGCCGAACGCGTCGTTCGTGCCCGACACGAACAGGCATGGCACGGTGAGCCGCGGGAAGTGCTCGACCCGCAACCGATCGGGCTTGCCGGGTGGGTGCAGGGGATACGAGACGAGCACCAATCCCTTGGCCGGCACCGGGTCGATCTCGTCGCCGACGACCATCGAGCAGATGCGGCCGCCCATCGACCGGCCGCCGAGGACGAGACCGCCACGACGCAGTCGTGTCGCTTCGTCGCGCACGGTCTGCAGCAGCACGGACGGGCGGTCGGGCGCCTTGCGACCAGCGAGCCGATACGAGAAGTCGGCGCGCACGGTGCGCATCGGCCGGACCGCACGCTCGATGGCGAGCAACGACGAATGGTTGCGGTCGCTGCCAGCACCGGGGTACAGCAGCAGACGGGTCACGCCAGCTTTTCCAGCAGGATGCGTCGCGCCTCGCCGAGCCGTTCGATCGCTGCGCCGGCGTCGGCGTCGTTGCCACCGTGGTCGGGGTGCGCGGCACGGAGCTGCGTGCGGAAGCGAGCCATCACGTCCTTCTTGCTCACCTTGGCCGTGCCCACCGGGAAGCCGAGGATTTCGAGCGCCCAGACTCGCGGATCCTTCACGCCCACCAGGTCGGCGCGGTCGACGCCGGTGATGTCGGCCACGAACGACGGCCCGATGGGACCGCTCCACCGCATCGCCCGATGCAGCACGGGAGCCACCTGACGGCGGATGCCGAGATCGAACCGTTCCAGCGCGTAGACGGCGCCGAGCACCTGCGACAACGGTCGACCCATCGAGTGCAGATCGAACTCGACGTGATCGGCGTCACCGGTCAGTTGGTGCACGCTGGTCGCCAGCCCGTGGCGGTCGACCTGATAGCGGTGCTGCAGGCGTGGCTGCACGATGCGATCACCGCGAGCCACCTGGTCGATGAGGCGGCTGATGTCGGGCGCGAATTCGTCGTCGACACTCGGCAGGTATGCAGCGACGACCGCAGCGAGCAGCACTCCCCCCAGCCCGGGTGCGGGATCCGTGGGCAGGACGAGGTGGCCGAGCGCCACGCGGCGCGTCGGCGTGACCGGCCGCGTGTGCCAGATCTGCAGCTCGGCCAGCAACATCAGTGGTTCGGCACCATCAGATGTAGGGGCGGAGGAGGTCGTGCAGCTCTTCTGCGACCTCGCGGGCGGTGTCTTCGTCGGGCAGGTCCTCGTCGACCAGTGCGCCGGCCAAGTCGTCGGCGAGCGCGCAGGTGCGCTCCCACAGCCGCTGGTCCACACCGAACGGAGGGCGCTCCGGCTCGGCGACCTCGCACGCGGCGAGCAGGTCCTCGAGGCCGTCGGGGTCGAGCGGGTTCCGCTTCAGTCGCTCGCCCGCCAGGAAGAAGGTGGTGAGCGTCTCGAAGGGCAGGCGATCGTCCTCGGCATGCTCGTCGGCCTCGTCGGCGACGAGTTCCACGGACTCACCGGCCTCGATGAGGTCGAGCAGCGACTCGACGAGCGCCTCGTCGGTGGTCCGCACGAGCAGCACCACACCTTCCCAGCGGTGCGGGTGGCCCTGGCGAACGAGCGCGCGGGTGAGCGCGTCGCGTTCGTCGACCTCCCAATCGCCCAAGTCGTACTCGGTGGCGCCATCGTCGTCGTCGAGGGGAACGGCTTCGGGGAGGACTTCGTCCTTGATCGTGATGTTCATCTCGTCGCCGCCTTCGACCTCGCCGTCGTCGTCGTAGACGATGCGCAGGCGTTGCTCGACCGCGTTGATGATGGCGTCGGCGTCCGCCTCACGATCCTCGGGAACGACCAGCTCGGCGCCGTCCCAGGTGTGGGGGATGTCGGCGTCGGCCAGGTCGGCCGCGAGCTCGGCCTGCTGGTCGAACGACCAGGCCGCCAAGTCGTAGTGCACCCGAGTTGCGTCGGGGTCGTTGGGGTTCCAGTCGTCGGTCACGCCCGCGACGCTAGTCGCAGATTCTGTGAAGGAACTCTTCGACGCGACGATATTCGTCGAGCTGGTTGTCGCGCTGGCGGAAGCCGTGCCCCTCGCCCTCGTAGACGTGCAATGTGGCGTCGCCACCGGCGGCCCGGACTCGCTCGACGAACGTGCGGCTCTGCTCGAGCGGCACCACCGGATCCACGTCGCCGTGCAGCACCAGGAGCGGCGTGTGAACGAATCGGTCCGGGTGCTGCGCCGGCGAACGGTCGCGGGCCACGTCGAGGAACTCGGGAAGCGGACCGACGAGCGTGTCGGTGTAGTGCCGTTCGAAGCGGTGGCTCCGTTCAGAAAGGTCGACCAGATCCGTGACCGGGTACAGCACGACGACGGCCGCGTAGGCGTCGCCGGCCGCGGCGACCGCACCGAGCGCGGTGAAACCACCCGCCGAGCTGCCGAACACGACGGTGCCCTCCGGACCCGCCAGACCCTGCTGTTGAGCCCACCGCGTGACCGCGACGATGTCGGCGACGTCGAGATCACCCCATCGGCCGCGCAGCGCCTGCTGGTACTCGCGGCCATGTCCCGTCGAGCCGCGATGATCGGGAACGAGCACGTGCCATCCGCGCGAGCGCCAGTACGCGATGCGTGGCATGTACGTGACCTGCCACTGGTCGGTGGGTCCGCCGTGGAGCCAGACGATGAGCCGACCGTGCTCGGCGTCGTGGTCGGCGTCGGCGCGATACAGCCGAGCGTGGACGTCGCCGATGTCGGTGCCGATCTGGAACGCCTGCGGTTCCACCAGTGCGTCGTCGGCCCACTCGACGTCGTGCCCCGTGGCGACGATCGTGCGTTCCCAGGTGTGCGCGTCGTACACCACCACCTGCGTCGGTGTGCGCGCTCCCGTGCGCAGTGCGGCGAGTCGATCGCCCTGCCACGACAACTGCCCGTGCACGCCGCGAGCCACTTCGCGCACCGACCCGTCGACGAGCGACGCCACGCACAGCCGCCCGAAGCCACATTCGTTGCGCGAGAACGCCACCAAAGTCGCGTCGGGTGACACGGCGTACGATCGCTGGCCCGGGCCCCAGGTGGGACCGGCGTGCTCGAACGCCTCGACGACGACCGGGCGATCACCGACGCGAACGTTCAGCCACCCGCCGACGTCGTCGACGCACGTCATCGTGCCGTCCGCGAGAAAGCGGACCTGTTGCACCGCACCGGTCGGCGCGAGCCGATCCTGCTCGCCGCTGGAGCGTTGCACTCGGGCGATACGCGTCCGGTCCCAGGGCATGTCGGGTACGTCCCACTCGACCCAGCACAGGTCGCCTGCCGGCGACCACACCGGATCGATGACGAAGTCGGCGCCGGCGTCGTCGACCCGAGTGGTGCGTCGCGTGTCGATTTCGACCACTCGGACCTCGGCCAGGTCCACCAGGTACGCGACATTTGCGCCATCGGCCGAGACGACAGGAGCGACCGCGCTGCGGTCCGGGCCGTGATCGGTCATCTGGTGCGCAGGCGCGCCGTCGAGTGACTGCAGCCACAGGTTGCCGTCGCCGCCGACGTACACCACGGCCGCCTCGTTCGGCGTGGCGCACCAGCCGCCGCCGCCCATTCCCCGACCGGTACGCAGACCGGTGGTCTCGGCCAACCGAACTGGCGGTGAGCCGTCGAGTGGGTGCACCTGCAGCCACGACGCGTCTGCCTCCGACACGCCGTACGCGATCGCTCGCCCAGCCTGCATCAGGCGGGGCTCGCTGAGGTCGCGGGTGGTGATGCACCGCACTGCGTCGATGGCCGTCACACGGCGAAAGATAACGGCGCGTTAATCGTTCGACACGTCGTGCCTCGAACTGGCATGGTTCCGTCATCACTCACGACCGAAGGAGGTGCCCCATGATGTCGATGTACTCAGTCACGACCTGCCGTGGAGCGCGCCCCGACGGCGGGTGCGGCATCACCGCCTGACGCATTCGTCGTCACCGGTCGCGCAGGCACCATGTGCGCTCGCTTGCGCGCCAGATCACCATCAACCATCCACTCACACGAGGAGACCCCCATGTGGCAGAACCACGCCATCCTGTACCCGCAGTTCCATCACCCCCGGCACGACGAGGTTCGCATCAGCCGCGAACGCAGTCGTCTCCGCCGGCCGGTGCCGGATCACGTGCGGCTGTACCGACAATCCAAGTAGCCCTCCGGCGCCCGCGTCGAACCAGTACGTCTCCGCGTTCCTTGGGTTCGACACGGGCGTCGCGAGGTACGGTGAGAGGTGATGATCGCCAACTCGCAGAAGCCAGACCGAAACCTCGCGATGGAGCTCGTACGCGTCACCGAGTCCGCCGCTCTCGCTGCCTCCCGATGGGTCGGCCGTGGCGACAAGCTCGGCGCCGACGGCGCCGCCGTCGACGCAATGCGCACCGTGCTCAGCACGGTGCCGATGGACGGCATCGTCGTCATCGGTGAGGGCGAGAAGGACGAAGCACCGATGTTGTTCAACGGCGAGCACGTCGGCGATGGCACCGCACCGCTCACCGATGTCGCGGTCGACCCCATCGACGGCACCACACTCACTGCGTACGGCCGTGCCAACGCGATCGCGGTCATCGCCGTCAGCGAGCGCGGCACCATGTTCGATCCCGGTCCGTGCGTCTACATGCACAAGATCGCCGTCGGCCCCGACGCCGCCGGCTCGATCGACATCACGGCGACCCCCACCCAAAACCTGCGCTGGGTGGCCAAGGCGAAGGGCGAGAGCGTTCGCGACCTCACCGTCGTCATCCTCGACCGCGACCGTCACACCGACCTCATCGCCGAGGTCCGCGCGTCGGGCGCCCGGGTGAAGCTCATCACCGACGGCGACATCTTCGGCGCCATCGCCACGGCGTGGCCCGACGCCGGCGTCGACGTCCTCATCGGCACCGGGGGCACGCCCGAGGGCGTCACGGCGGCAGCCGCGCTGAAGTGCATGGGCGGTGAGATCCAGGGTCTGCTGGCGCCACGCGACGAGATCGAGCGCCAGGCCGCCATCGATCTCGGCTACGACCTGTCGGCGGTGCTCACCACCGACGACCTGGTGAAGGGCGACAACTGCTTCTTCGCCGCCACCGGTGTCACCGACGGCGAATTGCTCCGCGGCGTGCGGTACACGCACTCGAGCGCCCGCACACAGAGCCTGGTGATGCGCTCGAAGAGCGGCACCGTGCGGATGATCGACGCCCGTCACCGCATCGACAAGCTCAGCGCCTTCGCCGCCGTCGACTACTGACCCGGCCCGCTGTCAGCGCTGGACGAGGCTGGCGAGGCGGCGGGCCAGGCCGCGCGGCATGACGCTGCTGCCCGTGACCATGCCCTTGTAGAGCACGCCGGGCACCGAGAGGGCCTTGCCGCGAGCGACGTCGTCGAGTCCCGCCTGCGCGACCTCGCGTGCTTCGAGCCATGCGAACGTGGGGTACTTCCCGGCGTACGAGTCAGTGCTACTGACGCTCTGGAATTCGGTGCGGGTGAGGCCCGGGCACAACGCGGTGACGTGCACGCCCGTGCCACGCACCTCTTCGTGCAGACTCTCGGTGAGGCTGGTGACGTAGGCCTTCGTCGCCGCATACACGGCCAGCTTCGGAGCCGGCTGGAAACTGGCGACGCTGGAGACGTTGAGCAGGTAGCCGCGACCACGAGGGATCATCGCGGACAGCGCCGCATGGCTGAGTCGCGTGAGCGCGGCGATGTTCAGCTGCACCTCGCGGTCCAGCCGATCGGCGTCGAGTTCGTGGAACTCGCCCGACGTGCCGAACCCGGCGTTGTTCACGACGAGATCGATGGGCAACGCCGTGTCGGCCACTCTCGTTGCAACGGCCGCGAGACCCTTCTTCGTGGTCAGGTCGGCGTCGAGGACCTCGACGTGCTCGAATCGAGCGGCGAGTTCATCGAGCCGGTCGCGGCGGCGTGCGACCACCACCGTCGAGATGCCGGCTTCCGCGAGCAACTCGACCATGGCCTCACCGATGCCACTCGACGCCCCCGTGACGAGGGCGGACGTGAACGGCAAGGGATCGGACATGTGACGAGACTAGACCCAGGCCTCTCCGGCCGGGAAGCGTCAGTGCGATGCGACGCCGGTCATGCCGCCCGAGGCGTTGAGGCGCGCATGGGCACGGCTGAGCGCGGCGACCGCCTCGGCATCGTGTTCCTTGCGGAGCGCTTCTTCGGCGCGCTCGTTGGCGGTGAGCGCCCGACCGGGGTCGATCTGCTCGCCGAGCTCGGCGACGTCGCTGAGAATACTGACCGTGTCGCCGCTGACCTGCACGAACCCACCGTGCACCGCCACGTCGAGCACGGTGCCGTCGGCGAGCGTGATCCGCGTGTGGTTCTCGGTGAGCGCACCCAGGAACGGGGCATGACCGGGCAGGAACGCGATCTCGCCACCACCCAGGGTGCGGGTGATGACCTGCGTGGCCTCGCCGGAGAAGAGCATCCTCTCCGGCGACACCAGCTCGACCGTCATCGTTGCCATGATCAGGCAGCGCCTTCCTGGAGGGCCTTGGCCTTCGCCAGCACCTGGTCCACGCCGCCGACGTTCAAGAACGCCTGCTCGGGGACCTCGTCGAGCTCGCCACGGAGGATGGCGTCGAAGCTCTCGACCGTCTCGGCGACCGGAACGGTCTCACCGGGCACGCTCGTGAACACTTCAGCCACGTAGAACGGCTGCGACAGGAACCGCT
>JANOET010000281.1:0-4419 GCA_031413415.1 Acidimicrobiaceae bacterium
GTAGATGCAGGAGACGGATGCCACCACGACAACATGTCTCGGCACCACCGGTGTTGTGCATCGAGGCAGGCCAGATAGTCGACCGCGGACACCGAACGGCCGATCGCTCCGAACGCGAGGTTGTCCTGTTCGAGGTCGTCGTCGGTGGCCGGGCGACCGAGCAGCTCCTCCAAGAGGCGAAGGTCGTACGCGGTCCATGCGGCGAGCACGGTGATGAAGCGCTCGATGAACCCCGGGTCGTACATCGCCGCGGGTGCGGAGTCCTCCACGTGGTGGCCGGCCGCGGCCAGCATCGCTGCGGCCGACTCGACCGCGGCGATGCACTCAGGGTGCACCTGGCCGTCGAGCGCGGCGCCACTGAGCACGCCGATGCGCAGACGCCCCGGCGTCACGCCCACCTCGTCGCGCAGGTGGCGGGTGAACGGCGGCGCCATGTACGGATCGCCGGCCTCATAGCCGGCGATGGTGTCGAGCACTGCCGCTGCGTCGCGCACGCTGCGCGTGACGACACCGTCGATCGTGTAGCCGGCCCACCCCTCGGCCGCATCGGGCGCGAGCGACACTCGACCGCGCGTCGGCTTCAGACCGACCAGGCCACATTCAGATGCGGGAACGCGGATGGAGCCGCCGCCGTCGTTCGCGTGTCCGACCGACACGATGCCGGCCGCGACCGCGGCCGCCGACCCGCCGGAGGAGCCGCCGGTCGAGTGGTCGAGGTTCCACGGATTGCGTGACGGACCGTACGCGATGGGCTCGGTGGTGATGGTGCTGCCCCATTCAGGCGTGTTCGTGCGGCCGATGGCGACGAAACCGGCCCGCCGGAAACGGCGGTAGAGCGCAGAGTCGTGTGGCGCGCGGTGGTCGATGCCCTTCAGGGCGCGAGTGCCGCCGTGGGCCGGCTCACCGCCGATGTTGCATCCCAGATCCTTCACCACCATCGGCACCCCGGCGAACGCGCCTGCGCGAGGATCGGCGTGGGCTGCGTCGGACTGCGCCGCCTCGGCCAGCGCAGCCTCGTAGCGCGGATGGATGATCGCGTTGATCGGGCCGTTGCGGTCGTGTGCGGCCTGCACTGCGGCGCCGACCAGTTCGGTCGCACTGACCTGGCCGGTGCGCACCAGCTCGGCCTGGCCGGTGGCGTCGAGCGAGAGAGCGTCATCGAGGTTTCCCATGGGCCGCACTGTACGCCTGCCCCTAGCCTGGGACGGATGCGAGTGCTCGCGGCGGTCGACAAGTTCAAGGGAACGGCCACCGCCGCGCAGGTCGCCGCGGCCATCGGCCACGCCTGTTGGGAGCTCGGTCACGACTGTGTGGAGCAGCCGGTCGCGGACGGCGGAGAAGGCACGCTCGAGGCACTCGGCGGCCCGAACCGAGTCAGCACGGTCACCGGCCCCCTCGGCGATCCGGTCGAGGCCGAATGGCGACTGCACCGCAACACCGCGGTCATCGAGATGGCGCGCGCCTCGGGCCTGACGCTCGTCGGTGGGTCCGAGGGCAACGACGCGATGGCCGCCACCACCACCGGCACCGGCGAACTCATCGACCAGGCACTCGACCTCGGGGCGAAGAAGATCGTGGTGTGCCTCGGCGGCTCCGCCACCACCGACGGCGGACTCGGTTGCGTGCGGGCCATCACCGCACCGAGCCGACTGAAGGCAGTGCAGTTGCTGGTGGCTTGCGACGTGCAGACCCTGTTCGCCGATGCGGCGCCGGTCTTCGGCCCGCAGAAGGGTGCGTCGCCCGCACAGGTCGACATGCTCGGGAGGCGTCTCGAGCGCCTCGCCCAGATCTACCAGGAGCAGTACGGCGTCGACGTGCGCCGCATCCCCGGCACCGGCGCCGCGGGCGGCTTGGCCGGTGGTCTGGTCGCGCTGGGCGGACGGCTGATGCCCGGTTTCGACCTCGTCGCCGACGAACTCGACCTGCACGACCACATCGTCGCCGCCGACCTGGTCATCACCGGCGAGGGCTTCCTCGACGAGCAGAGCTTCGAGGGCAAGGTCATCGGTGGCGTGCAGGCGATGTGCACCGCCGCGGACACGCCGGTGGCCGCCGTCGTCGGCGATGCCGCACCCGAGGTCGCCCAGCGCATCGAGCACGTCGCGCTCGCCTCGCGCTACGGCATCGAGAAGGCCATGCACGAGCCGATCTGGTGCATCGAACACGCGGCGATGGAGCTGCTGCGCGGTCGATGACGCCGACGCGCCTCGGTTAGGTTCCCGGCGATGGACACCCCCGCCATGGACGCCGCCGCCGACCTCTCCGCCGAGACTGCGGCCGATCTCGCGATCGTCAACTGCACCGCGCTCGTCGACACCACCGGTGCCACGGCGCAGTTCGAACCGGGGACGACCATCCTCGTGCGCGATGGACGCATCACGTCGGTCGCCGCCGACACCGCGCGACTGCCGAGTGCCCGAGAGGTCATCGACGCGAAGGGCATGGTCGCCATGCCCGGCCTCGTCAACACGCACTGCCATGCCGCGATGACCCTGTTCCGCGGTGCGGCCGAAGACGTGCACGTCGACGCGTGGTTCAACGACTACATCTGGCCGATGGAGGTGAACGTCGGCGAGCGCGACGTGTACCTGGGCACCCTGCTCGCCGCCGCCGAGATGATCCAGAACGGCGTCACCACGTTCGCCGACCACTACTTCTTCATGCACCAGGCTGCGCAGGCGGTCATCGACAGTGGCCTGCGGGCGAACCTGGGCAGCGCGTTCTTCAGTTCGCAGGGGCCCGCAGGACTCGAGCAGTCGGTCGCCTTCGCAGAGGAATGGAACGGAAAGGCCCACGGCCGGATCACCACGTCGATCGCCCCGCATGCGCCGTACACGGTGAACGACGACGACCTTCGTGGCGCCGCCGACGCGGCACGTCGGTTGGGCGTGAAGGTGCACACGCACATCGCCGAGGACATCGTGCAGACCGAGAAGAGCATCGCCACGCGCGGTATCTCGCCGGTCGAGGTGGCCGAGATCACCGGCGTGCTCGACGCCGGGTGCATCATCGCCCACGGCAACGGCATCGTCGCCCGCGACATCGAACTGCTCGCGCAGCACGGCGCGAAGACTGGCGTCACCCACGGCCCGAAGGGGTACCTGAAGTTCGCGCTCGGACCGCTCACACCCATCAAACAATTGCTCGAAGTCGGCGTGCCGGTCGGCTACTGCACCGACGGCGCCGCGTCGAACAACACGCTCGACATCTTCGAGAGCATGCGCATCACGTCGATGCTGCAGAAGCAGTTGAACGACGACGCGACGTTCTTCCCCAGCGTCGCGGCGATGCACATGGCGGGGCCCGGCTCAGCGGCGGCGCTGGGAATGCAGGGCCAGATCGGTGAGCTGCGAGCGGGCGCTGCGGCCGACATCATCCTGGTGGACCTGAGCGGTTTCCACTGCCAACCGTTGCACGACCTCGCGGCCGCGCTCGTCCACTGCCTGCAGCCCACCGACGTGCGCACCACCATCGTGGCCGGCAACGTGCTGATGCGTGACCGCGAACTGCTCACCATCGACGGCACGGCGCTGCTGGCCGAGTTCCGCGAGCGGGCGGCCGTCATCACCGATCGTTCACACGGACGGAGCATCCAGGACTACCAGGCGCACTGAGCGCGCGGCGAAACTTCAGTTCGCGCTGCGTTCACCAGGAACTCAAGTTCGCGGGGAAGCGCCGACTCGGGTCTCAGGTGGTGGTGGGGGCGACTGCAGTGACCTGCGGCTGCGTGGTGGTGGGCGGCGTCGTGGCACCCGCACCCTGGATCTGAGCGATGGTCTTGCCGGCGTAGTCGTTGCCCAACAACAGAATGACCGCACTCCCCGCCGCGAACGCGGTGGACTCGACGGGCGGCGCTGCGGGAGCCTGCTCGACGACGATGCCGCCCATGGTGACCGACAGCGCACTGGCGACCGGCAGCCCGTTCGGGTCGGCCGCGTTGTAGAGGACCTTGCTCACGTCGAGATCGACGCTGGCGTTGGTGGGATCGGCCATGTCGAAGCCCTCGGCGATGAGCGCGGTGGACATCTGCTTGGCCACCCCGCCCGTGCTGCTGGCGTTCGCGACCTGCACCTTGGTGCCCTGCTTCTGCAGTGGCGGCTGGGTCGTGGCCACTGCAGCGGTGCTGCTCGTGTCGACGAGTGCCGTCGTCGAGGTGGCGCCGGGCGTGACGCTGCCCGAGCTGCCGCCGCCCTCGTCGTTCACCTTGCGCAGAATGAGGAACCCGAGGACCACCGCGACAACCGTGACCACGATGGCGACGGTGGAACCCATCGGCGCCCCACCGGAGGTGGAACGAGGCGTGCGTCCCGCGCTGTCGTTGCTCATGTGCGTCCCCTCAGATCAGTGTCAGACAGATTCAGTGTCAGGTCGGATTCCGTATCAGGCCTGTTCGCCGGCGGCGGTGCCGTCGATCAGCGC
>JANOET010000282.1:0-3220 GCA_031413415.1 Acidimicrobiaceae bacterium
CCACCGGTAGCCATGGCGGCACGTACGGCGGCAACGCCATGGGATGCGCGGCGGCGCTCGCCACCATCGAGATCATGGAAGATCCTGCGTTCCTCGAGAACGTCAATGAGCGCGGCTCGCAGTTGCAGGCCGGCATCCGCGAGTTGCAGGCCGAGCATCCGGTGATGACCCAGGTGCGCGGGCTCGGCCTCATGGTGGGCACCGAGTTCAGCGACGCTGCACGCGTCAGCGCGATCACGAAGCACTGCCTCGATGAGGGTCACCTCATCCTCATGAACGCCGGCACGTACGGCAAGGTGCTGCGTTGGATGCCGCCGCTCGTGGTGAACGAGCGCGAGATCGACCTCGCACTCGCCGCCTTCGCGGCAGCGCTCAAAGCCACCGCCTGACATGCCCCGCCTCGACGCCGAGCGCATCGGGCTGTGGCGTCAGCTGTGCACGGTCTCGACCGTGTTGCAGCGCAAGGTCGACACGCAGCTGCAGGAAGAGCACTTCCTGTCGCTCGCATGGTTCGATTGCCTCGCCGCCATCCGCCACGCCGGGGGCTCGATGCGCGTCCACGAACTGGCCGAGGCGCTCGACGAGTTGCCGTCCAGTTTGTCCCGACGACTCGACCGACTGGAGGACGAGGGCTACGTGCGACGCAAGCACACACCCATTCCCGGGGACCGTCGCGCCGTGTCGGTGAGCCTCACCGCGACCGGCCGCGGCGCGTGGCGCGACGCCAACATCACCTACCGCAGGATGGTGCAGCAACATTTCGCGCAGAGCCTCACCGAGACGGATCTCGCGGCCCTCCAACGGGTCTTCGGAAAACTCCGATAGCCGCGAACACGGCCGACGCGTCCGATTGCGGCGGCCGCAGAACGCGCGGGCAGACTTTCGCGAGTTGCCGTGCGCCGTTGCGCAGAAGGAGTCCCCATGACCACCGCCGTGATCGTCGATGCCGTTCGCACACCCCTTGGTCGCCGCAACGGAAAGCTCAAGGACTGGCACCCGGTCGACCTCGCCGCCGAGACGTTGAAGGCGTTGCAGGGGCGCACGAAGATCAACCCCGAACTGATCGACGACGTCGTCATGGGTTGCGTCATGCAGGTCGGCGAGCAGGCGTTCAACGTCGGCCGTAACGCCGTGCTCGCCGCCGGTTGGCCGTCCAGCGTCCCCGGCACCACCATCGACCGCCAGTGCGGCTCGAGCCAGCAGGCCGCCCACTTCGCCGCGCAGGGCGTGATGGCCGGCGCGTACGACATCGTCGTCGCTGCCGGCGTCGAGGTGATGACGCGCGTGCCGATGGGGTCGGCGATGGCCGACGGCAAGTACGGCTTCCCGTTCGGTCCCGCCGTCAGTGCCCGCTACGCGCCCGAGGGTGGTCTGGTGCCGCAGGGCATCAGTGCCGAACTGATCGCCGACAAGTGGGGCATCACACGCGACGACATGGACGCGTTCGGCGCTCGCTCGCAGCAGCTGGCCCGACAGGCCACCGACGAAGGTCGCTTCGCCACGCAGATCATTCCGGTGATGGGCGCCGACGGCCAACTGATGGGCGTCGACGAGGGCCTGCGCGAGACGACCATGGAGACCCTCGCGGCGCTGAAGCCGGCGTTCCGTCCAGAAGAAGAAGGCGGTCGCGTCACGGCCGGCAACTCGTCGCAGATCACCGATGGCGCCTCGGCGATGCTGATCATGAGCGAGGAGAAGGCTCGGCGACTCGGCCTCACGCCGCGCGCTCGTTTCGTCAGCTTCGCTCTCGCCGGCGACGACCCGCGTCTGATGCTCACCGCACCCATCCCCGCCACGATCAAGGCGCTCGCCAAGGCGGGACTGACCATGGACGACATCGATCTCACCGAGATCAACGAGGCCTTCGCCTCGGTGGTGTTGGCGTGGGAGAAGGAACTGCACCCCGACATGAGCAAGGTGAACGTGAACGGTGGCGCGATCGCCCTCGGTCACCCGCTCGGCGCATCGGGCGCCCGGCTGATGACCAGCCTGCTCAACGAACTCGAGCGCACGGGTGGCCGCTACGGCCTGCAGACCATGTGCGAGGGCGGCGGCATGGCCAACGCCACCATCATCGAACGTCTCGGCTGACCCGCGGACTCCACACACGTCCGCCGATGGAGGGTGCGGTTAGTATCCATTCCGAGATCAGCGAGATCCGTTGCAACACAGGGGAGGCGCCGTGACCTCGAGGGCCAGCGACTACGTCGACACCTTCCGCTACCCGATCCACGAGTCCGGCTCGACGCGCGATGCGTTGATCACCAGCCTGCGCGGAACCATCGAGACCGACGGCTGCGCGGTGCTGAAAGGCTTCGTCCGATCCGAGCGAATCGTCGACCTGGTCGAGGAATGCGACCGTGTCGCGGCGCACGGACATCGCAACTTCAACCGCACCAACCCCTACTTCACCCAGGATCGGCCGGACCTCCCCGCACGGCACCCGATGCGTCGCTTCTACGACCGGTCGAACGCGTTCGTCCCGGCCGACAACTTCGGCCCGGGCAGCATCCTCCGTGAAATCTACGAGTGGCCCGCGTTCGCGCCGTTCGTGCAGGCCGTGCTCGGCGAGGACCGGTTCCACCGCTACGCCGACCCGCTGGCGGACGTCATCGTCAACACGGCCGAAGCGGGCAACGGCTTCCCCTGGCACTTCGACACCAACAACTACACCGTGACCCTGGCAATCCAGAACTCCGACGCGGGTGGTGACTTCGAGTACAGCCCGCACCTGCGCACCTCCACCGACGAGAACTACGCGGGCGTGGAGGCGGTGCTCGACGGCGACACGACACTGGTCCGCACACTGCACCTCGAGCCAGGCGACCTGCAGATCTTCAAGGGTCGGTACTCACTGCACCGTGTCACGCCCCTCGACGGATGTCGCCCGCGGTACGTGGCGATCTTCAGCTACGTCGACGAGCCTGGGATGGTCGGCAGCCCCGAGCGCACCCGCCAGCTCTACGGCCGTGTGCTGCCTGTCCATCTCGAGCGCGCCGGAGTCCGCAGCGACGCCCTGGTCGACTGACGACGATGGTCGGCTCGAACGAACGACGCCCCGCGCGGACGGGCAACGATGAAAGCGGTGGTGACCAGAGGTCACGGCGGCTACGACAGGCTCGACTACTGCGACGTTCCCGTTCCTCAGCCGAGGCCCGGCGAGGTCTTGCTGCAGGTACTCGCGGCAGGCGTCAACAACACCGAGATCAACACTCGTCTC
>JANOET010000283.1:0-23150 GCA_031413415.1 Acidimicrobiaceae bacterium
TATGTAAAAGTGTTGAAGTATAACAATTGCCCTGCTCCTGGTTCATGCAACGTTACCTGCCGCCGCGCTTCACCGGCACCAGCTCGGCACCCACCGAGGCCGGCTCGACGAGCACGTTGGTGGACAGATCGGCCCGAGGACCGTGGGTGAACACGTGCGGGTGCTCGAGCAGCAGCAGATGGTCGAGCGAACCGTGCTCGAACATCGACTGCTGCAGCGCGAGTGCCTCGCGATACGGCACGCGCCCGAGCCAGCGGACGCGGAGCGGACCGGCGGCAGCCACGATCAGAGCTCCTGGCTCCAGTTGCGGGTCTCGAGGATCTCCTTGACGCGGCTCAGGAAGTTCGCTGCGTACGCGCCGTCGAAACCGCGGTGGTCCCAGGTCATCGCCAGATGACCCACCGGGTGCACGACGATGGCCTCGGTGCCGTCGGGCAGCAGCGCCACCACGGGCTTGCGGACGATGGCGTCGGTGGAGAGGATGGCCACCTGCGGTTGGTTGATGATCGCCATCGTGAGCACGCTGCCGGACGAGCCGTTGTTGGTGATGGTGAACGTGCCGCCGGTGATCTCGTCGGGGCTGAGCTTGCGGGTGCGGGCACGGTTGGCGAGATCGGAGATCTCGCGGGCGATGGCCCGCAGGCGCTTCGTCTCGGCGGCACGCACCACCGGCACCAGCAGGCCCTGGTAGTCGAGATCGACGGCGATGCCGACGTCGATGTAGTGGTGCACGACCAGTTCGTCCTCGCCGACGC
The DNA here is from genome assembly GCA_031413415.1 of Acidimicrobiaceae bacterium. Taxonomy (GTDB): domain Bacteria; phylum Actinomycetota; class Acidimicrobiia; order Acidimicrobiales; family Ilumatobacteraceae; genus UBA668. The sequence goes on from JANOET010000283.1 coordinate 756, forward strand.
TGGCGTTCAGATGCGGGAACTCGCCCAGCGCATCCACCACCGCACGGGTGATGAACGGCAGGTAGGTGAGGCTGAATCCCTCGGTGTCCTTCCACTCGCCCTTCACCTTGCCGCGGGTGGCGTCGACGTTGGCGTAGTCGACCTCGACCACGCTGAACGCGTGAGGGCTGACCGACTTGCTGATCACCATGTGGCTACCCGTGAGCTTGCGGATCTTGCTGAGCGGCACCGAGGTGTCGCGCTCGCCGCTGTGCACCACCGGTGCGGCCGCCGGAGCGGGAGCGGGAGCCGGAGCAGGAGCGGGAGCGGGAGCCGGAGCCGGAGCCGGAGCGGGAGCCGCTGCGGGCGGTGCAGCGGGAGCGGGCGCTGCCGCAGGGGCGGGGGCCGACAGGGTGTCGATGTGGTCGAGCACGTCGTCGCGGGTGATACGGCCGCCGGGACCGGTACCGGTGACGTCGTCGGGGTTGATCCCGTGCTCGGCCACGAGCCGACGCACGACCGGCGAGAGCAACCGGTTGTCGCCGGTGAGCGACCCGGCGTCGACTGCGGCGGACGGCGCCGCAGCGACGGGAACCGGAGCCGGAGCGGCGACGGGGGCAGGAGCGGGCGCAGGCGCAGCAGCAGGCGCCGGCGCCTCGACCACCGGCACGGGCTCGGGGGCGGGCGCAGGTTCGGGCTCCGGAGCCGGTGCGGCCGCGGGTGCCGGCGCCGCGGCCGGCGCGTCGCCGGCGCCGACGACGGCGATGACCGCACCCACGGGGACGGTGTCGCCCTCGTTGGCGCGAATCTCGAGCAGAGTGCCCGAAACCGGCGACGGCACCTCGGTGTCGACCTTGTCGGAGCTCACCTCGAACAGGGCCTCGTCGGCCGTGACGGTGTCGCCGACCTTCTTGAACCAGCGCGTGATCGTGCCTTCGGTGACGGTCTCGCCCAGTTGCGGGAGGGTGACGTCGGCCATGGTGCAGCTCCTCGTGAGTGTGGAATTCGGGGTGGTCAGGCGTTGAGGCTGCGGCCGGTGAGCGACAGCACGGTCTCGCCGAACAGTTCGGTGAGGCTCGGGTGGGGCTGGATGAACTCGGCCACCTCGGCGACCGTGGCTTCCCAGTTCACGGCAAGGTACCCGCCGCTGAGTTGCTCGGTGACCCAGGGGCCCACCATGTGCACGCCGAGGATCTGCCCGGCCGAGCCATCGGCGTTCTTCTTGGCGATGATCTTCACCAGGCCATCGAGTTCGCCGAGGATCTGGGCACGGCTGTTGGCGCGAAACTGGTGCTTGGCGACGACCACGTCGTGACCGGCCTCGCGGGCGGCTTCCTCGCCGGGACCAGCGAACGCGACTTCGGGGTGGCAGTAGATGGCCCACGGCACCCGGTCGTACGCGATGGGCGACGGTGACTCGCCGAGGATGTGCTTGGTGACGAGAATGGCCTCGGCGTACCCGACATGGGCGAGCGCCGGTGTGTTGATCAGGTCGCCGATGGCGTACACGTCCGGCTCGTCGGTCCGGCAGTACTCGTCGACCTGGACGAAACCGCGCTGGTCCACGACCACACTCGTGTGCTGCAGACCGAGCTGGTCGGCGAACGGGCGGCGCCCGACGCTGACGACGACCGCGTCGACCGCGAGCTCTTTCACGTCACCCTCTGCGGAGCTGTACTGCACGGTGGTGCCACCCAGCCCGTTCGGCATGTGGCTCAGCACCTTGACGCCGGTGGCGATGTCGATGTTCTTCTTCTTGAAGCTGCGCACCACGACGTTGGCGACATCGAGATCGAGCCCGGGGAGGATCTTCGGCAGGCCCTCGAGGATGGTGACCTGCGAGCCCAGGTCGGCGAACGTGCTGGCGAACTCGCAGCCGATGGCACCGCCACCGATGACGGCCACGCGAGCCGGCAGCGTGGTGAGCATGAGCACCTCGTCGCTGGTCATCACGGGACCGGCCGGGTCGAAACCGGGGATGGTGCGCGGCACCGACCCCGACGCGAGCAGCACGTGCCGCCCCGTCAGGGTGGACGAACTGCCGTCGGGGTGCTGCACCGTGACCGTACGACCGGCACCGAGTGCGCCGACACCGTCGAGGATGGTGATCTTCTTCGACTTCATGAAGGCCCCGAGGCTCTTGACGATGCCGTCGACGATCTTCTGCTTGCGGGCCTGGATGGTGCCGAAATTGACGATCGGCGCACTGGACTCGATGCCGAACTCGCCGGCGTGCGCCACGTGGCGTTGTACGGCTGCGGACTCGAGCAACGCCTTCGCAGGGATGCAGCCACGGTTCAGGCAGGTGCCGCCGAGCGAGCCCTTCTCGACGAGGGCCACGTTGAGACCGGCGGAAGTTGCGTACAGCGCCGCTCCGTAGCCGCCAGGTCCGCCGCCGATCACCACGAGATCGAACTGCTCATCCATCAGTACCTGCTCCACTTCGTGAGGTGCCCCGCTGTGTGAACCGCAACGGTACCGGCTCCTTCCCCTGGTCCGGACCGGTGGGCCCGGCGAGCACGGTGCTGGTCACACCCCGTCCAGCTGCAGCTTCCACCGCGCAGCCTCGGCGGCACGCCGAAACAGCAGGATCCGATCGCCGGCGTTCACGTCGGCCGTGCCGAAGGTGAGGGTGCAGGTGACAGGAGCGACCGTGAAGCCGGTGCAGGCGTCGGCGCCGCGCTGATTGGGGCCCACGGTGTCGCCCGGGACCACGAGCGTGAAGCCCTCGAGACCAGCCGGGTCGTCCACTCCGGACAGCGTGACCGTGACGGTGACCACGCCGTCGACCTCGCGGGACGACGTCACCCGCACCTTCGCGTCGCCGGCGGTGGCGGTCCCGCCGTCGGTGAGCACCTCGGCGGTCTCCTGCCCGGCAAGCCGTAGCAGTTGCAGGGTGCCGGCGACCAGGATGGCCAAGCCGCAGGTGACGGCGAGCAGCAGCAACGTACGGGTCCGCATGGCGATGTCAGGTTAGGGGCGGTAGTGTCCGCGTCCATGCGCAGATCGCTCCTGGCCCTCGCCCTCGCCGGGCTGTTGCTCTCGGCCTGCGGCGACGACTCGGGCGATGTCGGGTCGGCCGTCCCCAGCTCGTCGGCATCGACCGGGTCGCCCGAGTCGACCGGGTCGTCCGGGTCGTCCGGGTCGTCCGGGTCGACCACGCCAGACACCGGGGGGCAGGGCACGCCGACCGTACCCGAGGCGCTGCAGTTCCGGGCCCCGGTCGTGGGCGGCGGCGAACTGGACATGAGCACGTTCGCCGGCCAGACCGTGGCGTTCTGGTTCTGGGCGCCCACTTGAAGCACCTGCAACCGTGAAGCCCCCTCGGTCGAGGCGGCCAGTCAGCAGTACGTCGGCAAGGTGCAGTTCGTCGGAGTCGCCTGGTTCGGCGACGACGATTCGTTCCAGGGCTTCATGAGCAAGCACGGCCTCACGTTCCCGCAGGTGAGCGACGACGCCGGCGAGGTGTTCGCTCGGTTCGGCGTGCCGTCACAACCCGCCTTCGTCGTGGTCCGGCCCGACGGCAGCGTCGAGCAGTACCTCGGGGCGATCGAGCCCGAGGAACTGACCGAGTTGTTCGGCGCACCCACCGCCTAGGCTCGCCCACATGGGCCTGCGCGACCTCGTCAAACGACTCAACGCCACTGTCGAGGAGATCGACGACGAGCGCTTGCAAGACCGGTTCTCGGGCCTTCAACTGACGCCGTTGGGCGAGCTGCAGCCACGGGTCGCGGCTCGCGTCGGCGGCGAGATCACGCGCACGCGAATCGCGCCACGCTCCGGTGTCGCTGCGTTCGAGATCACCGTGTCCGACGGCACGGGTTCGGCCGTCGCCGTGTTCACCGGACGCCGCTATGTCGCCGGGCTCGAGCACAACCGAGCCGTGGTGCTCGAAGGCGTGGCACGCAGCGAGCGCAACCGCCTCGTGCTGCTGAACCCCGCCTACACCTTGCTGCCCTAGAAGAGGAAGCCGAAGCCGAAGCCCTAGACGAGCAGGTCGCGGACCGCGTCCTCGCTCTCGCTGGTGACCAGCACGAGCACCTCGTCGCCCAGACGAAGAATGGTGTCGCCACGCGGCACGACCACCTTCTCGTCGCGCAGGATCGCCACGACCGTGGTGTCGCGCGGGAAGCCGAGCTCGACGATCTCCTTGTCGAGTGCCGGCGAACCCTCGGCCAGCGTCACCTCGGCGAGCTTGGCCCGGCCGCCTTCGAACGACAGCAGACGCACGAACGAGCCGACGCTGACGGCCTCTTGCACCAGCCCCGTGATGAGGTGCGGGGTGCTGACGGACACGTCGACCCCCCAGGTCTCGTTGAACATCCACTCGTTGTTCGGGTTGTTCACGCGCGCCACCACGCGGGGCACCGCGAACTCCTGCTTGGCGAGCAGCGACACCACGAGGTTGTCCTCGTCGTCGCCCGTCACCGAGGCGACGACGTCGGCCCGTTCGAGCCCTGCTGCCTTCAGTGTGGAGATGTCGCACGCGTCGCCGCGCACCCACTGCGCGTCGGGGGATGGTGCTGTCGTGACGACCCACCACGTCGAGGTCGTTGTCGATGATGGTGACCTGGTGACCCGAGCCGACGAGTTGTTCGGCGATGAAGCGGCCCACGCTGCCACCGCCGGCGATGATGATGTTCATGTCGGTCTCCTAGTGCCCGCGACCCGCAGCGGGCCCGGCGGTGAGTTCGTCGAGACGGCCGAGCGCATCGTGTGCGACGGCGAGGTAGACGACGTCGCCCTCCTGGGCGACCATCTGCTCAGTAGGGAGTAGCGCCGAACCGAGTCGGCTGACGGCGACGAGACGCACGCCGGCGCCCTCGACATCGAGCACGCGGTGACCCGCCCACGCGCGAGCGAGACTGCGCTCGACCAACGACACCTTGGCGCTCGGGTCGACCCATTCGACGGCAGCGGCCTCGGGCAACAGGCGGCGGAGCACGCGCTCGGTGGTCCACAGCGCCGGCGCCACCGTCGCGATGCCGAGGCGCTGATAGATGGCCGCGCGTCGCGGGTCGTAGATGCGGGCCACGACGCGGTCGATGCCGAAGTTCTCGCGGGCCACGCGTGCCACGAGGATGTTCGAGTTGTCGCCGTTGGTGACCGCAGCGACGGCCTCGGCCCGCTCGATGCCGGCCTTCACCAACAACTCGCGGTCGAAGCCGATGCCGACGAAGGTGTCGCCCGGGAAGTCGGGGCCGAGACGGTCGAACGCGACCCTCTTGCGGTCGATGACGGACACCGTGTGCCCCTCGTCGACGAGATTGCGGGCGAGGGACGACCCAACTCGGCCGCACCCGACGATCACCACGTGCACGATCTCTCCTCTCGGCAATTGCCGATCGGCACTGTAACCGCGCATAGGCTCGCCACCACTTATGTTCCAGTCCCTGAAACGCCTCTTCATCGGGCGGCCCATCGCAACCGCCGACGAGGGACACCAGCGGCTCAGCAAGAAGATCGCCCTTCCGGTCTTCGCGAGTGATGCCATCTCGTCGACGGCGTACGCCACCGACGAGATCCTGGTGGTGCTCCTCCTTCAGGCACAGGTCGGCTCGAAGGCCTGGGGGCCCATCACCCCCATCGCGATCATCGTCTGCGTCCTGCTCGTCATCGTCGTGGCCAGCTACCGCCAGACCATCCACGCCTACCCCAGCGGTGGTGGCAGTTACATCGTCAGCAAGGAGAACCTCGGAAAGATCCCGTCGCTCGTCGCCGGCTCGTCGCTGCTCGTCGACTACATCCTCACCGTCGCCGTGTCCGTCGCCGGTGGCGTGTTGGCCATTCGAACCGCCACTGGCCTCGGCCACGAGTGGGCGGTTCCGCTGTGCCTGTTCTTCGTGTTGATGATGACCGTCGCCAACCTGCGCGGCGTGAAGGAGTCGGGCGCCGTGTTCGCCGGCCCGACGTACTTCTACATCCTGATGCTGGTCATCCTCATCGGCACCGGCTTCTACCGCATCTTCGTGCAGCACGTCGGCCCGATCCCCGAGAGCATGCTCTCCGAGGAGGCCATCGAGGCGAGCAAGGCCACCGGTGCGCTCAGCCTGTACATGCTCCTGCGCGCCTTCTCGTCGGGCGCCGTCGCGCTGTCGGGCGTCGAGGCCGTCAGCAACGGTGTGCCCGCTTTCAAGAAGCCCGAGAGCAAGAACGCTGCGTCCACGCTGGTGGTGATGGCCGTCATCCTCGGCACCTGCTTCCTCGGTGTCAGCGTGCTCGCCTCACATCTGAAGCCGTACCGCGGCGAGAACGACGGCAACGGCCTCGGCCTCATGGCGCAGTACCTCTACGACGGCAAGGGTGTCATGTTCTGGCTGACGATGATCGGCACGTTCAGCATCCTCATCCTCGCCGCGAACACCGCCTACGCCGACTTTCCCCGGCTGTCCAGCATCATCGCCAAGGACGGTTTCCTGCCGCACCAGTTCGCCAACCGTGGCGACCGGCTCGTCTTCTCGAACGGTGTCATCTTCCTCGCCGTCGTCGCAAGCATCCTCATCGTCATCTTCAACGCCGACATCTCGGCGCTCATCCCGCTCTACGCGTTCGGTGTGTTCACCGGGTTCACGCTCAGCCAGTCCGGCATGGTGATGCACCACATCAAGCTCAAGGAACCGCGATGGCGGATCAGTCTCGCCGTCAACGCGCTCGGCGCCACCACCACCGGCCTGATCGCCGGCATCGTCGTCGTGTCGAAGTTCACCGAGGGCGCCTGGATTCCCGCGGCGCTCATCCCGCTGATGGTGTTCATCTTCTATTCCATCGGCCGGCACTACCAGCGCGTGAAGCAGTCGCTCGTGGTGCCCCCCGGCTACCGCGCCAAGCGGCACACGCACTACGTCGTCGTCCTCGTCGGCAAGATGAACCGTGGCGTCATCGATGCCATCTCGTACGCGAAGAGCCTGGCACCCGAGCGGATCATCGCGCTCTCTGTCGTGCAGGACCCCGAAGAGGAACGCCTCCTCCACGAACAGTGGGACGAGTACGACATCGCCATCGAGTTGCACACCGTGTCGTCGCCGTACCGCGAGCTCACCCGGCCGGTGTTCGCCTTCCTCGACGAGATCGAGCAGGAGCGAGAGGACGACATCATCACGGTCGTCATCCCCGAGTCCGTCACCAAGGTGCAGAGCCAATGGCTGCACAACCAATCGGCGCTGGCACTGAAGGCACGCCTGCTGTACCGCCCGCACACCGTGGTGGTCAGCGTTCCCGTGCACGTCGACCAGGTCGACTGATTCGTTCAGGGGGCGACAACCGCCCGGACGCGGCGTACCGTGAGGGTCATGCGAGTGATCATCAGCGGAGCCAGTGGACTCATCGGCGGCGCGCTCTCGAGCGAGCTGCGCACTGCCGGACACGAGGTGGTCGCGCTCGTGCGCCGACCCGCGTCGGGCGACCGGGAGGTGCAGTGGGATCCGTCCGCCGGCACGCTCGCGGCCGAGGCGCTCGCGGGCGCCGATGCCGTCGTGCACCTCGCTGGGGCCGGCATCGGTGACCATCGTTGGACCGACGACTACAAGCGCGAGGTGCTCGAGAGTCGCACGAAGAGCACGGCGTTGCTCGCCGAGCGCATCGCCGAGTGCAGTCAACGTCCACCCGTCCTCCTGAGTGGTTCGGCCATTGGCATCTACGGTGCCAGCGACGACCGCGAACTCGACGAGACGTCACCCGCCGGCAGCGGCTTTCTCGCCGACGTGTGTGTGCAGTGGGAAGCCGGCACTGCTGCGGCTGCCGAGGCCGGCACGCGCGTGGCCCACCTGCGCACCGGCATCGTGCTCACCAAGCAGGGCGGCGCGCTGAAGAAGATGCTGCCGCTGTTCAAGCTGGGGGTGGGCGGCAAGTTCGGCAACGGCCGGCAGTGGATGAGTTGGATCTCGCTGCACGACGAGGTGGGAGCCATCGTCCATCTGCTCACCAACGACGTGCACGGCCCGGTGAATCTCACGGCCCCGTCGCCCGTCACTGGTGCCGAGTTCGCGACCACGCTGGGCAAGGTGCTGCACCGTCCGGCCAAGGTGCCGGTACCCGCCTTCGGTCCGAAGCTGCTGCTCGGCGCCGAGCTGGCCGACGCGCTGCTGTTCACCGGGCAGCGAGTGCTGCCGAAGGTGCTGCAGCAGTCGGAGTACGCCTTCCAGCACCCGACGCTCACCGAAGCCCTCCACGCCGCCACGGCCTGACCGGGTCCGGGGCTGCCACGAGGCGTCAGCGGAGTTCGTCGCGCCAGGAATGCTGCGGAGCAAAGCCGACGAGGCGCTTGGCCTTGTCGTTGGCGTAGAACGTCTCGAACTCTCGCATGTCGCGTCGACACGGGACGCCTGCGTAGAAGCGCTCGTACACCTCATCACTGGGTATCCCCACCGACGTGTCGTCGTTCGAGACGTTGAAGACTTCGTAGCCCAGTCCGTCGGTGCGGAGACAGCAATCGACCATGTGGCCGAGGTCGCGGGCATCGATGTAGGCGAAGATGTTGCGACGCCGCAGACCGGGATCGGCGACGAACGCGGGGAACTTCGCCTCGTACTCGTGCGGCTCGATCACGTTGTTGATGCGCAACCCGTAGATGTCGATGCCGCTACGTGCCTGAAACGAGCGCGCTGTCGCCTCGTTGACCACCTTGGACATGGCGTAGCTGTCGTGGGGAACCGTTGGGTGCTCCTCGTCGATCGGCACGTACTCGGGCCTGACCTCGCCATCGGCGAAACAGATCCCGTAGGTGGTTTCGGAGCTCGCGAAGATCACCTTGCCGATCCCCAACTTCACTGCCGCGTCGATGACGTTGTACGTGCTGAGTGAGTTGACACGAAACGTCTCGTTGTCGGGCCGGACCAGGATCGCCGGGATCGCCGCAAAGTGCACCACCGCGTCGTACCGGGGAACACCGGTGCCAGGCTCCAGCTCGTCGAAGCCGGCGTACGCCGACAGCGCGTTGAAGACCTGCCCGGCGTCGGTCAGATCGATGAGCAGATCGGCGACTGCGGGGTCACGGAGCGGCACGATGTCGCCGTTGACGACCCGGTGCCCCTGTTCGACGAGATGCCGGATCGCGTGGCGACCCGCCTTTCCGCTGCCACCGGTGAAGAACACTCGCATGCAGGGATCGTACGCACTGATCGTCGCCCGACTACTGGTCGGCGGTGTCGATGCCCGAGTAGCGGGCGAGCGACGCTTCCAGGTCGAGCCGTTGCGTGCCCACCTCGCCGGTGGGCCAGTCGCCGCGGGGTACCGCCCACATGACCTCGAACTCGATGCCGTCGGGGTCCTTGGCGTAGAGGCTCTTGCTCACGCCGTGGTCGCTCTCGCCGACGAGTGATCCGGCTTCGAGCAGACGGGCACGCAGTTCGGCGAGCTCGTCGAGGGTGTGGACCTGCCAGGCGAGGTGGTACAGACCGATGGAGTGCGGCGCGGTCGGACGATCGCCGACCTGCATCACCGCGAGGTCGTGATCGTTCGACGAGCCGTCGGCCCGGAGGAAGAACGCCTGGCCATCGCCGAAGCTCGCCTGGACCGTGAAGCCGAGCACCTTCGTGTAGAAGTCGGCGGACCGTTGGCCGTCGCCGACGTACAGCACGGCGTGGTTGAGTCGCTTGATGGTCATGACGCTCTTCCTCCAGTTGCGTGTGGAGCGGGCAGTGCCGGTCAGGCCTTGAGGGCTTCGATTTCGAGGATGATCTTCACCTTGTCGCCCACCAGTACACCACCCGTTTCGAGCGCAGCGTTCCACTCGAGGCCCCACTCCTTGCGCGAGATCTCGGTCCCGGCGGTGAAGCCGGCCTTGGTGTTGCCCCACGGATCGGTGACGATGCCGTCGAACTCGAGGTCGAAGTCGACCGACTTGGTGATGCCGCGGATGGTGAGGTCGGCGTGGAGCACGTAGTCCGCGCCACGGGCCTCGATGCCCGTCGAGACGAGAGAGAGGGTCGGGTAGGTCTCGACCCCGAAGAAGTCGGCGCTCTTCAGGTGGCCGTCGCGGCTCTCGTCGTCGGTCGTGATCGACGCGGCCTGGACCACGGCCTCGACAGTGGACTCGAGCGGGTTCTCGGCGATCGTGACGGTGGCCGTGTAGTCGGTGAAGCGGCCGCGGGTCTTGGCGACCATCAGGTGGCGGGCGACGAAGCCGACGGTCGAGTGACTGGCGTCGACCGTCCAGGTTCCGGCGGTGAGGGCTTCGAGACCAGGGGTGGTGGCGATGGACATGGGGAGTGCTCCTGTGTTGCTTGCGGGTGCAACTAATCATACGAGTGATTATTTCACGTTGCAACATTTTCGTCGCGCATTGTTCCCGATAGCCTCCACGGCATGGCGACCGAATGGCTTTCCGACGTCGAACAGGACTCGTGGCGCAACTTCATCATGAGCGTCCACGACCTGATGGCCGTGCTCGAGGCCGACCTCGCACCCCACGGTCTGGCCATGGGTGACTACGAAGTCCTGGTGTGGCTCAGTGAGGCAGAGCAGAGCCGAATGCGCATGTGCGATCTCGCCGGTGCGCTGCAGCTCTCGCCGAGCGGCCTCACCCGGCGACTCGACGGCATGGTCCGCAGCGGATGGGTCGAGCGTGCCTCGTGCGACAGCGATCGCCGGGTCATGTGGGCCCATCTCACGGCCGACGGGCTGGCGAAGATGAACGAGGTCGCACCCGTGCACGTCGCCAGCGTCCGTCAACACGTCCTCACCCCACTGGGTGACGAGGGCGTGGCGCAACTCGGCGAGGTCTTCGGCCGCATCCGCGAACACCTGCTCGCGTCGCAGCCGACCTGATCGTCATGGCACTCCCCCTTCCGAGAGGCTTTCGCGCGCATGTCGCCAACATCGGCGTGAAGGACGACACCGACGACTTCATCGTCGTCGCCGCCGACCAGGTCTGCGCAGCGGCCGGGGTGTTCACGAAGAGCTCGTTCGCCGGACCGAGCGTCGTCGTCAGCCGCCGCCACCTCCGCGACGGACGGGCCCGAGCGATGGTGGTCATCTCCAAGAACGCCAACGTCGCCACCGGCGCACGTGGCCTCTCCGACGCCGAGGAGGTCGTCGCTGGTGTCGCCGCGTCGCTCGGCTGCGACCCCACCGACGTGCTCATCGCATCCACCGGAGTCATCGGCCGGCACTACCCCATCGAGCGCATCCGAGCCGGCCTCGCCGACATCCCGTCACCCCTGCCACGCAGCGACGCCGACGCCGTGGCCCGCGGCATCATGACCACCGACACCGTTCCCAAGACCGCCACCGTCGCGGTCGACGGCGCCACCGTTGTCGGGGTTGCCAAGGGTGTCGGGATGATCGAGCCCGACATGGCGACGATGATCGCGATGGTGTTCACCGACGCCGAGCTCACGTCGGCCGAGCTCGACGCCGCATTCCGCCGGGTCGTCGACCGCACGTTCAACTGCGTGTCGGTCGACACCGACACCTCGACGAGCGACACGGCGATCGTGCTCGCCAGTGGCGCTGCCGGCCGCATCGACCTCGGCCGCTTCGAGGCTGCGCTGTACGACGTGTGCGAGTCGCTCACACGCCAGATCGCACGCGACGGCGAAGGTGCGACCACGCTCATCGAAGTGCACGTCGACGAGGCCATCAGCCCCGAGCAGGCGAAGCGGGTGGCCAAGGCCATCGTCAACTCGCCGCTCGTGAAGACCGCCGTGCACGGCGCCGACCCCAACTGGGGCCGGGTGGCCATGGCGGTGGGCAAGAGCACCACCGTCGACGAGGTCGACCAGACCGCCGTCGTCATCCGATTCGGCGCACAGGAGGTCTACCCCGCACCGCTCGACGACGACGGTCTGGCCGCCTTGGCGACGTACATGCACGGCGACGACGTACGCATTCACGTCAGCCTGGCCACCGGCGGCACGGCCGCAGCCACCGTCTGGGGTTGCGACCTGACCGACGGCTACGTGCGGATCAACGCCGACTACACCACCTGACCTCAGCGCACGACGAGCGGCGACATCATGTCGTTGTCCTCGTGCTCGAGGATGTGACAGTGGAACACGTAGTCACCGACGAAGCGCTGAATCGGTGCATTCCGGGCGTCGCCCACGTACGGCGCCGGGATGCCGGCTGCGGTGCCGCCGAACGGGACGATGATCCGCGTGACCGTGCCGGGCATGGAGATGATCGTGTCCTTCCAACCAGCCTCGCTGGCGATCGGCCCAGTGACGGGCCCCTCGACATACGCATCGGCCGACGGTGCGGGCCAGGGGCCCTGGTTCGTCGCGGTCGGGAACGGCAGCCCATCGGCACAGTTCGCCGGATCTGCGGATCCACCAGCACAGTCGAGCGCATCGATGAGATACCGAGTCTCACCGCTGAGATCGTCGACCGCCAAGTTCTGTCGGTTCAACAGACGGAACTGGGTGAGGTGGAGGTGGATCGGGTGGGCGTCACCGGTGGTGTTGACGATGACCCACTCCTCGACGCTGTTCAGCGCCGGCGCTTCCACCTGCTCGGCCCGCGGCGTCATCGTGATGTCGTCGGCGTAGAACTGGTTGCCCATCATCACGTGCACGGGCTCGCCCTCCGGGGCGACGGTTCCGGCGTCGTTGACGATTTCGTTGAGGAACACCGTGCGAGTGCTCGTGGCCTGCAGCGCACCGAGTTGCGTCGGTGCAGACGGGTCGAGCACCGCGGGCAGCAGCTTCGGCTGATTGCGACCACCACGCAGTGTCGCCGGAACACGAAGGGTCGGACCGGTGGCCTTGGTGACCGTGAACTGCATGATCTGGGGCACGTCGATGTCGTCGCCGCCGTCGGGGTACGGCACGAGCGCATCGTTGACGAGACGCCAGCGCGAGCCCGTGGGCAGCGTGGTGAAGTCGATCAGCACGTCGGCGCGCTCACCAGGGCCGATTCGCAGAGTGCCGACCGGGGCAGGCTTGTTCAGCAGACCACCGTCGGAACCGATCTGGTTCAACGTCAGCGCTTGTCCCGTGGCGACGCCGGCGGCATCGATGCCCACGAGCTTCATGTTGTAGAAGCGAGCGTTCGATCCGTTGAGCATGCGGAAGCGGTACAGCGTGTGCGCCACCCTCATGTTCGGCTCGATGACACCGTTCACCGTGGCCACGTCGCCGAACGACTCGGGCGACCACTGGTTCGGGTGCCCGTCCGGTAGCCCGTTCACCCCGCAGTGCGGCCCGATCGGGTAGGCGAACGAGCCATCGGCGTTGAACGTCCGGTCCTGAATGGTGAGCGGCACCTCGAACTTGCCCACGGGCAGTCGAAGAGGGTTGTCGTCGTAGCCGGTGTCGAACCTGTCGCGCAGCCACAGCTGGCCGGCGAGGCCGGCGTTGACCTGCAGTCGTGTGGTACCCCACGAGTGGTCGTGGTACCACAGGGTGGTGGCGTCCTGGTCGTTGCCATACAGGTACGTGAACGACTGTCCAGGCCGGAAGGTGGACCCCGGCAGGCCGTCGAACTGCGGCTCGGTGTGGGCGCCGTGCAGGTGCACCGTGCCGCGAGGGGCGTCGGCGTCGGTGATCTCGGTACCCATGACCTGTGGGTCGATGAAGTTGGCGAGGGGGTGCGCGCCGAGCGCGTTGGCCACGGTGACCTTCAGGGGCTGGCCCTTCCTGGTCTCGATGGTGGGGCCGAGGTGGACGTCGGTGGCGGTGCTGTCGAGCGTGTAACCGAACGTCGGGGTGGCCGGCAGGTCGGGGCTGAACGAGTGCGCGCCCGCCTTCATGATCAGCTTCACGGCCGCAGAACTGGCGCGCCGATCGACCTTGGGCGGAATCGCCAACGGCGTCGTGAACGAGCTGTGCGCAGGCGTCGGCCCGAGCGGCGCATTGCAGTCGGTGGCGAGCGCACCGACCTGTGCCGCTCGATGCATGTGGCCGGAAGTGGCCATGGTGGCCAGCGCCGGCACGGCGATGGTCGATGACAACGTGGCGCCCGCAGCAACCACTGCCGCCCCCACGAGGAAGTGCCGATGCCGAGCCGACATGTGCTGCCGCCCCGAACCGGACCGTTGGTCCGTCCGCTTGCTCATTTTCCCGCTCCCTGGCGCCGCTCTGTCCCGTCGACAACTGCTCGCCAGACGCGACGCTAGACCTAGGACCTTCGGGAAACCTTAGGTATTTTTGACTATTGCCCGATCAATTCCCACGTAGCGTCGATATCTCTCGACCGACAGACCGCTTTCCGTCGACATTGCTCATGAAAGGCGCACGACCATCGCTGCGTCAGGCACCCGACCGCGATCGGTGGTCGATCAGATCACTTCGGTGGCATGCGGATGCCGCCGTCGACGCGGATCGTCTCGGCGTTCATGTAGCTGTTCGTGATGCATTCCACGACCATCGAGGCCAGCTCGCTCTGGAAGCCCAGACGCTGCGGGAAGAGCACACCCTTCTGCAGCTGTGCCTTGAACGCGTCGCTGTTCTCGCCTTCGCCGTAGATCGGCGTGTCGATGAGTCCAGGGGCGACGGTGTTGACGCGCACGCCGACCGCAGCGAGGTCTCGGGCGATGGGCAGGGTCATGCCGACGACGCCACCCTTCGACGCCGAGTACGACGCCTGGCCGATCTGGCCGTCGAACGCAGCGACGGACGCGATGTTCACGATGGCGCCACGCTCGCCGTACTCGAGCGGCTCGGTGGTGCTCATCGCCGTGGCGGCGATGCGGATGCAGTCGAAGCTGCCGACCAGGTTGATCGCGATGACCTTCTTGAAGGCGTCGAGGTTGGCCGCCGAGTCGTACGAGCCGTCCTTGCCCACCGTGCGCTGCGCCCAGCCGATACCGGCCGAGTTCACGAGCACGCGGAGCGGGCCCATGCTCTTGGCCATCTCGACGGCGTTCTTGATGTCGTCGGTGTTGGTGACGTCGACGGCACAGAACGCGCCACCGATCTCGTCGGCGAGGGCACCGCCCTTCTCTGCCTGATGCGGAAGGTCTGCGACGACGACCTTCGCTCCCTTCGCGGCGAGCAGACGGGCCGATGCGGCACCGATACCCGATGCGCCACCCGTGACGATTGCACTAGCTCCATTGATGTCCATGGGCCGCGACCCTAGGCGGCGTCAGGGGACCAGTCCCAAGCGGACGTGCGGCTACGGTGCCGTGTCATGCCCGGTCCGTTGCACGGCATCACCGTCGTCGAAGCCTGCCAGATGGTGGCCGGCCCCATGGCCGCCATGCTGTGCGCCGACCTCGGTGCCGACGTCGTCAAGGTCGAGCAACCCAAGGGCGGCGACCGCATGCGGCTGCTCGGTCACCGCATCGGTGGCATCGGCGCGCTGTGGGCCGGCGTGAACCGCGGCAAGCGCAGCCTGGTCATCGACCTCACCAAGCCCTCGGGCCACGCCGTCCTGCTCGACCTCACCCACACCGCCGATGTGTTCATCCAGAACTTCCGGCCCGGCGTCGCCGAGCGGCTGCGCATCGACGAAGCCTCGTTGCGGGCCGACAACCCCGGTCTGATCTACGTGAGCGTCAGCGGGTTCGGCGAGACCGGGCCGTACATCGACCAGAAGAGCTACGACTACGTCGTGCAGATGCTTTCGGGCATGGCCGCACTACAGGGCGGCGGTGGCACGCCCCAGCTGATTCGCAACATCGTCGTCGACAAGGTGACGGCCATGACCGCCACGCAGGCCATTCTCGCTGCACTCGTGGCACGCGCCAGCGGTGCCGGCGGCCAGCACATCCGCCTCTCGATGATCGACACTGCGCTGGCATTCCTGTGGCCCGACGGGATGATGCAGCACACCTTCCTCGACACCGATCGTGTCACCCCAGGGCCACACATGGCCGACGGTTACGTCGTTCGCCCCACCAAGGACTCGTACCTGGCGATGATCGCCACCTCGAACTCACAGTGGCCAGGGCTGTGCGCCGCGCTGGGCAAACCCGAGTGGCTCACCGACCCACGGTTCGTCACGCTCGCGGCCCGTGAGGTCAACGACGCCGAGTTGTCGGACCTGATCACCGCCGAAGTGGCACGACACGACGGCCAGACGCTCGTCGACGCGCTGCACGCGAACGACGTGCCGTGTGCGCTCTCGAACCCGATCGACCGCGTCCACCTCGATCCGCAGGTCCGGCACAACGGCATCCTCGTCGAGCACGACCGACCGTGGATCGGTGCCGTGCGCGAGCCGAAGCCGCCCGCCCGCTTCTCGGTCACACCCACCGAACTGGGCCGGCATGCGCCGAAGCTCGACGAGCACACCGACGAGATCCTCGCCGAACTCGGCCGCGACCCCGATGCGATCGCGGCCCTCCGAGCGAGCGGAGCGGCGGGACCACGCCGTTGACGAGCGTGATCTCGACACCATCGCGAGGCAGTCGCGATGCAACCGATGGGGTGTGGAAGAGTTTGGCATGGCAGCCGATCTCCACTCGTCCGGTGCACCGTCGCGTGTCGTGATCGAGGCGCAACGACTGTTCGATGGTCACAGGTTCGTCGAACCCGCCCGTGTTGTCATCGCTGATGGCGCGGTGGTGGCGGTGGGGGCCGACGTCGCCGAGCCAGCGACTGTGGACCTGGGGGATGTGACGCTGATGCCAGGGATCGTCGATTGTCACCAACATCTGGTGTTCGACGGTGTCGGCACGCTCGAAGAACAAGTGTCGGGGCGAACCGACGAAGAACTCTTCGAACGCGCCTGGGCGCAGGCGCGACGGGCGCTCCTCGGTGGCGTCACGACGCTCCGCGATCTGGGTGATCGCGGATTCGTCACGCTCAGTCTTCGCGGTGACATCCGTCTGCCGACCATCTTGTGTTCAGGGCCACCGATCACCACGGTCGGCGGACATTGCTGGTACCTGGGAGGAGAGTGCGAGGACCGCGACGCTCTGATCGAAGCGGTTCGCGAGCGCGCGGAACGTGGATGCGACGTCGTGAAGGTCATGGCAACGGGAGGCGCATTGACACCGGCCATGCCGATGTGGCGGTCGCAGTTCGACGCCGAGGATCTGCGCGTCCTGGTCGCGGAGGCACATCGGCTCGGGCTGCCGGTGGCGGCGCATTGCCACGGTGAACAGGGCATCTCGGATTCCGTCGACGCGGGCGTCGACACGATTGAGCACTGCACTTTTGTCAACGAGGACATGGATCCCAGGCCCGACCCGGAACTGCTCGAACGGTTGGCTCGTTCGGGCATCGCGTTGTCGGCCACCTTCGGGCGCTGTGCCGATGGTCCGCCGCCGCCGCCCATGATTCAGGCGGCTGCACCCAAGGTCCGGGCGGCTCATGCCGCCGTTCGCGAACGAGGCGGCAAGATCGTCGTGGGGACCGATGCGGGCATCAGCGTCGCCAAGCCGCACGACGTCGCCCCACAGGCCATCCATGATCTGATCGCACTCGGCATGACACCGGTCGAGGCGCTCACGGCGATGACATCCGGTGGAGCCGATGCGCTCGGACAGCCTGGCAAGGGCCGCCTCGCTGCCGGCGCCGACGCGGACATGATCGCCGTCGACGGCGATCCCCGTACCGATCCGGTTGCCGTCACACGAATCGTTCAGGTCTGGCGAGCAGGCGTACCAGTTTCGACCTGACCGGACGAGGGGCCGTCGACAAAGGCCCTAGAAGTCGAACAACCGGTCTTGTTGCGGGGGTGGCGTCACGCCGGTCGGCGGATCGTCGGCTGCAGGGGTGTCGAAGGGCCCGTTCGCGGCAGCGACCGCGAGCCGATCGACGAGCTCGTTCATCCGGTTGCCGGAATGACCCTTCACCCATCGGAATGCCGGCTTGCGTTCCAACACCAGCGCGATGAGCGGCTTCCAGATGTCGGCGTTGGCGACAGGTTCCTTCTTCGAGTTCTTCCAACCGTTCGACTGCCACTTCACGTACCAGCGGTCGCGGAAGCAGTGCACGACGTAGGTGCTGTCGCTGACGATCGTGATCTCGTCGCCCTCGACGGTGCGCAGTGCCTCGAGCACGGCGGTCATCTCCATGCGTTGGTTGGTGGTGTGGGCCGCTCCGCCGCTGCCGCACACGACCCCCTCGGGCGCGATCGCCCACGCCCAGCCACCTGGACCGGGGTTGCCCTGGCAGGCGCCGTCGGTGAAGACCTCGATCATCGCAGCGCCGCCCGCAGGAGTGCCTGACCGAGGAACTGGTCGGCGATCTCGGTGGCCACGTCGGTGGTCCAGTGCACGCTGTCGGGCCGCGCTGTCGCGTCGGCCGCCAACGGTGACGAGTCGACCCACCCTGCGAGGTCGACGACACGCACCTGCGATCGTGAGGCAGCGATGTCCGCAATGACGCGGTGGAGCACGTCGTGACGCGCCGGGTCGGCCTGCTGGTCGTCGGTCGCGGTCGGCGTGGGCAGCGGAACGGGCTCCTGGATCCAGGCCACGCGCGGCACGCCCTGGGCGAGGATCGCATCGGTGAACGACGCCAGCGACGCGAACATCGCGGCCTCGAGTTCAGGGTCGATGGGTGACAGCGCCGGACCGCCAACGGTGAGGCTGCGGTCGAGCACGTCCCACACCGTGGTGAGGACCATCACGAGGTCGGGACGCAACTCGACGAGCTTCGACGGCACGATCTCGTTCACGTACCGGCCGCAGGAGGCGTCGACGTCGCGCTCGCCGAAGACACCGAGGTCCTGATACCCGCCGAGGACGACGCCGCACCCCGCTCCGGTGACCAATTCGACCTGGGCGAGCGACGGGTTCGCCGCGGCCCAGGCCACGATGCCGGCACCGGTGGCCTCTGCAGTCGAGTCGCCGACGACCATGATCCGCACCGGGCGGGGCGGCACCACCACGTCCGTGGTGGTGGACGCCGGCACCGTGCTCTCGACCGGTGCGACCGTCGAAGGCGGTGCCACCGTCGAAGGCGGTGCCACCGTCGAGGGCGGCGATGTCACCAGCGGGGCCACCGGGCCTGTGTCGATGGACGCGGCGGCGGCCTGATCGGGGTCGACCCCGTAGAACTTCGCGGTGGACGGCACCATCAGCACCATGGCCGCGACCACCGCTGTGCCGCCGATCGCTGCGACGAGCGTGCGACTCGGCACGAACCAATCGTTGCGGCGAACGGGCTTCTCGACGACGTAGTAGGAAGCCAGCGCGACCGCCAACGTCGCCGCCCACTTCAGCGCGAGGTCGACCGCGGCAGGCAGACCCCAAGCCTCGCGATCGATGAGCACGTAGACCGGCCAGTGGAACAGGTAGATGCCGTAGCTGATCTTGCCGAGCGCGACGAGCGGACGAGCCGACAGCAGGGTCCGCGTCTCCCCCGGCACCTGCAGGCCGTAGATCGTGAGCGCGCTGACGACACCCACCAGCGGCAGCGCACCTTCGTACGCCGGCCCTCGACCGTCGGGGAACACGACGAAGGCCACGATCAACATGATCAGACCCGCCGGCGCGAAGAACGCTGCGCCCTGTGGGGCAGGGCGTTCGGCGACGACACACGCGACCAGGGCACCGAACAGGATCTCGCTCATCCGGGCCGGCGTGGCCCAGTACGCCGCATCGGGTCCCCAGACCTGAGCGATGACCGGCGCCGCGACGGCCGACAGCGCGGTGAGGCCGGCGATGACACGCAACGGGGTCCGACCTCGCCGATGGCTCCACCAGGCGATGCCGAGGAATGCCAACGGCCACAGCCAGTAGAACTGCTCTTCGATGGCGAGCGACCAGTAGTGGTCGAGCGGCCGGCGCAGCCCCGCTTGTGCTGCAGTGAGGTCCGCATAGCTCTCGCCGCTGGCGAGCTTCACCCAGTTGAACACCTGCAGCAGCGCACCGATGACGTCGCGGCGCAGCTTGGTGATGCCGTCCCACGCCCCGAAGGCGGCAAGGACACACACGGCGGCGACGCACAGCAGGCTCGCGGGAAGCAGCCGCCGGGCACGGCGCGTGTAGAAGGCCCTGGCATCGACGGTGCCGGTGGCGTTGCGTTCGGTGAGGAGCAGCGACGTGATGAGAAAGCCGCTGAGCGTGAAGAACACCGACACGCCGAGGTAGCCGCCGCTCATCCAGCCGAAGCCGGCGTGGAAGAACAGCACGGCGGTGACGGCGAACGCGCGAACGCCGTCGAGCGCGGGCTGGTAGGCGATCGTCCGACGGCTCATCCGGCAACAATCATCCGGTGACGACGGGAAGGCCTGCGGCCTGCCAGTCGGCGATGCCACCCATGTCGCGCACGTTGGTGAAGCCGGCCTGCACCATCGCGTCGGCGGCGAGCGCGCTGCGTCGCCCACTCTGGCAGTAGACGAGGTAGGCCTCGTTCTTCGGCAGCGACTCGATGAGTTGGCTGAACTGGCCTCCCTCGAGGTCCAGGTTCGTCGCACCCTCGACATGACCTGCGGCGAACTCTGTGGGTGTACGCACGTCGACGACGGTCAGCCGGTCACCCATGTCCTGCATCACCGACGACCCCTCGGCTGCACTGATCTTCTGCACGTCACGCACGACCGCATCGCTGCCGCAACCGGCGAGCGCGACCGAGAAGGCGGCCGCAACGACGAAAAGCACGCTTCGGTTCACGGACATCACTCTACGCACCCCCGGCCGACGGTTCCCCGCCGCCCGTCCTATGACACACTGCCAACATGCGGACGAGACCCCTCATCGCCGTCGTCGCGCTGCTCATCACCGCGCTCGCAACATTCGGCCCCGCCCCCACCGTCCAGGCGGCGCCTGCGGGATGCACGTCCACCAGCAACGGGTTGGTCATGCGGTGCGATCACTTCGTGCCCAGCGTCCGGCTCCGCGGTGCGATCGGCCTGCTCGGCGACTCGGTGCTCCTCGGCTCGTCCCCGGGGATCAGCAACCCGTCGTTGCCCACACTGCTGGGCCGGCGGAACTGGGGGCCGATCCGCATGACGACCGCACTCGGGATGCGGACGCGCAACGACGGCTCGCCGACAGGGTCCGCATGGTCAGTGGTCGGCGGCTGGAAGGCCGCCGGCTTCTCCCCCAAAGTGGTCGCGATCAATGTTGGCGCCAATCACCTGGGCGACTGCACCCCTGCCTCGGTCGCGACGTGCAGGAAGAAGGTCGACGAGCTGGTCAACCGCATCCTTGCGCTGTGGCCCGACACCCAGGTGTGGTGGGCGAAGATCGTGCAGATCGGGTATCCGTCCGGGGTGTACACACCGGCAATGCTCGGATGGAACGCTGCGATCGATGCTGCGGCGAAGGCACGTCCGGGCAACATGGTCGCCTGGGATTGGCCGGCCGCGCTGAAGGCGTCCGACATCGCCACCGACATCGGTGGCATCCACCCTGTCTCCGCAACCCAGTACGTGAAGCGCAGCACGCTCATCGCCGACCACCTCACGCTGTCGATCCGCTCGAGGTTCCTCGGACCGAGGGCGACGGCCCCGGCGAGCAGCCCGACGGGCGGGTTGGCCTTCATCCCCGATCGAGCGACCCGCGCCGTGTATTCCGGACCGTTGGCCGCAGGCGCCGACACGGTGCTCGACCTGTCGGGCATCGTCCCCACCGATACCGGTGCGGTCGCGCTCGGGTTGACCTCGGTCAAACCGGCCACGGGGGGTCACGTGACGTTGTATCCGTGCGGCACCGCTGCTCCGAAGGTGTCCAGTCTCAACTTCGACGCCGGACAGGCGCGCAGTGCTCAGGCCATCGTGCGGCTCGACCCCGGCCGCCGACTGTGCGCGCGGGCATCGGTGGCGACGACCGTCAGGATCTCGCTGCAGGGGTCGTTCGTGCCGCCCGCTGCCGGCACCGACACGTTCCGGTTCCTCCCACCTGCGCGCCTGCGCCACGACAACAATGAACGGACAAACGACGTCACATTCGGCCAATTTATTACGGATCAAACAAACCGAAGCGGTAATGAAAGTTGAGAATGAACAAGAAGAAATCAATCTACAGAATCTGATACAGATCCGTAACGAGCAATTGCACCGTATTGCGAAATCACATAGCAATACAACAATGCCAAAATTACCGGCACCAACGACACTACAACAACAAAACGAGCAAAAATCGAATCTGTTGTTGAAACAAAGTTTGTCGAGTAGTGTCAAGAGCAACAATAATGACATGATTCACAATGTCGTTGTTTGTATGCATCTAGAAACGAATCATAAAATTGATCGACAACAACAATTGCCACGGAAAATGTTAATACGAAACAACAACAACAACAAGAGAAATCATAAGAACAAAAATTGTTCCAAGCAAATTGGTGTCTTTAAAAAGTCAGTCAAACGAAAGCATTAAGATATCTTGTACACAGTCGTCCTTCTTGTTGGTTTGCTGAAATTAATAAGTTGATTGACATCCATAGATTACGACTTTTGAGAAAACCATGCAAATTTAGTCGGTCCTTTACCAACAATCGGATACAGTGGTTCTAATTTCCCGGTTTCTGTATCTGGATTCAATCTCCATGTTGCTGTTACGAGTGCCGTTGCAATGGATAACCAAATTAATGTTATTCCTAACAATGTACCAGCGATTGGGTTGATACGATAGTATTG
>JANOET010000284.1:0-2113 GCA_031413415.1 Acidimicrobiaceae bacterium
AACGGACTCAGCGAAGGTCGGCGAGCTTGACGAGCGTGGCGGCGATCCAGCCACCGAGTGCACCGAAGTGATCGTCGAGCAACGTGCTCGCCCCGTCGTCGAGTGCGTCCTCGGCCAGCTCGTACAGACCTTCGTACGTCGCCTCGACCGCGTGCTCGGGCAACTCGCCCTCGGTGCCGCCGTAGGCGATCTCTCCCGTGACGCCGGCCCGTTCGAGACGGCCATCGCCGATGAGTGGGCTGGTCTCGGGCGTGATCTCGAAGACGCGGGCTGGGTCCATTGGTGCCTCGAGGCCTTGCACTCGGAAGACGATCTCGATCTCGATCGCAGGAAGTCGGTCGAGCACCTCTTCCACGTACCACTGGCGGTACGCGGTCTGACTCCACGAGGGCCAGTCGAACGTGATGTGCGCGACCACCCGCGGCGGGTTGTCCTCGCCGGGCAGGCCGTAGCTGGTCTCCCAGGTCAGATCACCGAGCAGCACATCGGCCTGGAAGTGCTCCTCGAACGGTTGCCGCTCGAGGAACGCGGCTTCGAAGGCGTCGCGCAGTGCGCTGATCGCATCGGTGAACACATGGTCGAGCATCCCCTCGTGACGGTAGCGGGCCGCACCCCCCCGTTCGCTACGGTTGTGACATGTCCCTCGTGCTCGTCGATGTGGCCGACGGTGTCGCCACGCTCACCCTCAACAACCCTGCGGAACGCAACACGCTGACCGCCCCGATGGTCGCCGAGATCCTCGCCGCGATGGACTCCATCGAGCACGACGAGTCCATCGGGGCGCTGGTCGTCACCGGCGCTGCCCCTGCCTTTTGTGCGGGCGCCAACCTGGGCAACCTGGCCGAGTCCAACAAGGACAGTCTGGGCACCATCTACGAGGGGTTCCTGCGCATCGCCCGCAGCCCGCTGCCCACCATTGCCGCCGTCAACGGCGCGGCGGTCGGCGCCGGCATGAACCTGGCACTCGGCTGCGACGTGCGCCTCGCTGCCCGGCGGGCCAAGTTCGACACCCGCTTCCTGCAGATCGGTATCCATCCCGGTGGCGGTCACACCTGGATGCTGCGGCGCATCGCCGGCCCGCAGGCCACGTTCGCCAGTGTGGTGTTCGGCGAGGTCATGGACGGTCCCGAGGCCGAGCGGGTGGGTCTCGTGCATCGGTGCGTCGAGGACGACCAGCTGCTGGCCGCGGCCCACGAGATGGCGGCCCGCGCTGCGTCGGCGCCGCGCGAGCTGGTCATCGAGGTCAAGCGGACCATCCAGGACATGGCCGACATCGACACCCACCACGAGGCGGTCGACCGCGAGCTCACGCCGCAGCTGTGGAGCACTCGTCAACCGTGGTTCGCGGAGCGGATCGCGGCCCTGCAGGCCAAGATCAGCTCGAAGCAGTAAAAGCGCGCAGAACTGTTACCGAAAGTCCCTTCCGTCCGTCCGGGAGCCGGTCTACGGTTCCAACACGGAGAGCAGCCGTACATTCCGACACACACGGAGGTACCAATGAGCCAGCGCCATCGCAGTCACGACGTGGTTCCGCCACCGAAGATGGACTCGCGAGCACATGCCCACAACGAACGGCACCGCATCAACAGCGAGTTGCAGAGCGTTGCGGCGCAGGTGAGTGCAGGTTACGAGCCGGACGAGGTGCACGAGCCGGGGCGGGCCTGGGTGCCCGAACACCGGCACGACGCCGAGAAGGCGAAGAAGAGTGCCGCTCCACGCGGGATGCGTCACTGGAAGATGAAGGAGTGGAAGCGCCGCTCGGCGGTGCGTCGCCAGAAGGCCCAGGCCTTCCGGCTCGCTGCCGATGAAGCCTGACCACCCACGCGTGCACACCGTCTGAGTACGCCGACGACTGCGGTGGCTACAACCAGGCCGCCGACAGTTCGTCGGCGCGCGTGCTCCACTCCTCGGCCGTGATCGCGTAGCGGACGTGGTCCTCCCACGTGCCGTTGATCTCGAGGAAGCGCAGTGCCACGCCCTCCTCGCGGAGCGCGAACGCGGCCGGCGATGCCGCGGTCGATCGGCATGCGCACGTCGACGGAACGCCCGCCCTCGGCCTGCGCGACTTTCAGCCACAATTCGCGGCGCTCCGCGTCCACCAGGAAGATCGAGG
>JANOET010000285.1:0-3135 GCA_031413415.1 Acidimicrobiaceae bacterium
GCGCGAATTTCCCCTCGAGCGCACCCGCAATATCGGCATTATGGCTCACATCGACGCCGGCAAGACGACGACGACCGAACGCATCCTCTACTACACGGGTAAGAGCTACAAGATCGGTGAGGTGCACGACGGCGCCGCGACCATGGACCACATGGCGCAGGAGCAGGAGCGCGGCATCACCATCACCTCCGCGGCCACCACGTGCATCTGGAACGACCACCGCATCAACATCATCGACACCCCCGGCCACGTCGACTTCACCATCGAGGTCGAGCGTTCGCTGCGCGTGCTCGACGGCGCCGTCACCGTGTTCGACTCGGTCGCCGGCGTCGAGCCGCAGACCGAGACCGTGTGGCGCCAGGCCAACAAGTACAAAGTCCCGCGCATGTGCTTCGTCAACAAGATGGACCGCATCGGCGCCGACTTCTACCGCACGGTCGAGATGGTCAAGTCGCGTCTGCAAGCCACGCCGGCGGTGCTGCACCTGCCGATCGGTGCCGGTGGCCCCGAGAGCAACAAGCCGTTCGCCGGCCTCATCGATCTGGTGAAGATGAAGGCGCTCATCTGGCACGACGAGGAGCTCGGCGCCAAGTGGGACGAGGTCGACATTCCGGCCGATCAGGTCGACGAGGCCAACCAGTACCGCAAGGAACTGCTCGAGACCATCGCCACCTCCGACGACGAGCTGATGGAGAAGTACCTCGCCGGTGAGGACGTCACCGAGGAAGAGGTCAAGCGGGCCATTCGTAACGGCACGCTGGCGTTCGACTTCGTGCCGATCCTGTGCGGCTCGGCCTTCAAGAACAAGGGCGTCCAGCCCATGCTCGACGCAGTCATCGACTTCCTGCCGAGCCCGCTCGACATCCCGCCCACCGAGGGTGTGCGCCCTGGCCACGAGGACGAAGTGCTCGTGCGCAAGCCCTCCGAGGACGAGCCGTTCGCGGCGCTGGCCTTCAAGATCGTGGCCGACCCGTTCGGCAAGCTCACCTACTTCCGTGTCTACTCCGGGTCCATCAACAAGGGCGACGAGGTCTACAACAGCACCAAGGAGCGCCGCGAACGTCTCGGCCGCATCCTGCTCATGCACGCCAACCAGCGTGAGGACCTCGACGTGGCCATGGCCGGCGACATCGTGGCCGGCCTCGGTTTCAAGGACACCACCACGGGCGACACCCTGTGCGATCGGACGAACGCCATCATCCTCGAGCGGATGATCTTCCCCGAGCCCGTCATCCACGTGGCCATCGAGCCCAAGACCAAGGACGACTCCGACAAGCTGGGCAAGGCCCTGAAGAGCCTGTCCGACGAAGACCCGACCTTCCGTGTCCGCACCGACGAGGAGACCGGCCAGACCGTCATCTCCGGCATGGGTGAGTTGCACCTCGAGATCCTCGTCGACCGCATGATGCGCGAGTTCGGCGTGGTCGCCACGGTGGGCAAGCCGCAGGTGGCCTACCGCGAGACCATCACCAAGACGGTCGAGCAGGTCGAGTACCGCCACATCAAGCAGTCCGGTGGTTCGGGCCAATTCGCCGTCGTGAAGATCAACCTCGAGCCGAACCCCGGCAAGGGCTACGAGTTCGTCGACAAGATCAGCGGTGGTCGCATCCCGCGTGAGTACATCAACCCGACGAACCAGGGCATGCAGATGGCCCTCGACTCGGGTGTGCTCGCCGGTTACCCGACGGTCGACGTCAAGGCCACCCTGGTCGATGGTCAGTACCACGACGTCGACTCCTCGGAAATGGCCTTCAAGATCGCCGGTCAGATGGCGTTCAAGAAGGCGGCCGAGATGGCCAAGCCGGTCATCCTCGAACCGATCATGTCGGTCGAGGTCGTCACCCCCGAGGACTACATGGGCGACGTCATGGGCGACCTGTCCAGCCGCCGTGGCCGCATCGAGGGCATGGAGGCCAACGGCAACGCCCAGGTCATCCGGGCGCAGATCCCGCTGTCGGAGATGTTCGGGTACTCCACCGACCTCCGCAGCCGTACCCAGGGTCGTGCCACCTACACGATGCAGTTCGCGCAGTACATGGAAGTGCCGCCGAACATCGCCAGCGACATCATCAAGCGCGTTCGCGGCGAGTGAGTGCAGTCGAGTGAGAGGGGGCGCGGCTGCGGCTGCGCCCCCTCTCTTCGTTTCGCCCACTCCCGTCACCCGTCACCCCGAACTGGACAGGTGAAAACGACCGTTTCGGTCGTTCTGGCCTGTCCAGTTGGCGTCAGGTGAGTTGGGCAGTGACGGTGCTGATCACGTACGCAGGGTCCGAGACGACGTCGGCGGTGGTGAACTCGATGAACGGGACGCCTCGGGCGTGCATGGCGTTCCGTCGACGAGTGTCGTGCTGGCGGTCGCGGTCCGATGTGTGCCCGAGGCGCCCGGAGACCTCGACCACCAATCTGTTCGCGAACTGGAAGTCGACGCGCATGGCTCTCGCCGACTCCCGCGCGTAGGCCACCTGCGCGCGCGGCCGGGGAAGGTCGGCCCCGCGCATCAGCCGGAGGAACCGACGTTCCAAGGCGGACTCGCCGCCCGAATCGAGCATCAGCTCCCGAAGCAGTGGCCCACCCTTCCGACCTCGACCTCCGGCGACGTCGATCCGTGCTCGGAGCGTCGGCACCGAGGTGAGCCGGAGCCGGATGCCGCTGTCGATCGCTCCTTCGATGCGCCGCGCGGTCTCGCCGAACTCGGCCAGGTCGAGGACCAGCCTGGTGACGTTCGTGATGCGGATGCCGTCGTGCCAGAGAAGGTCGGCCGGCCGCCAGTCGCGAGTGGTGCGCACCTGGACAGAGCCACGCCAGCGTCGAGCCCTCGGCACTGCGAACAACACCGGCTCTTGCTCGCTGTCGAATCCGTC
Organism: Acidimicrobiaceae bacterium; assembly: GCA_031413415.1. GTDB lineage: Bacteria > Actinomycetota > Acidimicrobiia > Acidimicrobiales > Ilumatobacteraceae > UBA668. The sequence goes on from JANOET010000285.1 coordinate 2,862, forward strand.
CAGTCCCCACCAAGCCGCGGCGGCCGGGCCCGCGAGTGCGGCGTCCCGGCCCAGCGCCCGAGCTCCGGCATGGACGCGGAGGTCGAACGTCTCGGCTGCCGCAGCGTGACGCCACACGCCGGGGGCGACCGGCAACCAGATACCCGATCGGACCCTGCGCTGCCACTGCCTCGGAGTCATCCCCGCTTGGGTGACGTCATCGAGATCGATGACGTGGTGACATCGCTCGGCGATGCCCAAGAGTTCGCCGTCCATGTCCTTCACGACCGGACTG
>JANOET010000286.1:0-7739 GCA_031413415.1 Acidimicrobiaceae bacterium
GATTGACATGCCAGGCACCTCCGACTCCCGAGTCGACCCGTTCCTGGGTACGAGGGTGCACGTCGTGGGCACGCGGCAAGCTCGTCCGAACTTGCCCTCGACGGGTTGCCCGTTCTGCCCTGGCGGCATCGAGTCACCCGAGCCGTACGACGTGCGCTGGTTCCGCAATCGGTGGCCGGCCATGCAGGGCGAGCGCTGCGAGGTCGTGCTCTACACGTCAAAACACGACGCCACCTTCGCCTCGCTGGGCGTTCCCGGGGCCCGCAAGGTCGTCGACCTGTGGGCCGAGCGCACGCTCCAACTCGGCCAGCGAGACGACGTCGACTTCGTGCTGTGCTTCGAGAACCGTGGGCCCGAGGTGGGCGCCACCATCGCCCATCCGCACGGGCAGATCTACGCCTACGATCACGTCCCCGACCGACCGCAACGGCTGCTCGACGCGAAGTGGATGCCCGAGTTCCACGCCGCCGATCGGATGGTGGCCGACCACGGTGACTGGGTCGCGACCGTGCCGTACGCGAGCAACTTCCCCATCGCCCTGTCGCTGGCCCCGCGGCTGCAGTCACCCGACGTCGTGTCGCTCGACGACCACGGCCGCGACGGGCTCGCCGCGATGCTCGTCGACGTGCTCGGGCGTCTGGACCGGCTCTACGACCGCCCGCTGCCGTACATGATGTGGCTCAACCAGCGGCCCACCGACGGCAATGAGTGGCCGCAGGCCTGGTTCAACGTCGAGATCGTGTCGCCGTGGCGCAGTGCGGGCGTGCCGCGGTTCATCGCCGCCGCCGAGGTGGCCTGCAACGAGTACTTCAACCCCGTCATCCCCGAGGTCCTCGCCGAGCAACTCCGCGCCCTCGCCTGACCCACCCTCATGAACGGCGCGAACTCACGTCTCGCCGTCGTCGACGGGGACCACCGCGTCGTCGACGGGGACCACCGTGTCGTCGACTGGCTCCACGGGCGCCTCCGCGTCGTCGACGGGCGGGTCGTTGCGGTGACGGGCGAAGTCGACCACCAGGTAGCCGGCAGCGAGAATGAAGGCGACGGCCGCGGTCCACTGGTTCAGACGCCATCCGCCGCCACTGTTCGCAGGGTCGATGCGCAGGCCCTCGACCCAGAAGCGCCCGATGCTGTAGCCCACGACGTAGACGGCCATGAGGCGGCCGGGCCGAAGGCGCATCCGCCGGTCGATGAGGATGAGCAGACCGCACAGTGCCAGGTTCCACAGCGACTCGTACAGGAACGTCGGGTGGAACAGGGTGCCCGACGGGTAACCCTCGGGCAGGTGCACGTCGTCGATCTCGAGACCCCACGGCAGCGTGGTGGGCTTGCCGAACAGCTCCTGGTTGAACCAGTTGCCCAGCCGGCCGATCGCCTGTGAGAGCGGGATGGCCGGCGCGGCGGCGGTGAGCAGCAGCGGCACGTTCACACCTCGGCGCTTCGCCGCCCAGATGCCGGCTGCGGTGCCGAGGAGCAGCCCGCCGGGAATGCCCAGGCCGCCCTTCCAGATCTGGATCCAGCGATCGGGCTCGCGCCACGGCTCACTGGCGTCGGTGATGATGTAGTAGATCCGAGCGCCGATGATGCCGCCCAACACGCCCCACATCGCGATGTTCGTCATGTCGTCGCGGGTGCCTGCGCCGGACGCCTCGAGGCGACGGCCCGAGAGCCACACTCCGGCGACGACGCCGAGCGCGATCATCAGCCCGTAGGCGTGGATGGACAGGGGGCCGATGTCGAGCGTGCCGCTCGACGGGCTGGGGATGCTGGCGAGGAACGACACGGTCAGGCGGTCACGCGTCGGGCGAACTCGACCGTGCGGTCGAAGATGAGTTGCTTGTCGTAGTCCTGGGTGGCGACGTGATAGCTCCGCTCGAGCAGCACCCGCTCGAGGGGGCCGCCGTACGACGCGGCGAGGAAATCGCCCTGTGCCGGCTCGACCACGTGATCCTGCGGCGAGTTCAGCAGCAGCAGCGGCACGTGCATGTTCGAGTACTCGGCACCCAGCGGCGCCACGCCGTCCGACACGAACGACAGCAGCGGCGCCAGCGGCGTGGCGTCGTAGGCGGACTCGTGCGCGTCGGGGTCGGCGATGTCGCCGCCGACGGGCGGCATGACGGCTGTGCCACTGTCGATCATGCCCTGCAGCATCTCGACGACCTCAGGGGTCTGTGGCTGGGTGACCGGGTTGATGCACACCAGACCCGCGATCTCGGGGTGGTCCGCACCGAGTCGCAGCGTGAGGGCGCCTCCCATGCTGAGTCCGACCACGACCACCTTGTCGGAGCGCTCGGTGAGCGCGGCGTACGCGGACTCGGCCGCGCTGTGCCAGTCGGCCCACCGCGTCGGCAGCATGTCGTCGAGCGTCGTGCCGTGGCCAGGCAGCAGCGGCATTTCGACGTGGAACCCCGCCTGGCCCAGCGCCTCGGCGACACCGCGCATGCTGCTCGGGTTGCTCGTGAAACCGTGGATGACGAGAGCGCCGTGCGGGCCCTCTCCGACGTGCGACCAGGGCTCGGCCCCGGGGATGAGGTTCGACATGGCCTGCAGTATGTCAGGAGTACGGGTCGGTCGGCCCTCCGGCCTCGTCCCACCACTCGGCGGGAACACCCTTCGCCTTCCAGTCGGCGAACGGAAGGATGCAGTTCACCGGGCACGCCGGCAGGCACTTGTCGCAGCCACTGCACAGCTCGGGGATGATGACCACGTCGGGGCCGTGGTTGAAGATCGCACCGAACTGCGGCGGGCAGTGCCGCAGGCACGCGTCGCAGTTGATGCACTCGAGCATCTCGATCCGCAGCGGTGGGTTCTTCCACTTCTCGTTGCGGGTGCGAGAGGCGATGCGTTCGCTACGAGAGGCCGCCATGGCGGCGAGTGTAGAGCCCTCCCGCCCGTCCGGATTGACCCGACGGTCAAGACCTGATCGACTGAGCGACGTGGTCGATTCACGACGGCACACCGAACAGGGCAACGAGCGGAAGCAGCAGCTGCTGGAAGCCGCCGAGGCGTTGTTCACCGACCGGGGCTACGGCGCGACGCGCATCAGCGACATCTGCGCCAGGGCGGGGGTCGCCAAAGGCCTGTTCTACTGGTACTTCCCCACGAAGGAGACCCTGTTCGCCGAACTCGTGCGCACCATGCGCCAGCAACTGCGCCGTGCGCAGGCCGCGGCGATGACGGCCGAGGCGGACCCCGTCACGCGGATCCGCCAGGGCGCCGAGGCAAGCGTGCGGTTCATGGCCGAGCATCAGCCGTACTTCGCACTGCTCGACGTCGAACGCACCGACGACGCACTCGCCGCGGTGATGAAGGAGGGCAGCGACGTCTACGCCGGCGACGTACGCCGACTGGTCACCGAGGCCCAGGCCGCAGGGAACGTGCCCGACGCCGACCCGCAGTTCTACGCCGTCGGCGTGATGGGTGCGGTGTCGTCGTTCAGCCACGCGCACCGCATGGGCCGCGTGCAGATGCCGATCGACGAGCTCGCCCAGATGGTGGGCGAATGGGTCACCCGTGCGCTGATCGGTCGAGTGCCGACGACAACGACGGATCACGGCGCAGCATCACACTGATGAACGCGTCCACCACCTGTGGGTCGAACTGCGACCCTCGTCCGGCGATCACGTAGTTCACGGCGTCGATGGCGGGCCACGCCTCCTTGTAGACGCGCTCGCTGACCAGCGCGTCATACACGTCGGCGACCGTGACGATGCGGCCCGACAGCGGGATGGTGGCGCGGTACAGGCCACGCGGGTAGCCCGAACCGTCCCACCGTTCGTGGTGGGTGTACGCCACCTCGGCAGCGAGCTGTAACAGCGGCGTCTGACCGTCGCGCAGGATCTCGTGACCGTGCACGGTGTGGGCGCGCATGGTGTCGAACTCGGCGGCCGTGAGCGGCCCGGGCTTCATCAGAATGGTGTCGCTGACGCCGACCTTGCCGATGTCGTGCATGCGCGCGGCCTGCGCCAATCGCTGGGCGAAGGAATGGTCGAGTCCCAGCTCGAGGGCCAGCTCGGTCGACAGTTCACCGACCCGCTGGGGGTGGAGCTCGGTGTCCGCGCTGTAGTGCTCGGACATCACCGCGATTTTCGTGAACGCATCCACCTGGAACGTCTGCAGTTGCTCGGTGCGCAACTGCACCAGCTGCTCGAGCTCGGAGGTGCGCAGCCGGGTGATCTCGGCCTCGTGGCGCACGACGGTGGCCTCGTGCTCGATCTGCAGCGTCCGGATGCGCAGTTCGGCACCACGGGTGAGGATCTCCTCGTTCAACTCGTAGCGCGCGAGCAGGTGCGCGAGGGCCTGATCGAGCCGACCCATCTCGCGGTTGAGGTCGCCGAGCATCTCGCGCAGCTCGAGCGCGACCTCGGCCATGTTCGCCTTCGTGGCCAGCTCGAGCGCATCGGCCCATTCGCGCAGCGCGTGATCGCGGAGGGTGCGAGCGACGTACAGCTTGCCGCGTGCCATGCGCACCATGACGACGCTGCCGGGAGACAACGCGACGCGTCGCGCGGTGCGGTCGACCAGTACGCCGTCGGCTTCGTCGAGGCAGCTGGCGGCACGGTCGAGCGACGACAGCGCCACGTACGCCATCGCCAGCCGGGCGAGGATCTCGGGCACGAACTCGGGCGTGTGCTCCTTGGCCAGCGACAGGGCGGATTCGCCGAGGCTGACCGCGAGCAGCTCTTCCTTCCGGTCGGCACGCACCTTGGCCATGTTGGCGAGCGTGATCGCGTCGAGGTCGGGACGGTTCTCGACCTTGTTCGCCATGAGTGCGGCCTCGTACTTGACGATGGCCCGGTCGTCCTGACGGAGACCGTGGTAGATGACACCGAGCATGTTCAGCAGGTGACCGTCGGACGTGGTCTTGCCAGTGGTGCGGTAGAGCTCGAACGCGGTCTCGGCGGCATTCAGCGCGTCGGACAGGTTCGAGGCGTGGTAGTGCACCGCAGCGATGAGGTTGAGCGCCGAGACCTGCGTCATGGCGGCGCCACTCTGCTGCGCCAGGTTGCGCGCTTCGAGCGCGACGGCGAGTGCTTCGTTGGGGTTGCCGGCGGCATAGGCGAGCTCGGCGAGCCGGTACAGCGCCTCGGCCTCGCCGGGCTGATCGGTGTGCGAACGAGCGAGGACGCGGGCCTGTTGCACCAACGATCGCGCCCGGTGCGGGTCGCTGTCCTCGTACAGACGAGCCTGTTCGAGCAGCTCATCCACGGTCGGTTCCCCGTTCGGGTCCCTCGTGACCGGTGTGGTCGACGCCAAATTCCTCACCTCCTCCGATTGTTCGGACGACCCCTGCAACGGGGTCGCGCGCGAGCGGCGAACTCCGCACCGTCGTCGGGTGCACGCTAGTTATCGGCCGAATCGCGCCGGGGGATAGCCAAAATCTCATGAAATCGTCAACGTTCCCTGCTCAGCGAGGTCGCCGGGCCTCGTAGCCTCTACCTTTGTGGACACGATGCGACGCCAACGTGGCTCCCGCCGCCAGGTCGAGTCGTCGACCATCGCGTCCGTTGCGCCCCTGCTCGCCGTGATCCCCGTGTGGCTGCTGGCCATCGCCGTGTTCTGGCTTCCCATCCACCTGGTGTGGGACGTGTCGTACCTGGTGTTCGCCGCCGCGTACCTGTCCCTCGTCGTGTTGCTCTTCCTACGCCCGTTCCAGCTGTTCGTGCTCGCGCCCTTGCTCGGTGCACGACGGCCGACCGCCGACGAGCGGGCCGTGCTCGACGCGGCGTGGCGACCGGTGCTGCAGAGCAACGACCTGCCCCGGAACCGGTACGTGCTCGCGGTCCTGCCGTCGAACGAACTGAACGCATTCGCCTGCGGTGGGCACCTGGTGGTGGTCACGTCCTACGCGCTCGAGGCACTGCCCCGCGACGAGCTGAGCGGAGTGCTCGCGCACGAGCTCAGCCATCACCTCGGTCTGCACGTCGTCGCCCTCACCATCAGCCAATGGCTGTCGGTGCCGGTGTTGGTGCTCGCCCGCGTCGGCTTCTTCCTGCAGAACGTCGCTTCGGCGGCAACCACCGCATTCGTGCAGCACTCGTCGGCGATGACCGCGCTGGGTCGGCTGCTCGCCGCACTGCTCACCGCGGTGTCGTGGGTGTTCCTCAGCGGACTCGTGCTCAGCAACCTGCTGTCCAACGCCGTCGGGCGGAACGCCGAGTTCCAGGCCGACACTCGGGCGGTCCAGATGGGCTTCGGCAAGCCCCTCGCGCTCGCACTGCGTCGCGCCGTCGCCGACCTAGGCAACGATCGCGCCGTCACCTGGGGCGATCGGTTGAACATGAGCCACCCGCCGTCCCGCACTCGTGTGGCCCGCATCGAGGCGCAGCTCCGCGCTCGGCGCTGACGGCGGTTCCAGGGCCAGATTCGGCTGAAGCGGTTCCCGCACAGCGCTACCCTCCCCGGATGACGTCCGCGATCGAAGCCCGTGCGCTCGTGCGCCGGTTCGGCGAGAAGGATGCCGTCGCCGGGATCGACCTCACCGTCGCCCAGGGCGAGATCTACGGCTTCCTCGGTCCGAACGGTGCAGGCAAGAGCACCACTGTCCGCATGCTCACCACCCTGTTGCGTCCCACCTCGGGCGGCGCCCGGGTCGCCGGCTTCGATGTGGCCGACGACGCCGAGAAGGTCCGGTTGCGCATCGGTGTCGCGTTGCAGTCCGCCGCGCTCGACCCCAAGCAGACCGGCCGCGAACTGCTCGATCTGCAGGGCCGGTTGTACGGGCTGCCGAAGGCGGATCGACGCGCTCGGCTGGGCGAGTTGCTCGAACTGGTCGACATCGGCAGCGCGATCGACCAACGCATCTCGACCTCTCGGGTGGCATGAAGCGCCGGCTCGACCTTGCGGCGGCGCTCGTGCACGAGCCCGAGGTGCTGTTCCTCGACGAGCCGACCACGGGCCTCGACCCCACCAGCCGCATCGCGGTGTGGGAGGAGGTTCGTCGCTTGAACGAGGAGATCGGCATGACCATCTTCCTCACGACGCAGTACCTCGAGGAGGCCGACGCGCTGGCCGACCGCGTCGGCATCATCGCCAGCGGGCTGCTGGTCGCGGAAGGCACCCCCGAGTCGTTGAAGCGCAGCATCGGCAGCGACGTCATCGTGGCGCGGGTCGCTGCTGGCTCGGGCGACGCAGTCGTGCAGGCGGTCGCGGGTCTCGATGCGGTCGAGGGCACCGAGGTGTCGGGGCACGAGGTCGTCATCTCGGTGGCGGACGGGCCGGCGGCCATCAGCCCGGTCGCCGTCGCCCTGTCGCAGGCGGGCATCCGCGTCGAAGGTCTCACGCTGCGCACGCCAACGCTCGACGACGTCTTCCTGCACATCACCGGTGGCCGACTGCAGGAGGACGAAGCAGCATGACCATTCCCGTCTCCCCTGTCGCCAACCCGGCCGGCATCCCATCGCACGTCGCGGTGAAGGCCCGAAGTGCAGGTTTCTGGGCCGACCTGCGCACCGTGGCGCTGCGAGCCATCCGGCTCACCTGGCGCGACCCCGAGTCGTTCGGGCCGGCACTCGCCATCCCGGTGTTCTTCTTCGTCGTCTTCGTGGGCGCCCTGCAGAGCGTCGTCGAAGGCAGCTTCCCGCCGGGCTTCGACTACTAGGCGTTCCAACTGCCGGTGTCGGTGGCGTTCGCGGTCACCGGCGTCAGCCGTGCCAGTTCGTTGGTGCTCGACATCCAGGACGGCTACCTCGACCGGTTGCTGCTCACCCCGGTGCGCCGCGGCACGCTGCTCCTGGGGA
>JANOET010000287.1:0-1968 GCA_031413415.1 Acidimicrobiaceae bacterium
CGACGCGGCGGCGATGACCGAGATGAGCAACACCGACATGAACGACGTGCCACTGAGCACCTCGACCAGAGACCGGGCGTCCCAGCCTTCGTCGTCGCCGTTGAAGAACGAGGTGAGCAGCGTGATCACCAGCGGGAAGGCGACGGCGATGATGGCCAGCACCCAGTGCATCACCACGGTGCGCAGCTTGATCTGTTCGGAGCGCAGGTGGTCGATCATGCCGGACCGCCTGCGCCGCCCGAGTGGTACTCCACCGCGTCGGCCGTGGCCGAGAGGAAGGCGTCCTCGAGCGAGCCGGTCTGCGGCGACAGTTCATGGAGCACCACGCCGTGGTGCGCCGCGATCTCGCCGATGTCGGCCGCGCCGAGGTTGCGCACGTCGACAGTGATGGCGTCGACGAGAGTGACCTCGCCGCCTGCTGCCTGCACGAGGGCCAGCAGACCGTCGACCCGTGGGCTCTTCACCCTCACCCAGCGCTCGGCGTATCGGGCGACGAACTCGGTGACCGTGGACTGCTCGATGAGATGACCACGGCCGATGACCACCAGGTCGTCGGCGATGAGCGCGATCTCACTGAGTTGGTGACTGCTGACCAACACGGTGCGGCCCTGCGATGCGAGCCACGAGAGCATGTCGCGGATCCAGCGGATGCCTTCGGGGTCCAGGCCGTTGGCCGGCTCGTCGAGGATGACGGTCTGTGGGTCGCCGAGCAGGACACCGGCCAGGCCGAGGCGTTGACGCATGCCGAGCGAGTAGGTGCGCAGCCGTTGGCCGGCGGCCGAAGTGAGGCCGACCAGTTCGATCACCTCGTCGACACGCGAGCGGGCGATGCCGTTGCTGGCTGCGAGCCAGCGGAGGTGGTTGCGGCCACTGCGTCCGGGGTGCACGTACCCTGCGTCGAGCAGTGCGCCCACCTGGTGCAGGGGGCGGTCGAGGTCGCGGTAGCGGCGACCGTCGAACGTGGCCTCGCCGGTGTCGGCGCGATCGAGTTCGAGCATGCAGCGCATCGTCGTGCTCTTTCCGGAGCCGTTGGGACCGAGGAACCCGGTGACGACACCGGGGCGGACCTGGAAGCCGAGATGGTCGACCGCAATGGTGGCACCGAAGTGCTTGGAGAGGTCGACGACGTCGATCATCCGGCGACGCTGGTGCTCGGTGACAGGTCGCCCGCGGTGTCGAGAAAGGCGTTGGCCACGGTGACAGGATCGGTGCCGTTGGTGACGATCTCGTTCAGCATCTGGTTGATCTTGTTGCTGCTGAGGGCGTTGTTCACCTGCGTGAGCACGGTGATCAGGTCGTCGGTGGCGATGCTGCTGGACAGGAGCGGTACGAGTGCGTTGCCGCGCACCATCGCCTTGTCGTCGATCAGCACCGTGAGCTTGGCGCGGGTGACGATCGGGTCGAGCGATTCGACGGCGACGCAGTCGACCTCGTCGGCGTCGATGGCCGTTTCGAGGTCGGCGTCCTCGATGGTGAGGACCGCGTCGAACTCGCCTCCGTAGAAGCGCTGGAACGCGGGGTAGCCGACTTCGTCATCGGCCATCCACGCAGCAGAGCCGCCGAGACGGATGGAGGCTGCGGCGGCGGACAGGCTGAACAGTCCGACGAAGTTGTTGTTCGCGTTGGCCGCCATCGTCGCTTGCGTGCAGGCGATCGACGCCTTGTCCTCACCAACGGTCGGTTCACCGACCGCAACGCCGTCGGGTAGGGCGGCACGCATGGCGACGATCTGTTCGGGGACGCTGCGCCCGTTCGCCGACACGGGGCCGGTCGTGGTGGTCGCGCCTGAGTCGGTGGCGTCCGGTGCCCCTGTTGTGGGCGCCGCGGCGAACACGATGACTGTCATCCCTGAGACGATGCGATTCGTTGTGGGCACGGGAACCCCCCTTTGCCGTTCATTATGCCTTGCCCGGCGAATTCTACGCCTCTTTCTCGAGAACTCGGCCGAACGCCTCGAGGAAGCGGTCA
>JANOET010000288.1:0-2622 GCA_031413415.1 Acidimicrobiaceae bacterium
TGCCCGAGGGAACGGCCTACAAGGTCAGCATCCTCGCCCGCAACGACGACTACGGCATCAGCGTGGGCAACGGCCTCGCATCGACGCTCATCGCCCGAGGCATGGAGGTGCAGGTGGTGCAGTACAGCCCCCGCCAGGTGATCTTCACCGCCGAGGCCGCGGCGATCGCCGCCACCACCCCCGACGCCGTCGTGCTCGTCGCGTACGGCGAGGGCGTCCGGCAGGTCGACACGCTCGTCACCGCCGGCGTCGCCGCCGACAAGATCGTCGGGCTCGACGGTCTGTTCGACCCGAACTTCGCCGACCGGGCGAGCAACACCGACCCGACCCGCGTCGACGGCATGCGGGTCATCGGCTCCACCGGCGACCGGGCGTTCCTCGACCGGCTCGCCGCAACCCCGAATCTGACCCAACTCGTGTTCGGCGCCCAGGCGTACGACTGCGCCGTGATCGGCGCACTGGCCGCGGCAACGGCGGGGTCGTCGGATCCTGCGGAGTTCGCAGCGTCCATCAGCTCGGTCACCGACGGGGGCCGCTCGTGTTCGACCGTGGCCGACTGCCTCGAGAAGCTCGCCGCCGGCGAGGACATCGACTACGAAGGGGCCAGCGGCGGCATTCGCTTCGACGAGGCGGGCGACCCGGCGGAGGTGCGCCTCACGACCGTCACGTTCACGGACGGAGCGATGACGGAGGTCAGCTCGAGCGATCTGAACCTCGATGAGCTTCGTCAGCAGGAGGCACTCGCCTCGGCGATCATGATCAGCCGCATCCAGCAGCTGCTCTCGGTGCTCGGCTACTACTCCGGCCCGATCGACGGCCAGTGGAGCGACGAGCTCACCGCGTCGGTGGGCGCATTCCAGAGCGACCTGGGTGTGCCGGTCACCGGCGTCTGGGACGAGGCCACCGACGAAGCCGCCCGCGCCAAGTACGGCAACGTGACGGGTGCCCTCAGCGAGTCGGTGATCGGCATTCAGCTGCTGCTCACCGAACTCGGCTTCTACACCGGCCCCATCGACGGGGTGTATTCACAGGAGACCATCGACGCCATTCGGGCGTTGCAGCGTGAGCTCGGGGTACCCGAGACGGGCATTCTCGACGCCCCCACGCTGCAGGCCGCGTATGCGCGGGGCATCATCTCGGGCACTCCGCCCTCCACGATCCCGCCGGAGAACACGGTGCCGCCCAGCACCATCCCGACGCCGACGACCAGCCTTCCCGTGGTGCCGCCGGAAGCCAGCGACCCGAGCCTGCTCGACACACTGGTCGGCGACGACCGGTTCACCACGTTGGTCGAACTGCTGACTGCCGCCGGGTTCACCGACGACGCCTCGGTCATCGGGCCGATCACGCTGTTCGCACCCACGAACGACGCGTTCGCCGACGTCGATCCCGCTGCGCTCGAGGCCCTGAAGAACGACCCGGCGGCGCTGACGCGGGTCCTGTCGTTCCACCTCGTCGACGCCGGCATCACCCTCACCTTCCTCGGAACGCTGAGCTCCGTGCCGACGATGTACGGCGAGGCGCTCACGGTCACGACCGAAGGCAGCGGCGCGACGGCAGTGGTGCTGGTGAACGGCATCGCCACCATCGCCCCCGAATTGCGGGCCTCGAATGGCATCATCATCCCGGTCGCCGGGGTGCTGCTGCCGACAGTCGAGCCGACCCCCTAGTAGGCGGTCGTCCGGAACACGGGCTGGAACAGCTCGACGGACTGCGCACACGCCGGCCTCGCCGGACAGTGTGCGCAGTCCGGCGCGCTCATCTCGGGACACCGGTGCCGCATCTGGAACAGGAACCAGTCGACCGCTCCCATGCGGCGGCCGCTGCGTTCCACCAGCAGTGCCACCGCCTCGAACGTTGCCGCGCGGATGGCCGCCTCGTCGGCGGCCCCGATGAGACGTCGGGCCACCACGTCGGCACGCAGGCCCGGATCGTCGACGAGCACCATGCCGGTGCGCAGCGCAGTGCGCTGTACGTGATAGTCGACGATCGGCGGCGCGTCGTCACCCGCGGCATCCGGGAGAAACCCTTCGGGTCGCTGACGCAGGATGACACCCAGCAGCGCGGCCTTCTTTCGCCACGGGTCCTCGCGATAGCCACCCACATGGTCGAGCAACCGCAGCAGGCCACGCATCGGACGGGGTGAGGCAGCGGCAGCAGCCACCAGCTCGCTGGCCGTGCAGCCGATCGCCTGCAACGAGTCGCCATACGAGCGGCACAGTTGGGCGCGCAGATCGGCGTCGGGATACGGGTCGACGCCGCTGTCGTCGGCAGCCGACATGGACCACTGCGCCGTGGCCACGGCGGACTGCTCTGTGGCGCTCACGAACCTCGCATCCTGTTGCCAGGCCCGCCGGTACTGGGCCCAGAGGTAGTCACTCCCCTTACGCGCAACGCCATCGATGGTGGCGATCAGCGGCCCGCCGTACCCGCCGTCGGCCTCGTACCAGAAGCCGAACTGCTGCAACGTCGCGGCCGTCCACCACCCCACCGCGTCGGGATGATGCACCGGAGGGAACAACTCCCCCACGAAGGTGGAACCCTCGAGTGCTTCCAGGTCGCGCAACGTGGTCGCCAGCCGGTCGACAACCGCACGGTCGACACCGACACGAGGATCCGAGG
>JANOET010000289.1:0-7484 GCA_031413415.1 Acidimicrobiaceae bacterium
CCCCCCCCCCCGCGGCCCCCGGCCCCCACGCCGTCGCGGCCGCGCCCCCGCCGGCCCCGCGCGCTCCCCCCCCCCCAGGCCCCCCCCTTTCCCATCCCCTGGCGGGGGGGGCGCCCCCCCCCCCCCCCCCCCCCCCCGCCAGGGGGTGGCGGCACCACCAGGCGCCGTTCCGGCGCCGGGACTACGGTTGTCGCATCATGTCGTTCCAGTTCGCCTCCCGCACCCAGGGCTTGCGCTCGTCGGCCATCCGCGACCTGTTGAAGGTCACCGAGATGCCGAACATGCTGTCGCTCGCCGGTGGCCTGCCCACACCCGACAGCTTCCCGCTCTCTGATCTTCGTCGTGAGGCCGATCGCTTGCTCGGCGAGTACGGGCCCCGAGTCGTCCAGTACTCGGCCACCGACGGCGTGGTCGAACTGCGTCGCTGGATCGCCGAGCACCACTCCGGCGAGCTCGGTCGGCCGGTCGCGGTCGACGGCGAGATCGTCGTCACCCACGGTTCGCAGCAGGCGCTCGACCTGCTCGCCAAGATCCTCGTCGACCCGGGCGACGTGGTCGTCACCGAGTCACCCGCGTACCTGGGTGCCGTCCAGTCGTTCGAGTTGTTCCAGCCGCGCTTCGAGGTCGTCCCCGGCGACGAACACGGCATGCAGGTCGAGCTCCTCGCCGAGCAACTCGCCGCTGGCCTGCGGCCGAAGCTCGTGTACGTCGTGCCCAACTTCCACAACCCATCGGGCGCCACGTTGTCCCTCGAACGGCGACAGCTGCTCGGCCGGCTCGCCGACGAGTACCAGTTGCTCGTGGTCGAGGACGATCCCTACGGCGCCATCCGCTTCGCTGGCGAGCCGTTGCCGCCGGTGGCTTCGTTCACCGAACGAGTCGTGTACCTCAGCACGTTCTCGAAGGTCGTCGCGCCCGGCTTTCGGGTGGGCTGGATGATCGGCCCGCCCGAGGTGATGGCGATGGTCGCCCGCGCCAAGCAGGCAGCCGATCTGCACACCGCCACGTTCCCGCAACTGTTGCTCGCCAACATCGTGCACGAGCCGGGCTGGCTCGACGAACAGAAGGCGCGCATCGTGCCCATGTACCGCGAGCGGTGCCATGCGCTGGCCGACGCACTCGACACGCACGTCGGCGACCGCATCCGCTTCCACCGTCCCGACGGCGGCATGTTCCTGTGGACCGAGTTCGAGGGCGTGCGCGACACCACGCGACTCCTCACCCACGCGGTCGACGAAGGCGTGGCGTTCGTGCCCGGGAGCGCGTTCACCATCGACCAGGTGCCCGATTCGAAGGCCCGCCTGTCGTACTCGACGCTCGCCATCGATCAACTCGACGAGGCAGTGCAACGCCTCGCCCGGGCACTGGCTCGTCACGACGCATCGACCTGATGCCCTGCCGCCGGGTCGGCTGGGTCGGCTGGAGCGCCTCGCACTCGTCGCGCCCGGCGTGTTCGACATAGCGTGACGCTCACCTCAGGGAGGCCGACACCATGAAGACCGCCATCACCGATCTGTTCGGCATCGACGTGCCGATCCTCGCCTTCACCCACTGTCGCGACGTCGTCGCCGCCGTCAGCAAGGCCGGCGGCATGGGCGTGCTCGGTGCCGTGGCGCACACGCCCGACCAGCTCGAGATCGACCTGAAGTGGATCGAGGACGAGATCGGCGACCGCCCGTACGGCGTCGACCTCATCGTTCCGGCCAAGTACGCCGGCTCCGACAACGGCGGGCTCACGATGGCCGACATCGTCGGGATGATCCCCGACGCACATCGTCAGTTCGTGAAGGACCTGCTCGCCAAGTACGACGTGCCGCCGCTGCCCGACGACGAGACCGGGTCGCGCAGCCGCTCCGGCGGCGATCTCAGCGGCACGGCGGCGCCGTTCTCGGCCGCCCAGGCCGACCCGTTGCTCGAGATCGCGTTGGCGTATCGGCCGCGCCTCCTCGTCAATGCACTCGGCCCGCCCCCGGCACACATGATCGACCGCGTCAAGGAAGAAGGCCGCCTCATCGGCGCGTTGGCCGGCAAGGCGCAGCACGCCGAGCGGCACGTGGCTGCAGGCGTCGACGTGATCATCGCCCAGGGAGCCGAGGCCGGGGGCCACACCGGCGAGGTGGGCACGATGGTGCTCATCCCCGAGATCGTCGACGCCGTCGGCACGACGCCGGTGCTGGGCGCCGGCGGCATCGGTCGCGGTCGGCAGATGGCCGCGGCGATGGCGCTCGGTGCGCAGGGCGTGTGGTGCGGCTCGGTGTGGCTCACCACCGACGAGGCCGAGACGCACCCGGTGGTGAAGAAGAAGTTCCTCGCCGCGACCTCCAGCGACACGCTCCGGTCGCGGTCGCTCACCGGTAAGCCGGCGCGCCAGCTGCGGTCCGCCTGGACCGACGAGTGGGATGATCCGGCGAACCCGCGTCCGCTTCCGATGCCGTTGCAGCCCATCCTGGTCGGCGAGGCGCGGGCGCGTATCGAGCGTGCGTCGTACCGTGCCGGCAGCGGCGCAGAGCAACTGGCGAACTACTTCGTCGGTCAGATCGTCGGCAGCATGAACGTCGGCAAGCCCGCCGCTCAGGTGGTGTACGAGATGATCGACGAGTTCATCGAGTCGGTGCAGTCGTTGGGCCGCCTGCTCGAAGACTGACCGCCGCCCGTCGCGCTGTCCATGCCGGTTGACGCGAGCGCAGACAACGGGCATCCGGCGCTCTCTGGTTTCTGGGGCTGATCCGTTCCAAATCTGCTTCTGGGGCTCGATCGTCTCGGTTTCCGAGACGATTTCGCCCCAGATCGACCCGCACCTACCTGCCGGTCTGTGCGTCGTCAGGCCGGGGTGGCGGCGCGGGCGCCGTCGGCTGCCGAGTACGGCAGCCACGTGCCGGCCTCGAAGTCGTACAGCTTGCATGCCTTCGTGGTGCGCAGGTAGTCGCCCATCGAGAGCCGACCCTCGCGCACGGTCTCGGGGTACTCGTGGATGATCGCCTCGGCAGCGGCCGGCAGTTGGTGGAAGGGGATACGAGCATCGACGTGGTGCGGGACGTGCACCATGATGTTGTGCAACCACAGCTTGTTGACGACGGCGTTCACGTGAAGGATGGTCGTGCTCTCCATCTGACCGCGGAACTGCGACCACTCCTTGCGCGGCCACCAGCGGATGTCGAGGGCCACGTGGTGCACGTACACCGTCCAGCCGATGACGTGCACGAACAGCAGGAACGGCACGACGAACAGCTTCACCGGTAGCCACACGGCGTCGGTCCAGCCGCCCGTGAGCGCACCGAACGTCGCCGCACCGCCGATGGTGAGCACCATCGCCGCGGTGAGGGTGGCCTTGTCGCGCATGATGGCGTTGCGGCGGGCGCCCTTGGCGTTGTGCCGCCACATCTTCTCCCACCACACCGAGCGCAGGAAGTAGGCGCCCGACCCGAGGAACGACCACTCGAGCCGATGTTGCAACCGCTTGAGCGTGCCGAGCTCGGCGTACTGCGCCGGAGTGAGCGGATGCCAC
Source organism: Acidimicrobiaceae bacterium (assembly GCA_031413415.1). Lineage (GTDB taxonomy): Bacteria > Actinomycetota > Acidimicrobiia > Acidimicrobiales > Ilumatobacteraceae > UBA668. Next base: position 3,506 of record JANOET010000289.1, read on the forward strand.
ACGAAGTCGAATCCCTCGCGGGTGGTGTAGCCGTGATGGATGCGGTTGTGGCCGAGGTCCCATGCCGCTTCGACATGCGCGCTCGGCGCCATGCACACCTGGGCGATCAGTCGGTTGGCGCGACGCGACGACACCAGCGCGCCGTGCGATGCGTCGTGACCGAGCACGAACAGCCCGCTCACGGCGAGCCCGGCGAGCAACCACAGCGGCACGATGAAGTACCACCGATCGGTCAGCGCGAGCGCCGCGACGGGCACCAACCACAGCAGCCAGGCCTGGGCGAGCGCCCATGCGGCACGGCCTGCCGAACGCTGGTAACAGCGTTCGGGAATGATGTCGCGGACGGCATTGAGCGAGCCGGTCCGGTGCACGGGCGGGACGTCGAGTTGGGTCATCGTTGGCCAGCATACTCTCCCTACCGCCCGGTAGGTAGGCGCGAGCGTCAGATCCCTTCGGCGGCCGACAGTCCGGCCTCGTCCACGTCCTGACCAGCGGCGAGACGGGCGAAGATGGCCGGCGGATCGCGCCACGGGTCGGGCGACGTGCCCGCCTCGGCATGCCCGATCGCCCGCCACACCCGTTCACTGGTGCAGGGCATGTCCAGGTGGCGGACGCCGAGGTGGGCCAGGGCGTCGATCACCGCGTTCTGCACCGCCGGCGTGCTGCCGATGGTGCTGGCCTCGCCGATGCCCTTCGCCCCCAGCGGGTTGAGCGGCGTGGGGGTCTCGGTGCTGTGCACCTCGAAGCTCGGGAACTCGGCGGCGGACGGGATGGCGTAGTCCATGAAGTTGCCAGTGAGCGGGTTGCCATCGCTGTCGTAGCGCACCTGCTCGTACAACGCCTGGCTCACGCCCGCGGCGACGCCGCCGTGCTGTTGCCCCTCGACGAGGAGCGGGTTCAGCACCGTGCCGCAGTCGTCGACCGCGATGTGGCGCATCAGCGTGACCCGACCCGTGTCGCGGTCCACCTCGACGACGGCGATGTGGGCACCGAACGGGAACGTTGCTCCTCCCTGGTCGAAGTCGAGTTGCGCGGCGAGTCCGAGGGTGCCGTCGTCGTGGTCGACGGCGTCGGTCTCGCGCTCGGCGGCCTCGGCCAACGCGCCCCACGTGAAGGCGCTGGCGGGTACGCCCGCCACCCCGACGGTGCCCTCGACGAGGTCGATGACGACGTCGGCAGGATCGGCCTCGAGCAGCCGGGCCGCCAGCTGCCGTGCCTTGGTGACCAGCGCCTCGGTGGCGTGGTGCACCGCGGAACCGCCCAGTTGGAGCGAGCGCGACCCGCCCGTACCTCCACCGGACCGGACGAGGTCGGTGTCGACCGCCTCCAAGCGGATGCGCTCGACCGGGATGCCTGTCTGGGCGCTGACGATCATCGCGAACGCCGTCTGGTGGCCTTGGCCGTGGGCCGACGTACCGGCCATGACAGTGGCCGAACCATCGGGATGCACCTTCACTGCGCCGTACTCGCTGGTGCCACCGCCGGCGGTGACCTCGACGTACGCGGCGACGCCGATTCCGAGCAGCATGCGGTCACCGCGCTCGCGCCGAGCGGCCTGTTCGCGGCGGAGTTCGTCGTACCCTGCGAGGCGCGCCGCTTCGTCGAGCGGTGTGCGGTACCGACCGATGTCATAGGTGACGCCGGTGATGGTGGTGAACGGGAAGACGTCGTCGGCGAGCAGGTTCCGGTGACGGATCTCGATGGGGTCGATGCCCAATGTGAGGGCCGCCTGATCGACGATGCGTTCGAGCAACGCCGTCGCCTCGGGGCGACCCGCGCCACGGTAGGCCCCGGTGGGTGTGGTGTTCGTCGCCGCGACGGCGATGTCGAACTGAATGCCGGTGAACGCATAGGTGCCGTTGGACATGCGGCGCGTGCCCGCCGGCAGGAACGCACCGAGCCCGGGGTACGCGCCGCCGTCGCCGACGAGGTGCACACGGAGCCCGGTGAAGGTGCCGTCGTTGCGGCAACCCAGCTCGACGTACTGGATCTGCGCGCGGCTGTGGGCGAGGGCGAGCATGTCCTCACTGCGCGAGTTGATCCACGTGACCGGGCGCTGCAACCGATGCGCCAGTGCGGCGACGACGAGCTGCTCGGGGTACATGCCGGCCTTGCCACCGAAGCCACCGCCGACGTGCGGCGTGATGACGCGCAACTGCTCGGCCTTCAACCCGAGCGACCGCTGGAGCAGCCCGTACAGCAGGTGCGGCATCTGCGTGCTGCCGTACACGACGACGCGACCAGCCTCGTCGACGGTCGCAGCCGCTGCGTGGGGCTCCATCGGGGCGACGGCCATTCGCTGGTTCACGAACCTGCCCCGAACGACGATGTCGGCATCGCCGAAGATCTCGGGCTGACGCTCGTCGGTGGTCGTGACGGCCACGTTGTCGCCGTGCTCGGCGAAGAGCACCGGTGCGTCGTCGGCGAGCGCTGCCTCGGGGTCGACCACGACGGGAAGCGAGTCGATGTTCACCCACACCAGCGCGGCCGCGTCGCGGGCGTGCACCTCGGTGTCCGCGACCACGACGGCGACGGCCTCACCGACGAAACGAACGGTGTCGGTGGCGAGCGGAGGGCGGGCGAAGTGATCGTGCACCTTGGCCATGCCGTGGAACGGGCGCAGCCCGAGGTCGGCGGCGGTGAACACGCCCACCACGCCGGCCGCAGTGCGTGCCTCGTCGAGTTCGATGTCGACGATGCGGCCGTGGGCGTGATCGCTGCGCACGAACACGGCATGCAGCGCGCCGGGTAGCCGCAGGTCGTCGACGTATCGCCCGGCACCGAGCAGCAGTTCGGGATCTTCCGTGCGCAGGACGCGTGTACCGAGGATGGAGCCAGCCATTCGTCGAAGCTACCGCGCGTCGCCCGTCGACCCTTCCAACTGTTGTCAGTATCACTGCCAACTGTTAGGTTCCGGCGATGCGCTCTGAACGATTCGAAGGGAAGATCGGCCGCACACTCGCCGACAGCGAGCCGTGGTTCGAGGAGTTGCCGCATCCCGGCAGTGCCGCGCCGAACGTCGTCGTCGTGTTGCTCGACGACACCGGCTTCGCCCAGATGGGCTGCTTCGGTTCCGAGATCGACACACCGAACATCGACGCGTTGGCCAAGGGCGGCGTGCAGTTCACCAACTTCCACGTCACCCCGCTCTGCTCCCCCACCCGTGCTGCGCTGCTGACCGGTCGCTCCCAGCACAAGGCCGGCATGCGGTCGGTCAGCAACTTCCGCACCGGCTTCCCGCACATGCTCGGTCACGTCAGCACGCGCACGGCCACCATGGCCGAGGTGTTACGCGACCAGGGGTACGCCACGTTCGCGATCGGCAAGTGGCACCTCGCCCCGATGGAGGAGTGCTCGGCCGCCGGCCCACACGACCAGTGGCCCCTGGGCCGCGGCTTCGACCGGTTCTACGGCTTCCTCGACGGCGAGACCGACCAGTTCCACCCCGAACTCGTCTGCGACAACCACGTCATCGAGCCGCCCGGCGGGCCTGACGACGGCTACCACCTGTCCGAGGACCTCGTCGACCAGGCGTTGAAGATGATCTCCGACACCAAGGGCGTTCTCCCCGACCGTCCGTTCTTCACCTATCTCGCGTTCGGGGCCACGCACGCCCCCCACCAGGCGCCACCCCAATACATGGCCAAGTACCGCGGCCGGTTCGACGAAGGTTGGGACGTCATCCGCGAGCGCGTGCACAAGCGCCAGCTCGAACGCGGCATCATCCCCGCCGACACCGAGCTCGCCCCACGCAACCCCGGCGTCGACGCCTGGGACTCGCTTCCCGACAACCAGCGCCGCCTGGCCGCACGGTTGCAGGAGGCGTTCGCCGCGTTCCTCGACCACACCGACGCGCAGATCGGACGGTTCGTCGACGGCTTGCGCGACATCGGAGAACTCGACGACACGATCTTCGTGCTGCTCGCCGACAACGGAGCCAGCCAGGAGGGCGGCCCGTTCGGCGTCATGCACGAGATGA
>JANOET010000290.1:0-18909 GCA_031413415.1 Acidimicrobiaceae bacterium
GGCATGTCGATCGACCAGTCGGCAGGTTTGGACGAGCCGTTGATGAAGCTGACGCCACCGGTCGCCGTCGGATCGTCGATGCGTGGAACGTTCGCACCCAGCCACACCTTGCTCATGTGCTCGACACCGCACGCCAGTCCGACGTCGATCGCGCCGACGCTGATGAGGTTGGCGATCATGTGGTTGGCCTGCTGCGACGAGCCGCACTGGCAGTCGATGGTGGTGCCGGCCACCTGGTACGGCAACCCCGCGGACAACCACGCGGTGCGAGTGACGTTGCTCGCCTGCTCGCCGGCCTGGGTGACACAGCCACCGACCACTTGACCGACCTGACCTGGGTCGACGCCGGCGCGAGCGAGCACGCCGACCTGAGCGCGTGACAGCAGATCCGATGCATGGATGTCGGCCAGCGGTCCGTTGCGCTTGCCGACCGGCGTGCGGCCCGCCTCGACGATCACCGGGTTGCTCATTGGGACGACCTCCAGCTTGAGTAATGACGGACATTACTCGTGGGTCGCGAACGATCGTCGATCGGAGGCCGGCTGTCAACGTTCTCGACGATCGCCGCGTGCGCCGACCCCGAGCAACTTCGTGGCCTTGTGCGCGACGACCAGCAGTCGCATACTCGAACTTCACGAGATCACGAGAGGGAACGTCATGTCAGAAGCCGTCGTCGACGTCGAGGTTCTGCGTCACCAGGTCCGGGACAAGTACCGCCACGTGGCGCTGGACCCGGGTGGCGACCATCACTTCCACACCGGGCGTCGGCTTGCGGCATTGCTCGGCTACGACGACGCCATCGTCGAAGCGTTACCGGATCGTGCCGTCGAGTCATTCGCTGGGGTTGGCAACCCGTTCTCACTGCGGGGCCTCGATGTCGGGGACCATGTCGTCGACATCGGATCCGGGGCGGGGTTCGACAGCTTCATCGCCGCTGGCCAAGTCACAGCACGCGGTCGCGTCGTGGGCGTCGACATGACCGACGAGATGCTCGACAAAGCCCGCGGCACCGCTGCGGAGATCGGAGCCGAACACGTCGAGTTCCGCTCCGGCCTCGCCGAGGAACTGCCGCTCGACGACGGCTGGGCCGACGTCGTCATCTCGAACGGTGTCATCAACCTCTGTGTGGACAAGCGGGCCGTGTTCGAGGAGATCCACCGTGTACTCCGACCGGGCGGAATGCTCCAGTTCGCCGACATCTCCAACGGCCGAGCGGTACCCATCGAAGCCGTCCGTGATGTCGACCTCTGGACCGGTTGAATTGCGGGTGGGCTGCCCCGTGCGGGCTGGCAGAAGATGCTGGAGGACAGCGGCTTCGGTGACGTCACGATCGGTCCTGCGGTCGACACGTTCAATGGAGCTCGGGGCGAGGCAAATGCTCGCTCATTCGAGGTGTACGGCTACTCCTTCCTGGCTCGCCGCCACTGAGCGATCCACAGTTTCGTCGAACGAACGCAAGGTCGACGTTCGACGTGCAGGGGGAACTGATCAGAGCTCCTGAGGCGCTCCTGGTAGGACGAGTCCGCTCTCGTACGCGGCGACGACTGCTTGGGCGCGGTCGCGAACGGCGAGTTTCGCGAACACGTGTCCGACGTGCGTCTTGACGGTTGCTTCGCTGACGTGGAGGGTGTGCGCGATTTCGACGTTGTTCCGTCCGGTCGCCATCAGTTTGAGCACGTCCCGTTCGCGATCGGTCAACGACGCCACGCTCTGCTCGCAGGCACTTCGGCTTCCGGGAGTGAGTGCGATCGTTGTCAGGAGTCTTCCCAGAAGGCGGGGTGCGATGACGGCGTCGCCCTCGGCCGCAAGCCGCACGGCTCTGAGCAAGTCGTCGCCATCGCCGTCCTTGAGCAGGAATCCGCACGCGCCCGCTCGAACTGCGTCGATGACGTAGGCGTCGTGGTCGAAGGTGGTCAGGATGATGACTGCGACCTCGGGCAGTTCTTCGCGGATTCGCTGGGTCGCTGCGATGCCGTCGACGAGCGGCATGTGGACGTCCATCAACACGACATGTGGTCGCGCATGATGCGCGAGCTCGACTGCCTGGGCACCATTGGCGGCCTCGGCGACGACGACGACGTCTTCTGCGAAGCTCAGGAGAGCACGAATTCCCTGGCGGACCATGGTTTGATCGTCGGCAAGGAGCACCCGGATGGTGGGCTGTTCATCGATCATGATGCGGCCGACGTCGGCAGCGAGGCCTGGACCACCCACACGCCGGGCTCGCGCGGGCCAACGTCGAGCTGGCCGCCGCAGATGCTGACGCGCTCACGCATGCCGGCAAGTCCGATCCCGTCGCTGATTCGCTGACGGCCACGGGTCACGCGAGACGGATTGACCGCCGTGATCTGGAGGTGGTCCGCCTCCCAGCCCAGGGTGAGGCGAACCGGTCCGAGGGCTCCGTGGCGTCTGGCGTTGGTGAGGCATTCCTGCGCAATCCGGAACGCGGTCAAGGAGTGTCCTGCCGGCATCTCCCGTGGTGTCCCGACGACCTCGAGCTCGACGTCCTGACCAGCTCGCCGACATTCCTCGACGAGGCGCGGGAGATGTTCGACGGAGGGCTGCGAGGTGGGCGGTACCAGCTCGCCCGACGGTCGGAGCGCGCCCAGCATGTCGCGGAGTTCGGTCATGGCCTGCCGCGCGCTGACTTCGATCGCTCTGACGTCGTCGACCGCGGCCGGCTGTCCGTGCTCGATGCGGCGTCGGAGCACCTGGGCCTGGATCGAGACGACGTTCATCGTGTGAGCAGTGATGTCGTGCAACTCCCGGGCAACACGTAGTCGCTCTCGAAGTGTCGCTTGTTGCAGGTCGATGCTGTGCGAGTCGGCCAGCTCGGCGACCAAGCCGATGGCTCGCGCCTCACGGTCGCCCGATCGTCGCACGATCACACCGAACAGCCACGGCGCCGCGATGAACCCGACCGGAAACACGACCTGTTGAGGAAACGCGAACGGCCCTGGAGCTGCGACATTCATCGACATCAACGCAAGCACACCCGCAGCGACGTATGGCTGCTCCCGGTAACGCCCGAACCGGCCGGCGCCGAAGCTCGCGGCGAAGATCAACACCAAGAACGGGTCGTCCGACCCATCGGTACCACCAACCGAACTTGCGATCATGGGCGCGGCGAGCGAGGCCACGAACGGTACGAGTGGGGCGGTGCGCAACAGCGCGAACGAGGCCAGTGTCGCCAGCGCCACGGACGCGACCAAGACCGGCCGGTCCGCGTGCTGCGCCGCGGCACCGATCCACGTGGCGAGCGCCACCACGCCCGCCGCGGCGATCCCGAACGCGAGGGTCCGATTCGTTCTGAGATGCGACAGGAATGGCGAGGCAAGCTTCACGTGGCCCCCGATGTCATCGGATTCGATCGGCCCCAGTATGACCGTTCGCGATGGGCCCCAGCCTCAGCCCAGGGGATGAGACACGCACTTCGACCGTCCCCCCGGAGTCGGAGAGGAGGCCGAGCGGAACCGTCCCGAGCGGCGATGCGGCGCGAACCCCGGCATTCGATACTCGAAGCGTCCGCAGCGGGCCACGACCACGGAGATCGACATGAGCAACAACACAGCAATCGAGGAGTTACCAGCCGTCAACGAGATGGACGGGGTCGGCAAGGCAGCGGCGATCGTCGTGGCCACGTGTGCCATCGGACTCGCGGTGTACCACGCGCTGTCGACCAGTGCACCGAGCGCGGATTACGACACATTTGGTGGGAATGCGCGCGAGGTCGCGTTCTTCGCGTACCTCGTGGGTTCCATCGTCGCCCTCTCATCTGCCCGACGCGCCAGAGTCGCAACGACCCGAGCCACCCAATTGATCATCGTCGGGTACGCGCTCGTCGCGTTTGGTGTCGCTGCCGGATTCGTGCTTCGCGACGATCCCGATTGGTTCGTGGTTGTGGGCATTCCGGGCAACCTGCTGGCCATCATCGGATGGATCACCCTTGGCATCACGAGCACCAAGCAACGTCTGCTCCCACGTTGGGCGGCGATCCTCGGCGCGGTGGGTGGAGTGTTCGCAGTGCTCTTCGCCGAGTTCGGGTCCGGCGTCCTCATCGGCAGCTTCTGGCTCTATCTCGCGTTCCGCCGGAATCCCTGAGGGAGCCGAAGACGAGGAAGGTCACCGACTCGTCGGTCAGGCCGGGAGGAGGAGTTGCGCGTTGCGGACGAAGAACGCCTCGACGGCATCGTCGCCGAGGGGCCCGATGTCGTTGGCGAGACGGCCGATGGGGTCGGTGCCACCTTCGGGGTGGGGGAAGTCGGTGGAGAACGCGTAGATCTCGGGCCTGCCGTAACGCTGGATCTGACGGGCGGTGCGCTCCCAGAAGAACGGTGTCACTCGGATCTGGTCGATGAAGACCTCGGTGGGGCGGCGTTGCAGCCCGTTGCGAAGGCGTCGGGACATCTGGAGGCGATCTTCGAGGAAGTCGATGAACGGCCCCACCCACATGGCGCCGAGTTCGATCACCCCGACGCGCAGGCCGGGGTGCCGGTCGAACACGCCGCCGTAGATCATCGCGGAGAGATAGTTCTGCACGGGGAGGTGCATCGTCGCCAGCATGTGCGGACCGACGGGCTCGCCGGTCGAGAAGCCGCCGGGCCGCAGGGTGTCGGCATCGGGCCACGCGTCGCTGCCGAAGAAGCCATCCTGGCCTCCGATGTGGAACGTCACGGGTACACCGGTGTCGGCGAGGAGGGCCCACAGCGGGTCGACCTCGGGTGCCGCAGGTGAGAAACCTCCAGGGGCGATGCCATCCTGGATGAGCACCGCGCGGGCGCCGCCCGCTGCGACTCGCTCGGCTTCGGCGACGGCGCCGTCGATCGTGGTCAGGTTGAGCAGCGCCGCTGGCCGGAGACGGCCACCGCCCGCCGATGTCCACCGCAGCACGGTGTCGTTGTACTCGCGCAGCACCAGTGCGGCGTTCGGGTGGTCGGCCCAGGCAGACGACGCCAGGATCACCTGCGGGAAGATCAGCTGGCACTCGATCCCCATCACGTCCAAGGCGGCGAGGCGATCCTCTGGGGTGCATGCCCCTGGTGCGGCGGTGCTCTTGGTCGTCCACACCGACTCGACGGTGAGTTCGGGGACGTCGGTCTCGTCGAAGTAGGGGATGTGGGAGAAGCGCTCACCGAAGTGGGCGGTGGCGTCGCCGAACACCTCGCCCCAGCGTGAAATCGGCACCTGGAGGTGACTGTCGAGGTCGTTGATTCGGCCGTGCACGGCCGGAACGTTCGTGGTCATGGGCCAAACATACGGCCTGGCGATGCTTGCGAATCGCGCGACGATCAAGGTGATCCGGCGCCATCGGCGAGTTCGCGCCGAGCGACCGCCACTCCGGCGTCCCACCCGGGAGCTCGGCCCTGTCGCGGTGGCGCGATCGCGTCGACGTCGCAACCCGCACGGGTCAGCACCCACCCGGTGATCGAGTTGCAGCTCCACATGTCGCCTGTGCGAGCCTCGTCGCGACCCCATGTGTACGTCGGCACGACCGGGAGAAGGTCGAACACGGTTCGTGCGACGGCCGGATCGGCGGTGACCCCCGTGGGGTGGCCGACAGCGTCCGCCAGATCAGGCACGATGCCGTCGAGCCATCGGCGAACCTCGTATCGAAACATTCGCCACCGACCGGCGCGTCGCAGACCGACAGGACCGGTGGTGACCACGCCGCGGTCCTGACCGTGCTCGTCGGGTTCCGGAGTCATCTCGACGAAGTAGTGAGCGGAACCCAGCTGGACCTCGACGACCGAGTGGTACAGGCCACGTCGCGGCCGGCGCTCGACCGCTGCCTTCACCGCCTCGTAGACGATGCCGTTGAGACGAACGAAGTGAGCACCCGCACCGAGTGGGATCCAGTGAATCGTCACCGTCCACTCGTCCGCGCAGCCTTCCACGTCATCTCTCCTCGCGCGGCCAGCGTGCGGCAGGCGGCGCGTGGTGCATAGGGGCGAACGGCCCAAGCGTCGGCCGCGAGTCGAACCGCGATCGGGCTTTCATGGGAGCAGGTTGAGGGCACCGATGTTCGATCGGACGACGGTGAAGTGCCGCCGATCGAGTGTTGCGATGTCGAACGAGCCGAGCCGTTCGGCGGCGGCGATCACGGATGCGTCGACGGTGCCCAGCGGGAGGTCGCTGTAGTGCGCCACGAGTTCGGCGATGCGTAACCAGTCCGACGCCGCGACGGGTTCGACGATGAGATTGCCTGCGGCGAGATCCCCGAGGAACCGGACCTCGGGTTCGACGCCCAGGCGGGTGCCCAGCAGGTACGTGACCTCGGTGATGACGAGCGTCGGCACGATGAGAGGTCCGGGGTGTGCTTCGAGCAAGTCCAGGCTCGCCGCGTGATGACGGTCGTCGCGGTCGATGTACGCGTACAGCGGGCCGGCATCGACGATCAGTGCGATGAGCCGACCTCGCTCGCGAGAATCTCCTCGATGCGTTCGGAGATGTCGGAGCGCCCGCTTGCCCCGGCACCCGCAGCGAGGAGCCGGCGTCTTCCCTGCGGTGCGGTGAGCAACGTCTCGATCGCCTCGCGAGTGAGTTCCGACACGGTGGTCCCTCGACGCGCGGCTTCGTGTCGCAGCCGGGCATCGAGATCGTCGGGAAGCTTGACCGTGGTGCGGCGCATGTATGCCAGCATACCCACCTGTCGGTATCAGCCGAGGCGGAACTCGAGGGATTCCACGATGGGTGTCGTCTGCTCGAGCACGCGCTCGAACTGGGTCTCCAGGGCGATGACCGCGATCGTGATGACCTTGGCCGACTCGCCGGGGTGGTCCATCAGGTACAGGCGAATCCGAAACGACTGTGCGTCGGTCGTCCACATCGAGTAGCAGAGGGCCCAGTTGGTGTCCCACTGCGAGCTCACGACCCCGTCGATCTGCAGCGCGTCGATTCCGGCAATGCGCACCGGCACGGTTCGGATGGTCTCGAAGCCGGGGTCGGCCATGATGCTCTGCGCGAGTGCCTCGGCGTCGCCGGCAGCTGGAGGGTTCGTGCAGCCCTCCTGGACGGGGAGCGGGTCGGCCGCGATCACCATGCGCTCTCTCCCGCCCGGGCATCCGGTCGTGCCGGTTTCGCTCCGGCCCGGCTGGCACTCGAACCTCAAGACGGTCGGGTCGTTGAACTCGCCGTACCACGGTGGATCGGCAGCCAAGGTCACCTCGCCGTCGAGGAGGCTGTAGGGAATGGCCACGGGCTGGCCGTTCTCCGTCGTCGGGACGTCGACAGAGGCGAATCCGTACACGAGTCGGAGCTGGCCGTCGTGGCGAACGACGTGGAAGTACTGCTCGACCACCGTCCCATCCGCGGCGACGAGTTGAACGACATACTCCATCGAACCGTTCGGCCACACAGGGCCCGTCAGTCGCCGGATCTCGGACCGCACGTACTGGGCCCCGCTGGTCGTGGCGTACAGGAGTTGCACCTCCCGGTCCTGTGCCCAGGACTGCTCCGGCTCGCGGAGCAGATACTGCTCGGCACCTTCGCCGTCCACCCGGGCTTGAAGGAATGCTTGCAGGAGGGCGGTGACGTCGGCGTCGGACGGCGGGATGACCTGCTCGACCTGGTACTCGCCGAAGTTCTGAGGCTCGAGGATTTCCCACAGGGTGATCGGATTGGCGCTGGTCTCCAGCAGCTTCCACCCTTGCAGCACCCAGATCCCCGAGGGTCCGCGACGATCAGGCTGGTTGACAGCGAAACTCACCGTCTCGTACGTGAGCTGGTCGATCGTCGGAGCACACCCTCGGATGGACGACGGTGCATCTTCGAACAGGGGACTCAGCGGGTTCGTCTGGCCGGGCGCACAACGGATGAACACGATGCCTCCGTAGCTTCCTTCTCCATCTCCGCCGGTGAATCCCGCCGAGATGGATTCGCCGGAAACGAACTCCGCCCAGCCGAGTTCCTCGCGGATGAACCGGGGGAAGATCTCCGCGGCCCACGGCTTCGGCTCGGTGGCGAGGACCTCGTCGAGCTGCCAGGTGTAGTCGGGGTCCCCGGCGTCGGCGAGTTCCTGGGCAGCGCGCACCTCAGCGAGCGTCGACTGGGGCCACATCCCACCCGAGGTCGCGGTTGTCGATCCGGGGACCGTCACCCCGGATGGTTCGGTCGGTCCGTCGGTCGAACCGGCCCGCCGCCACACGATCCCGAAGGGGTCGATGAACTCGTCGGCCGCAGCGTCGAGTTCGAACGTGAAGTCGGCAAGTTCCAACTGGGGCGGGGGCCCGAGACGGGGAATGGTCCCGTCGTCACAGGTCAGCTCGGGCTGGGCGAAGACCAGTCTTTCGGCGGTCTCGAGCTGCCCGGTGCCGATCATCGTGGCCGGGGCACCCGAGCACGTGGAAGCAAAGGCGTCCCGGTAGAGGAACTCATAGTCGTCCCCGCTGGAGCGAACGATCTCGATCGTCTGCGAAGAGCCGTCGGTGTCGGTCGACACCCACACACCCACGAACGGTGCTGCTGGCGGGGGGATCGTGGGTGCGACGGTCGCTGTCGGCGGAGGAGAATCGGGTGGGTTGTCGGTGGTGTCCGGGTCGCGGTTGGACAGTACGACAACGGATCCGGTGATCACGACGAGCGCTGCCGCGGCTGCGACCGCGATCCGGAGGGGACGCTTCGAACGGACGGGTTCGGGAGCGAGCAGGAGTGTGACCTCCGATGCCCGCTCGCTGCCGAGTCGCGCCGCGATCGACTCCCAGGCCGACGCCGAAGGGTGTGCGGCCGCAGCGATCTCGCGCAGGTCGCGCTCGAGACGGTCCGTGAGTTGACTCATTCCGCGAGCTCCTTCTTGAGTGTGGCCAGTCCGCGTCGCAGATGCGAGCGCACCGTCGCCGCTGGCATCTCGAGCATCACTGCGATGTCCGAGGCCGTGTAGCCCCCGTAGTAGCGCAGCACGACGACCATCCGATGATCATCGGACAAGCGGGTGAGCACGTCCCACAACTCGCTCGCCGCTGCCGACACACACGGCTCCTCCAGCGGATACGAGGGCCGCATCTTGCGGCGCTGCAACGCCGACCGGCACCGACTCACCACCGTGCATCGCAGGTAGGCGCCAGGCTTTCGAATCTCGTTCCAACGCCGGTAGACCTCGATCAAGCTGTCCTGCACGATCTCCTCGGCCTCGGCGTTGTTGCCCAGCAGTGCATACGCGAGGCGCACCATGCCGGCGTACTCGACCCGGTACAGCGCATCGAGCTGCGCGACAGGGTCATCCGTCGCCGGATCCTGTGCGCCCTTCTTGCCCATTGTCCTCATCATCACCTACGGCGAACGACAGCTCGAGAGTGTTGCACCCCGCGGCCAGAAGTTCGCCTCGCTCGCGACACAGGGCCCGGAAACATCTCGTTTCCGGGCCCCATGCGTTTCGTACCGTTCGCGATGCGCCGGCTGGCGCTATGCGCGGCTCCACACGACGCTGCCGTCGAACAACGTGTCGTCGGAGGGGTCGGTGTTGCCGCCGTCGTCGAGCACCAGCGAGAAGGGTTCACCGACCAGGAACTGCAACACGACCGAACCGCAGCGTGCGTTCCTGAAGGTTGCGTCCAACGTCGAGCCGTCGACGCGTCCGGTGAGGCGCGACGTGAACTCGGTGACCGGCGATCCCACGTTGACGCAGACCGAACCGAATTCGTCGGTGAACTCGATCCGCGGGTTGGACCCGCCGGTGATGAGCAGATGGACAGTGCTGCCATCGCCGTCCGGCGGTGCAGGGTCCTGGCCGATCCAGGTTCCCGTGAACGGGGTGGCCGGACCCTTGTCTCGCGTCGACACGTAGATGTCCGACAGGCCCGTGCCGCCTTCGCCAGTGGTCGCCGGACCGGCTCGTCCGAACAGCAGCTGTTCGGCATCCGACGACAGGAACGGCCGTGACTCGCCCAGCCTGGTGTTGATGGCCCGCCCGAGGTTGACGGGCGTCGACCAGGGGTCGTCGACGCTCGCCCGTGTCGCCGACCAGATGTCCTGACCCCCTTGGCCGCCCGCGCGGTTCGACGAGAAGACGAGCTCGCGCCCGTCTTTGCGCACGTTCGGCTGGATGTCGTTGGCGGTCGTGTTGTTCAGCTCGACGATCGGGCGGGCGGATGCGAAGCCGTCGCCATTCTGTCGACTGACGAACAGCTCACCAGGCACTGTCGCCGAGTTGCGTGAGAAGTACAGCTGACCCTGCACGTATGACGGGCCCTGCTCGTCGAGCGCGCTGTTCGGGCCGGCCGGCTCGCAGGCGAGGTGTTGGGGATCGGTCCAGCCTTTGGACGGGTTGCGACGTGACATGTAGATGTCGCCCGCGCCACAGGTGACCCCTGCCACCGTCCTGCGGCTGACGAACACCAGCCCGTCGCCCTCGATCGGCGTGGGACAGAAGTCGTCGGCGCTCGAGTTGATCGGTGCGGGCAGGTTCTGCGGTTCCCCCCAGGGGTCGCCCCTGTGTTGCCTCGACGCCATCCAGATGTCGAGGAGTCCGTGTCCGCCCGGCCGGTTGGAGGCCATGAACAGGCGCAGGCCGTCGGGCGACTGTGCCGGGCAACCGTCCACGTAGGCGGTGTTGATGTTCGGATGGTTGCCGGCGACCTCGTCGATCTTCTCGGCAGGCACCCACCCTCCGTGGACGGGTCCGGCGACGGCGAGTCCGGTCGGTATCAGCACGAACGCAAGGGAGCCGGCGATGATGCGCGCTGCGGCTCGCCGACGGCGTCCCGTGAGGTGGTGGTCGTGGTGCATGGCATTGCTTCCTTTCGTTGGCATGGAACAGCCCATATCGCCTACGGCGAACCACAACCCGAATGTGTTGCACCCAGCAGCGAGAAACTTCGTCTGAAAAGTTTTCGCACTAAATCAATCCGAAGTGGCGAGGGCTCCGAACACCACGCACGCTGATCGGCGCCCCTGTCGATCACCACGATCAAGGGAGTGCCCACATGAAGAAGACCCTCGCAGCGATGGCCGCCGTGCTCGCAGTCGGCGCGTTCGCAGTCGTTCCCACGGCAAACGCCGCATCCGATCAGACGATCGCCGAAATCGCGTCGAGCGATCCTCAGTTCTCGACGCTCGTCGCCGCACTGACGGCCGCAGATCTGGTCGGCCCGTTCGACTCGTGCGACGACCCCAAGACCACGGTGCTCGCCCCGACCAATGACGCCTTCGCTGCGGCCCTGACGGCCCTCGACATGACGGCCGAGCAGCTGCTGGCCGACACTGCGCTGTTGACCGAGGTGCTCACGTACCACGTGATCTCCGGCGAGGTTCCCGCTGCGACCGTCGTCACGCTGACCGAGGCGACCACCCTGAACGGCGCCAAGATCGCCATCAAGGTCGAGGGCGACTCGGTGATCCTCAATGACACCGTCAAGGTGACGACCACCGACATCCAGGCCTGCAACGGCATCATCCACGTGATCGACGGCGTGCTCCTGCCGCCGGCACCGGTCGAGATGCCGGCCACTGGTTCGAGCAGCACCAACATGGCGCTGATCGCTGCCGGTCTGCTGGCGCTCGGCGCTGGCGGGGCCATCATCGGTCGCCGTCGCATCCAGGCTGTCTGATTCCGCGCTGATTCCGCACGATCGCCGCACTTCCACCCTGAAACATCAGGGTGCGGAGTGCGGCATCGTCGCGTCTCCCCCGAGGCGCTCCGACGAGCCCGTGCTGCCAAGAATTCACCGAGGCGACACCAGGGGGCAGCCGGGCGTTGGTCGTCGCTCCAACAGACGTTCCTACGGTGCGGTGCATCCATCGACCGGAGGAATGCACATGCATCACACTCATCGTCGCAAGTGGCGGATCGGCGTGGCCTCGACTGTTGCTCTCGCATCGCTCGTTGGCGCCGGCGTCACCCCCTCGGCAGCCGCCACACTCGAAAGCCACGGCCCCGACCACGGACGCGACGAGGAGGCCTTCGCCCACGTGGGCACCTTCGACGTGCGCGACAACGGCACCACGGTGGCCGAGATCGTCAACGCCACGAAGGACGGCCGCACTCTCGTCTACACCGACTCGGCCACTGGCAAGGTCGGCTTCGTCGACATTCGCAACCCGGAGCGTCCGCTCGCGGCGGGCACCGTCACCCTCGGCGGCGAACCCACCAGCGTCGGCATCACCGACAAGTACGCGCTCGTCTCGGTCGACACCAGCGGCGGCAACTTCCTCGTTCCCACCGGCACGCTGTTCGTGATCGACCTCGTCACCCGAGCCGTCGTGCGCACCGTCGCCCTCGGCGGGCAGCCCGACGCCGTCGACGTCTCGCCCGACGGCCGCTACGCCACCGTCGTCATCGAGAACCAGCGCAACGAAGACATCAACGGCGCACTCATCCCGCAGCTGCCCGCCGGCACCGTCGTCGTGCTCGACATCACGGGCAAGCCGGCCACCTGGACCAGCAAGCTCGTCGACCTCACCAACCTCCCGGGCATGTACGCACCGACCGACCCGGAGCCCGAGTACATCGACATCAACCATCGCAACCAGGCCGTCGTCTCCCTGCAGGAGAACAACCATCTCGCGATCATCGACCTTCGTACCGCCAAGGTCACCACCAGCTTCACCGCCGGCACGGTCGATCTCGTGAACGTCGACGCCGTCGAGGAGCGGCTCGGGCCGCAGCGCAAGGGTCGCATCATCCTCGACGACTCGGTGCTCGCTCGTCGACGTGAACCCGACACCGTCGCCTGGATCGACAACAAGACCTTCGTCACCGCCAACGAGGGTGACTACACCGACGAGCAGCGGGCGGAAGGCGGCAGCCGCGGCTTCACCGTGTTCGACACCGCTGGCGCGGTCGTGTTCGAGGCCGGTGCGTCGTTCGAGTACGAGGCCATCCGCGCCGGGCACTTCAACGAGACCCGTGCCGCCAACAAGGGCGCCGAGCCCGAGGCGCTCACCGTCGAGAAGTTCGACGACCAGAACCTGCTGTTCGTCGGTGGCGAGCGCAGCAACGTGGTCGGCGTGTACGACGTCAGCAAGGGCGAGCCGAAGTTCCTCCAGCTGCTGCCCACCGGCATCGGCCCCGAGGGCATGAAGGCGATCCCCGGGCGCGACCTCCTGGTCGTTGCCGCCGAGACCGCCGCCGGCATCTTCCCGTCGATGATCACCATCTACGAACGTGACGACGACGCTGCACCCTCGATGACGCTGGTGAGCGCCAACGATGCCAACGGACTGCCGCTGCCCTGGAACGCGATGAGCGGCCTCACCGCCGACCTCACCGATCCGAACACCCTGTACGGAGTGAGCGATTCGGTCCTCGCCGAGGCCGGCATCCACACCATCGACGTGTCGTCGGTGCCAGCGGTGATCACTCGCCGCGTGCTCGTCGCCAACGCCGCCGGAGTCGTGCGCAACGACCTCGACCTGGAAGGCATCGCCGCCGCACCCGAGGGCGGCTTCTGGCTCGCCTCCGAAGGTCGCGTCACTGTCGGCAGCTCGAGGCCGAACCTGATCGTGAAGGTCGACGCGAACGGCGTCGTCCGGAACGAAGTGGCGCTGCCCGCCGCACTCGTGGCCGGCGCTGGCAACAACGGCCTCGAAGGCCTCGCCGTCACCGGCGTCGGCACGACGCGGTACGTGTACGTCGCGATCCAGCGCCCGTGGGCCGGCGATCCCGCCGAGACGGTGAAGATCGGTCGTTACGAAGTCGCCACCGACACGTGGACCTTCGTGCAGTACGCGCTCGATGCCGTGGCACTCCCCGCTGGAGCCGTGATCGGCCTGTCGGAGATCACCCCACTGCCGAACGGCACGTTCGCGATCATCGAGCGTGACGGCCTCGCCGGTGCGCAAGCCGTGCAGAAGAAGATCTACGGCGTCGATCTGGCGTCCGCCGACTTCCAGCCGTTCGGCTCGCCGCTCAACACGGTGCCGAAGACATTGCTCGCCGACGTGCTCGACGAGCTCGAGTCCAACACCATCTACATCCCCGACAAGCTCGAGGGCCTGGCCGTCGCAGCCGACGGTGAGGTGTACATGGTGACCGACAACGACGGCCTCGACGCGGCGCTCGGCCAGACGCTGTTCCTCGGGCTCGGACCGGTCGGCGCGCTATAGCCAGCTGTCGTGGATGTGGAACGGCGACATCACCTCTGGCGCTCCGTCGGTGATGAGGATCTGCTGCTCGAGCTTCACCCCGTCCGCGCCGCCGACCTCGCCGAGATAGCTCTCGATGCACATCACCATCCCGGCCTCCAGTACTCCGTCGTAGCCGCCGCCGTAGCCGCCCTTGGCGTCGCTCTTGCCGACGGTCATGATCATCGGCCACTCGTTGCCGAGGCCGATGCCGTGCGCGAACGAGGAGAACATCTGTGGCATGTACTCGTCGGGGAGGCGCATGTTCTGCACTTCGATCTCCTTGAACGACGTGCCAGCACGAAACAGGTCCACATTTCCCATCGTCTGCTCGAACGACAGTCGATACAGATGGCGTTGCCGTTCGGTGGGTTCGGCGTCGCAGATCCAGGTTCGGGAGATGTCGGCGCCATAGCCGTAGGGGCCGAACATGTCGGAGTCGCACACCACGAGGTCGCCCTGCTCGATGACATTGAGGCTCACCTCCTGCATCCACGGGTTGGTGCGTCGTCCGGCGGCCATCAGGCGAGCATTGATGAACTCGCCGTCCCATTCGATGTTGGCGTGGTGCAGCTGTGCCCACATGTCGACCTCGGTGATCCCCGGTCGCATCGCCGCGACCATCCGGTCGAAGCCGTCGTGGCATGCCGCGATCGACACCCGGATCGCGGCGATCTCGTCGGCACTCTTCACCGCCCTGGCCTTCGACAACACTTCCTGCCCATCGATGACCTTCACGCCCCGACGGGCGAGTGCCTCCACCGAGCGGAAGCTGATGCGGTCCACGCCGATGCGCATGTCGTCGGGGGAGTGCTCGCGGAGTAGGCCCGCGATCTCGTCGGCCCACCGGGTGAGTGTCGGCGACTCGAACGTGCCCACCATGGTCGCGCCCTCGGCGAAGAACGACACGGTCTCGGCCTCGCGGACCTCGTCGATGGTCGACAGATCGCGAAAGAAGTCGACGGTGTTGTTCCAGTCGAAGAGGATGGTGTGCCCGTCGGCGGTGAGGAACACGTACCTGACGTCGTTGCACATCGCGTACACCTGCATGTTGCGCGCGTCAGTGATGTAGCGGATGTTGAGCGGGTCGTAGGTGAGCAGGGCCGGGACGCCGTGTTCGGTCATCAGACGGCACACGCGATCGTGCCGATAGGTGCGGATGGCCTCCAGCGTGGCGTCGCTGAGGGCCCCGGGCGTGAGACCGTCGATCGAGAGCATGGACGTACTGTAAGCAGGCACCGGAGGCCGCCATCGAACGATGCGTGTATGGTCCCGCAATGAGCTTCGAAGGTGCCGGTGGAACCCTGACGGTGGCCGCCGTGCAGGCCACACCGGTGTTTCTCGATCGTGCGGCCACCGTCGAGGTCGCCGCCCGTCACGTTGCTTCCAGCGCAGCGGAGCTGGTCGTGTTCCCGGAGTCGTTCGTGCCGGGCTATCCGGACTGGGTGTGGCGACGTTCGCCGATGAGCGATGGCGATTGGTACGCGAGGTTGGTGGCCAACGCCGTGCGTGTCGACAGCACTGACCTCGATCCGCTGCGCGATGCTGCCCGCGATGCCGGGTCAACGGTTGCGGTCGGTGTCACCGAGCGATCTCGGTCGGACACGCTCTACAACTCGGTGGTCTACATCGGCCCCGACGGCGAGATCGTCGGCAGGCACCGCAAGTTGGTACCCACCGGTGCCGAGCGGCTGGTCTGGGCCAATGGCAACGACCACCTGTTGACCGTCATCGATGTCGGTGGCGTCAAGGTCGGTTCGCTCATCTGCTGGGAGAACTACATGCCGCTCGCTCGAGTTGCGATGTACGAGCGTGGGGTCGACGTGCTGTTGGCGCCGACGTGGGACAACAGCAGCGAGTGGGTGCCGACCCTGCGCCACATCGCCAAGGAAGGCCAGATCTTCGTCGTCGGCGTGACCGCGTTCCTGCGCGGTTGCGACGTGCCGAGGGACTTGTCGGATGCCGATGAGCTGTACGGCGGCGAGGACGACTTCATGTCGCTCGGCAACACCACGATCGTCGCTCCGGGCGGCGAGGTGATCGCTGGGCCGCTGATCGGCGAAGCAGGCGTGGTGACCGCGCAGCTGGATCTGGCCCGCATCGCCGCTGGGCGCCGCATGTTCGATCCGACCGGCCACTACTCGCGCCCCGACGTGTTGTCACTGCGTCAACCAGCGACCGGCGAGCGTCGAGCACTCTGAGAGTCAGGCGAGCTGCCAGAAGGTGCCGGTCAATCCGAGTTCGGTGAGGATCGCCTGGTTCTGCTCGCGGCTGCGGGGTTGCCACGACGGTGCGACCCGATCTCCCCACCACGCATGGGCGAGGTCGCTCAGCTTCGCCGTCGTGAGCGTCACCCCCGCCTGTCTTCCGGCCAGCCAACGATCGATGTGTTCTTCCGACCGGAAGAGGTTCATCGTCGCTCAAGTGAAGACGATGTCGTCCCACCATTGGTTCGCCGGCACGAGACAGTGGAACAACATCGTGGGGTCGTCCGGTTGCCCGTCGCGGACACCGATGGTGATCGGGTCTCCGCAGTCGGCGCACGAGGCTTCGATGGTGCCGTCGGAGTGGAGCGCGGCGCACACCCCGAATGCGTCCCATGCGCAGTTCGCGAACCACCGACGACCGTCGGCACGCACGCGATACGCAGTCGGCACCGCGGAGAACGGGTTGGCCATCCGAATCTCGCGGCCACCGGTGTGCAGTACCAACGCGTGGGCGTCGTGGAGCCGTGCCCAGCCCTGAAGGACGTCGTCGACCGTGGTGTCGACCGCTGCGGCGACCGTTGCGGCTGTGGGGGCGCGGCCAGCATCGAGGAACAGCCGGTAGGTGACGTTGCGCAGGGAGACGTCGACATCGTCCACGGCGCGGACGATACACCCTGCTGTGGTTCGGTCGGTCGGGTCGTGGACAACTTCGGAATGGATGTCACCCGGTGCGACACGCGGAACGTCAGTCTGCTCATGGAGTTGATTCCGACGCCCGATCCTCGAGCGCCGGTCACAGACAGGAGCAGGTCATGATGATCAGCAAACGGCGGTTTGCGCTGGTGTGTGGAGTGACGGTCGCGACCGTTGCGACGGGGATTGCCGGCACCACCCCGGCGGGTGCCGAGAGCGGCAGTTCGTTCCATGGGGTGTTCACCGAGACGGCTGCGGGATCGTCGGCGGGCTACGACATCCATGGTTCGGTGAAGATGACGATCGGTGCGGCAGGGACGATGGTCCGGGTGAATGTGTCGGGCCTGGATCCGGAAAAGATCTACGGGTCACATCTGCACAACGGGCCGTGCGCGTCGGGTGGTGGCGGTCACTACCAGGACTTCGAAGGTGGGGCGGTCGTCCCGCCGAACGAGCTGTGGCTGAGCACGAACGGAGACAGATTGGTGCCGAACAACGGGGGCGTCGCCCACGGTGCGGGCTCGGCGACATGGATGGCCCGTGTCTCGAGCGCGTCGACCAACGCCCGATCGGTCGTCGTGCACGAACCAGGCAGTGGCGCCAGGATCGCGTGCGCTGATCTGACGTGAGCCCGGCATCGGCGACCAGGACGGCGCGTGTCTGTCTGGGAGCGATCGGGCTGTTCATGCTGCTGGCCGGTGTGCAGGCGGCGTTCGCACCTCGATCGTTCTTCGAGGACTTCCCGGGCGGTCGTGGCTGGATCGCGGCCGAAGGCGGATCGTACGACGAGCATCTCGTGCGCGATGTCGGCGTGTTGTTCCTGGCGTTGATCATCGTCACCGTTTGGGCGGCATGGCGCGGTGAGTTCCTGGTGCCGGTCGCGGTCGCCTGGTTGGTACAGGGTGTCGGGCATCTCGCCTATCACATCGGTCACCTCGATGGGTTGGACGGCGTCGATCGAGTCGGTCTCGTGATGTCGCTGGTGGTGATCCCGGTGCTCGCCGCGATCGCGCTCGGCGCGATGCTGGCGTCATCTCGGCGGCCGGTGTCGTGATGGCCTCGACGGACGTCGGCGTCATCACGGCACCCGTGTCAGTTCGCAGCGAGGTCGCGGCGCGGCTGTGGGTGTTGATCGTGGCCGGGATACCGGCCGGTGTGCTCGTGGCCGGGGTGGGAAGCCGTGTGGCGATGATGGTGCTTCGGCTGACGTCACCCGATTCGGTGGCCGGGGTGACGAGCGACGACGGTTTCGAGATCGGCCGGTTCACGCTCAGCGGGACGTACAACCTTTTGCTGCTCGGCGCGGCAATCGGTGTGATCGGTGCGGCGGCCTACCGCGCGGTTCAACCCTGGCTGCTCGGCCCCACGTGGTTCCGTCGGTTCACCGTCGCAGCAGCGTCAGGGGCAGTCGTGGGATCGATGCTGATCGACGCGGATGGGGTCGACTTCCGGGTGTTGCAGCCAACGTGGCTCGCGGTGGGCCTGTTCGTGGCGCTCCCTGCGCTCTTCGGTGCCGTCGTCGCGGTCGCGGTGGATCGAGCCGCCGCCATTGCGGTCCCAGCGGGCTGGCGACGGTGGGGCTTGCCGGTCGTGCTGGTCGTGGCGTTCCCGATGACGATCGTGATGGTGGGGTTCGCCGCGGTCGTGCTGGCTGCCTGGGTGCCGGTCCGTCGTGAGGTGCAGTCGGCCGGCGGGGTGTCCCGCCGTGTCGGCCTCGTGGTTCGGGCTGCGTGGCTGCTGGTCGCGTTGGCCGGTCTTGCGGCGCTGGTGGGCGACGTGCGAGCGTTGGTCTGATCGGCGCCGGCGACGAGATCGACCGCGAGCCGACCGCGCCGACCAGGTGATGCGAGACACGACTACGGTCACCTCGATGTCACGCCAACTGGCCGATCGCTACGTGCTCGGAGACTCGATCGGCGCGGGCGGCAGGCGGTGCAGGAGGTCGGTTGGCCCT
>JANOET010000291.1:0-22617 GCA_031413415.1 Acidimicrobiaceae bacterium
GTGCCGCGGTGGTCGCCGCGGCCCATGGGGCCGAGGGGGACGAACTTCGGCGCCTGCCCGCCGTCGTCGTCGACGCGCTGAAGGACGAGGGCGTGCTGCGCATGTGCGTGCCCGAGGCCTACGGCGGACCGCAGGTGGACCCGCCGACCATGCTGCGAGTCATCGAGCGAGTCGCCCGCGCTGACGGTGCTGCGGGCTGGTGCGTGATGATCGCCAGCACCACCTCGCTGCTCAGCCACTACGTCGACCCGGTTCGGGCTCGCGAGATCTGGGCAGACCCTCGCCACGTCACCGGGGGCGTGTTCGCCCGTAACGGGGTGGCGACGAAGGTCGATGGCGGCTACCGCGTCACAGGCCGCTGGCTCTGGGGCAGCGGCACACAGCACTGCGACTGGATCACCGGCGGCGCGACGGGCGACGGATACAACGGCTCGATGTGGTTCACGCCCGACCAGGTGACGTTCCACGACACCTGGCACACCTCGGGTCTGCGCGGCACCGGGTCGCTGGAGTACAGCGTCGACGACGCATTCGTTCCCGACGACCTGGCGAGCCAGCCCCAGGTGACCGGGCCGTTGGTCGACTCACCGCTCGGTGCGTTTCCCGACATGACGTTGCTCGCCGTCGGCGTCGCCGCGGCCGGGTTGGGCATCGGCCGCCACGCGCTCGACGCGATCGTCGAACTGGGCACCGAGAAGCGTCCGCAGTTCAGCTCGCGGACGATCAGTCAGTCGGGTGTGGCCCAGGCCGAGCTTGCCAAGGCCGAGGCCGGACTCCGCGCCGCGCGGGCCTTCCTGCTCGACGAGGTGTCGCAGGCGTGGGAGATCGCCGTCGCCGGCGGAAAGGTCGACGTCGCTGCCAGAGCTCGCATGCGGCTCGCCGGTGCGCACGCCGCCGAGTCGGCGGTGCGCGCTACCCAGACGGCCTACACGCTCGGCGGCGGCACGTCGATCTTCGAGCACAGCCCGCTGCAGCGGTGCCTGCGCGACGCGCACGTGGTCACCCAGCACATCATGGTGGCGCCGCGCCTGTACGAGACCTTGGGCAAGCTGCACTTCGGCATCGACATCGATGCCTCCATGATCTAGGCGACCGCCGATCTGACTACGGTGCCGCACATGCAGGCCTTCCGGTTCGAACAGCAGGGCGACGTGCTGGTCGTCACCCTGCAGCACCCCACCTCGCCGATGAACGCCGTCGACGAACTGCTCCATCACGAGTTCGGCGAACTGTTCGCCCAGCTACGGCGCGATCCGCAAGGGCGGGCCATCGTGCTCACCGCGGAAGGGCGGGCCTTCAGCGTCGGCGGCGACTTCGCATGGTTCCCCGCGCTACGCGACACGGCCGTGCTCGATGGGCTGCGCCGCGCCGCGAAGCAGATGATCTGGGACCTGCTCGACATCGAGGTGCCCATCGTGTGCGGCCTGAACGGTGCGGCCGCCGGGCTCGGCGCGTCGATCGCGCTCCTGTGCGACCTGGTCGTGATGAGCGATCGTGCCGTCGTGGTGGACCCCCATGTGAACGTCGGCCTGGTCGCCGGCGACGGTGGGGCGGTCATCTGGCCGGCACTGCTCGGGCCGATGGCCGCCAAGCGCCACCTGCTGCTGGGCGAGCCGCTGAACGCCGCCGACGCGCTGCGGCTCGGAGTCGCCGCCGAGGTGTGCCCACCCGCCGAGGTTCGTGCCCGGGCGATCGCGTGGGCCGAGCGTCTCGCTGCGCAACCGCCGCTGGCCGTCAAGGGCACCAAGCTCGCGGTGAACGCCGGGCTGAAGCAGTCGCTGCTGATCAGTTTCGACCTCTCGACAGCGCTCGAGATCCCGTGCTTCTTGTCGCAGGACCACTCGGAGGCCATCGACGCGCTGCGCGACGGCCGCACACCCACCTTCGAGGGGAGATGACCATGGATGCCCTGGATGCCATCGAGGCGATCATGACGACGCGTGCGATCCGTCGATTCACCGACCAACCCGTCAGCGACACCGACATCGAGACGTGTCTCCGTGCTGCGCAGCAGGCGCCGAGTGGCGGCAACGTGCAACCTCAGCAGTACGTCGTGGTGACCGACTCCGATCTCCGCGAGCAAGTCGGGGCGCTGTATCAGGGGGCGTACCACCGGTACGAGAAGGCATTGCCCGAGCCCACCGAGTTCGAGGACGAGTCGAAAGCCGCGGCGTGGCGGCGCACCCGCGATGCAAGCCGGTATCTGGCCGACCACCTGGG
The DNA here is from genome assembly GCA_031413415.1 of Acidimicrobiaceae bacterium. Taxonomy (GTDB): domain Bacteria; phylum Actinomycetota; class Acidimicrobiia; order Acidimicrobiales; family Ilumatobacteraceae; genus UBA668. The sequence continues at coordinate 2,221 of JANOET010000291.1, forward strand.
CCAGGTGCCCGTATTGGTGCTGTTCCTGCAGCCGATCATCCCATGGGGTGCGCAGGACGACGAGGGCGCCATGGACATCGGGCGCCTCGACGCGAGCGTGTACCCGGCCGTGCAGAACTTCTGCCTCGCGGCCCGTTCGTTGGGTCTGGGCACCGCGTTGACCACGGTCATCCGCATCCACTCGGCCGAGGTGTTGACGTTGCTGGGTGTGCCCGCACGGTCCGACGGTCGCGCCCGCTTCGAGATCGCCGCCCTCGTGCCGGTGGGGTATCCGAAGGGCAACTTCGGTGTCGCCCCACGTCGGCCCGCGGCGAGCGTCACCCACTGGGACCGCTGGGGGAGCAAGCGCACCTGATCCGCCGGCGCGACGTTCGACCGGATGGCGCGCCGGACGGTGTGGTTCGATGACGGGATGAGCACGACCGCCGATCGCCAGACCTTCGACCTGCTCGACCCGTACCTGTACCAGGACGTCGAGCGCATGCACGTCGCGTTCACGTGGATGCGCGCGAACGAGCCGGTCTACCGCGACCATCGCAACGGGCTGTGGGGCATCACCCGCCATGCCGATCTGAAGGACGTCGAGCGGCGCAGCTCGGTCTTCGCCAGCAGTCAGGGCTACCGCGCCATCTGGAACCCCGACGAGATCAACATGATCGCCCAGGACGACCCGCGGCACCACCAGCAACGGCTGCTGGTGCAGGGCGACCTGACTGCCGCGGCGGTCGCCAAGCGCAAACCGACGATCGAGGCGATGGTCGCCGAGCTCATCGACGCCGCCACGGCCAAGGACACGATGGAGGTGGTCGACGAGTTCAGCGGCCAACTTCCGGCCCGCCTGACCTGCCAGCTGCTCGGCTACCCCGAGAGCATGTGGCGCGAGGTGAAGAGCTGGAGCGAACGGCTGATGCGTATCGACATGCGCGAACGCGACGGCCACACGTTCACCGAGTTCATCGACGCGAACATGGAATTCGTCCAGGCGCTCATGCCCATCGCGCAGGAGCGGGCGAAGTGCCCGGCGCACGACTTCATCAGCACCTGGGTGCACGCCGAGATCGATGGTCAACGTCTGCCACCCGCGGCCATCGTGCACGAGGTCGGTCTGTTCATCAGCGGTGGCGCCGAGACAACTCGCACGGCCATCTCGCACGGCCTGCGCGCGTTCGTCGACCATCCCGATCAGTGGGAAGCCATGGCCGCCGACCCGGCGCTCGTGCCGGGTGCCGTGGAAGAGGTTCTGCGCTGGGTGACACCGCTGAACAACATGTTCCGACGGGCCGTCGCCGACGACGAGGTGGGTGGCCAACCGATCTCCCGTGGCGACCGCATCATCATGCTCTACCCGTCGGCGAACCGCGACGAGTCGGTGTTCGACGACCCCTTCACCTTCGACATCCGCCGCAGCCCGAACCCGCAGATCTCGTTCGGCTACGGCACCCACCTGTGTGTCGGCACGAACGTCGCGCGCACCACGTTGGCCGAAGTGTTCACGCAACTGTCGCAGCGCATCACCCACATGCGCGTCATCAGCGAGCCCGACGTCGAGCCGAACATCTTCGCCCGCGCCGTGCGCAGCTTCGAGTTGGGCTACTCGGTCCGCTGAGGCGGCTCAGAGGTCGACGAAGAACGGGCCGCTCTCGACGCACACCGGGGGCGAGGTGACCACCTGCACCGCAACGGCGGGGCGGGTGCCCACGAGTTCCTGCATGTCGGCGCGCATCGGGTGATCGCTCTGGCCGAAGGTGATGGACACCTGACCTGGCGTCGCGATGTCGAAGAGTTGGCACGCACCGAACGGCGCCCAGCGTGAACCGATGGCTCGGTCTCCGATGTAGGTGTACCCGGTGATGGGTGTGGGGTTCGCCGCCTGCGGGATGGCGGTGAGCGGCAGCATCTCGAGGTCGAAGATCGTCTGACCTTCGACATTCGGGTCGTCGATGGTCCACGACCAGTCCAGTTGTCCCGGCGCGTTCGGGCTCGGGATGTTGTAACTGAACTTGGTCAGGAACTTCGGCTCGCCGAAGAGCGCAATGCCGGCTTTCACCGCGAGGGGGTCGTCGCAGGCCACGTGGAGGCGGAGGTTCCCGATGAGCTTCGTCTGGTCGGCCCCGAGGAGGAAATCGTTCAACGACAACGATTGCGGCACGCGGGCCGCCGCCGCCCGCGGCGACACGACGATGTTGAACTCGGTCTCGGTCGTGAGCTCCTGACCGTTGTTGAAGCTCGACGAGTACACCTGAGGATTGATCACGACCAAGCCGGTACCACCGATGTTCGCCGGGACGAACTGTGGGCCAACGTGGGGCGCGAGCGTCTCGATGTCCACTTGGTAGTACACCCACCAGGTGGTGAGCGAGGAATAGTAGAAGGGCATGCCGTAATCAGCGTTCGGCGTAGGGAACTTCGGCCCTCCGATTTCGTCCGTCATGCGCGGTTCCTTCCACGTGTGTCGACCGGCGCGTGGCTGCGCCGAATCCGCGTACAGTACTGCAGTCCGCGAAGGCCCCAGGGAGGCATCGTGAGTGCAAGCAGTGCTGATCGACTCGATCAGTTCGAACTGGTGTCGCGCGTCCTGTTGGAGTTCGAGCACGAAATCCAGCCCTCGCTCGCTCGCGCCCTTCTCGGGATGGTGGACGCATGGAAACCCACGTGGCCGCTCGCCGAGATGGCCGCGACGTTCGCGCCGTGGGAGGCGCTGCCACCGGACGAACGGGAGCGACGCGTCGTGTCGGCGTTGAACGCCAACGGGTGGATCCCCGAGGCCCAGGCGGTGATGGGAGTCTGGTTCAGCGGCCAACTCGCGTGCCTCGACGACGACACGACCTTCGTGGACGCGCCCGGCGATGCGTACCTCGGTGCGTTGGTGTGGGGACTGTTGCAGACGAATCCGTCCGGTCTCCCGGGTCCGTTCTTCGGTGAATGGGCCTACCCGCCGAGCGCCGACATCACCTGGGTGGTTGCGCCGTCGCCGCGTCCGAAAGCCCAGCGATGAGCGGTTCCGCGGGTGATCCGTTCGAGGATCCCACCGTTCACGAGGTGGTGATCGTCGGCGCCGGGTACGTCGGTTCGCTGCTCGCCGAGCAGTTGGCTGCGGCGGGTGTGCCTGACGTGGTGGTGCTCGAGGCGGGCAACAATCGATTGTTCGACTGGTCGCCCGATGAGGGTCCTTCATCGTCGTTCGCGGATGCTCGGCAGCCGATGCTGGACCACTACTTCGCCAACCAGGTGAAGATGGACAACTCGGCCTTCGAACAGGCAGTGGCCGCGCGTTCCGACGGTGTGAGGGTGGTGTACGCGCCGAGTCCGATGGTGGACTCCGACCGGGACTACTTCGTGCAACCACCGTCGCCCCAGCAGGTGTTCGACAGCATCTACATGCGCATGGTCGGCGGCACGTCGTACCACTGGCTGGGGATCGCGATGCGCCTGCTTCCGTCCGACTTTCAGGTGCGCTCGCTCTACGGCGTCGGTGTCGACTGGCCGATCTCGTACGACGAACTCGAACCCTGGTACACCAAGGCCGAGTATCTGTTGGGCGTGTCGGGCGACGATCAATCGATCGGTGCGGCGTGGCGCAGCGCGCCATATCCGATGCCGCCGATTCCACAGTCGTACCACGACAAGGTGGCGATGGCCGCTGCGGCGAGCGACCGCTACGACGGCCCACCGATCGACATCACGGCACCGCCGGTGGCCCGCAACTCGGTGCCATACGACGGTCGCCCTGCCTGTGCGGGCAGCAACAACTGCACGCCCATCTGCCCCATCCAGGCCAAGCACGATGCGAGCGTCAACCTCAAGCGTGCGCTGGGTGCCCCTGGACCCGACGGGTCGCGAGTACCGAACCCGGTCGACCTGCGCGTCGGGGCCCTGGTCACCGACGTGGTGGTGGATCCTTCGTCGCCCCGCCGCATCGATCACCTGATCTATCGCGACGCCGCCAATGGCCTCCGGCCCACTCGGATCAGGGCCAAGCGCTTCATCCTCGCCATCCACACGGTGGAGATCGCGAAGCTGCTCCTCAAGGGCAACATCGCGAACAGCAGCGATCAGCTGGGACGAAACCTGATGGACCACCCCTGTCAGCTGACCTCGGCGCGTACGGTGCCCGTTCACCCGTTCCGCGGCCCGCTCGTGACGAGCACCATCGACACGTACCGAGATGGCAAGTTCCGCTCGTATCGGGCGGCATCGCGCACGGAGTTCCAGAACATCGGTTGGACGTGGACGATGGGCTCGCCGACGAGCACCGTCGTGAAGGCGGTGAACGAGATGCTGGCGCAGGGCAGGTTGGGTCGCGCCATTGCTGCGCGCATCGCCGACGATCTTTCGCGAGAGGTCACGTTCGACACGCTGCTCGACCAACTTCCCGACCCGGCCAATCGCGTCACGCTGGCCGACGAGCGCGACGAGATCGGCATCCCACGGCCGAAGCTCACGTACACCATCGACGAGTACACGAAGGCGGGCGGCGATTTCGCGGAGGCGCTCTCCGTGTCGCTGATGACGGCCATGGGGGCGGACCCGTCGACGGTCTATGCCCAGGCGACCTATGCCGGCGCAGGACATCATCTGGGGACTCACCGGATGGGTGACGATCCGAAGACCTCGGTGACCGACTCGTACGGACGCACCCATGATCATGACAACCTCCATCTCATCGGTGGCGGCTCGTTCCCGACGGTCGGCACGGCGAACCCCACGCTCACGCTCGTCGCGCTGACGCTGCGGAGTGCGGAGCGGCTGATCGACGAGATCACTGGAAAGGGGCCGATGTGAGTGACGACGAGCAGGCGCTCTTCACCACCCGTGCGCAACTCGCCGACGCGTTGGCCGTGGCCTGCGAGCTGGAGCACGGCCTCAGCCTGCAGTATCTGTTCGCGGCGTTCAGCTTGAAGAAGGAAGCGGACGAAGGACTCGGCCTCGGAGAACATCTGACGGCGTGTCGTCGGTGGGCTGGCGAGATCTTCTTCATCGCCGCGCAGGAGATGCTCCATCTCGCGCAGGCGTCGAACCTGCTGTTGGCGATCGGTGGGGCCCCACACCTGGCTCGGCCGAACTTTCCGCAGCTCGCCGGGATCTACCCTCCCGGACTGGGTTGGGATCTCACTGCCTTCTCGCCCGGCACGCTGGCGAGGTTCATCGCGTACGAATCGCCCGCCGCGCCGGCCGTATCGGGCTCGAGTGACGATCCAGTGGTCCCCACCCGGCTGACCCACGCCAGCATCGCCGAGATGTACTCGGCCATCGAGGCCGCGTTCCGCACCATGAGGATCCCCGACGGAGACCTCTTCATCGGCGACCCTCGCGATCAGATCGTCGGTGAGATGGTCGACTTCCCGCAGCTGGTGAAGGTGGTGGACCGCGCGACCGCGCAGCAGGCCATCACACTGATCATGGTCCAGGGGGAAGGGTCGCCAGCCGACCGGCCGGACAGCCACTTCGGTGTCTTCTCCACGATCCAGCGGCAGTTGGGGCAACTCACGGCCGCCGACCCGACGTTTCGTCCGGCGCGACCAGTGGCCGACAACCCGTTGTCCGGGGCGCATCCTGACTGCAACCCCGACCCGGCGGGTGCTCGCCTCAACCTGATTGCGGATCCGACCACGATCAGGGTGCAGGACATCTTCACGTCGTCCTACGACATGCTGCTGCTCGCGTTGTTCCGCTTCTTCGCCGGAGGGAGCACCGATGCGGCGGCGCCTGCCGTGAAGCGGGTGGTGTTCGAGCTGATGATGAACGTGGTGCGTCCGCTCGGTGACCTGCTCACTCGGCTTCCGATGGGCGACGGATACGGCGCACTCACCGCTGGGCCTTCCTTCGAGACGTTCCCCGAGATCGAGTTGCTCCCGCACGGTGCCGCGGCGAGGGTGCTGATCGCCGAGCGACTCGAAACGACACAGCTCGATGCGATCGAGGTGGGTGGGCTGCTCGACCGGAGATCTGCCGCCGTTCTGGTGTCGGTCGCCGATCATCTGGGACGACTGGCGCAGGCGCTTCGAGCCGTCAGCTGATCGAACCGGGAGCGCTCTCCATCCGCGCCAGAAGTGCCGTCGCGCCCTGCGATGTCGCCAGTCGGCGTCCTTCGGCCAACAGCGCGTGCACTTCGTCGGCCGGCCGCTGCAGGTGGGCGGACGCCTCGGCCTTGCAGCGCAACAGCTCGGGTAGCCAGAACCGTTCGCCCATCGTCGCCGTGAGCGCGATGGCATCGTCGAGCGTGCGGTCTGCAGCCTCGTGGTCACCCAACAGCATTTCGCCGGACGCGACGAGCCCGAGGAAGTACGTCTTGCCGAGGCGCGAGCCCTGGGCTTCCCATGCGGCGATGCCCTTGCGCATCTCCTCGATGCCGTCGGCATCGCCGTGCTGGGTGCGACCCCACCCGAGTTGCACGTCGGCCCAACCGACCCAGAAGGGAAAGCCGTGGATCTCGGCGTGCTCGCGACCTTCGGCGGCACGGTCGACCGTGGCGGCGACGTTGCCCTCGAACTGGCACAACCAGGTGTCGAAGCACAGCGCCAGCCCGACGGTGAACGGATGAGCGAGACGCCGCGCCGAGGTGATGGCCTCGTTGCTGTACTGCCGGGCAAGTTCGGGGTTGCCCATCAGCCATTGGATCCATCCGGCGTACGAGCGGCAGGTGACGATGGGGTCGACCACGTCGTCGAGGTCGCCGAGGTAGGACCCAGGGCGGTGAGCGTCGGGTGCTTCCAGCGCGGCCTGGAGGTAGGCGAAGGTCTCTCGATGGTCGGCGCCGCGGTAGACGCGTGTGCTGCCCAACGCTCGGTTCGCCCCGACTGCGAGCGCGGCTCGGTGTGGCTCGGCCTTGGCGAGGGACTCGAGGCGGCGGGCCAGTTCTTCTGCTCGGTCGTACTCGCCTCGGAGCAACACGGTGCGGAAGAGGCCGTACACGGCGGGATAGACCGGTGCCGCGTCGCCGAATGTGTCGCACAGCGCCTGGGCGCGCGAGTACACCTCGCCGGCTTCGGCCGAGCCGTAGCCAGTGGTGGCGGTGATGGGTACTCCCAGCTTGACCAGCACCGCGATCTCCTGCAGATCGCGTTCGGGGCTGGCGGGGAACTGGGTGACCAGGACGCGGGCGTGGCGCAGATGGACCAGCGCTTCCACGTGAGCGGAGATCGCGACGGCGCGATCGCCGGCTCGTAGCAGGTAGTTGATGGCCCGCCCCGGGTCGCCGCCGAGTTCGAAGTGGCGGGCAGACGTCTCTGGCTCGGTGATGGTGCGGTCGGCGAAGCGGGCTTCGATGGACGTGGCCACCGCGGCGTGCAGTTGGCGGCGGGTGGACTTGAGCATGGACTCGTACACCACCTCCTGCTGCAGCGCGTGCTTGAACGCGAAGACGGAGTGCAGACCTTCACCCCGGCGGATGAGCAGCCCGGTTCGCAGCAGCGTGGCGATGTGGTCGTTGAACGTCGAGCGGTCCAGACCGCACACCTCGTGGAGCAGGCTGTCGGGTGCCTCGCGGCCCAGCACCGACAGGGTGCGCACGACGTGGGCCTCGGGGCCGAGGTGATCGATCCTGGCCATCAGGGAGTCGCGCAGCGTCGCCGGCACGGTGAGGTCGGGGTCGCCCGAATCGTCATCGAGCAGCAGGTGGGTGAGTTCCTCGGCGAACAGCGGGATTCCCTCGGTGCGCAGCGAGATCTGGTCGTCGAGGGTCGGGCCGAGGCCGCGTTCGCCCGCGATCGAGCGGATGATGGCGCGCACATCGTCGGCCTGCAGGCGATCGAGCACGATCTGCTGGTGGTAGGGCACTGCAGGGACCTCGGGCACGTGATCCGAACGGTAGGTGACCAGGGTCATCACGTCGTTGCGCTGGTCGGGTCCGATGAAACGCTGGGCGAGTTCGGCACTGGTGCCGTCGATCCACTGGAGGTCCTCGATCACGACGAGGACCGGCTGGCGCAGTGCACGATCGTCGATGAGCCGGGCGATCACGTCGAGCGTGTGCTGTCGAATACGGTCGGCTGAGCCGGTGACGGCTCGATACGGCGCGACCAGCGGGACGCCGAGGAGTTCGGCGACCACGGGGACGGCCAGCCCGCGCGGTGTGTTGTTCTCGTCGGCCAGTTGCTCGATGCCCACGATGCTGAGCTCGCCGCACTTGGTCATCACGTAGCGCCGGAACTGTTCGGCCGACGGGTGCAGGCTGCTGGACTGGTGCTGTGCCGAGCAGCGGAACTCGATCTCGATGCCACCGTCGGCGCGCACCCGGTTGACGAGCTCGCGCACCAGCCGCGACTTGCCGATGCCCGGCTCACCTGCGAGCCACACGACCTGACCGTCGCCCATCTGGGTGCGCCGCCACGCGGCGTTGAGCGTCTCGAGTTCGGCGGCGCGACCGACGAGCGGAGTGAGCCGATGTTGGGCGGCAGCCACGTCGAGCCGGGTGACGGCACCGGTGTCGCGGACCGCATGGTGCAGCGCCATGGGCCGGTCGACGCCCTTCAACTCGTGCGGTCCCATCGGCACGAGTTCGATGAAGCCTTCGCACGCTTTGGCGACGGCCTCGCTGACGGCGACCTGCCCGGGCGCAGCCGCCGACTGCACGCGAGCGGCGATGTTCGGTGTCTCGCCGACGACGTCGCGCTGCTGCCGCTGGCTGCCGGCGCCCATGTCGGCAACGACGGTGATGCCGCTGTGCACACCCACTCGGACGGCGAGTCCGGGCACGTGCTCGGCCCGCTGCTCGACGGCATTCACCATCTGCAGGCCCGCTCGCACGGCACGGATGGATGCCTGCTCGTCGGCGATGGGGTACCCGAAGTAGGCCAGGATGCCGTCGCCCATGAAGTGCGCGACATAGCCGCCGTGCTCCTCGATGGCGGCGGTGCAGACCTCTTGGTAGGTGAGGACCACCTGCTGCAGTTCCTCGGGGTCGAGGCGGCCGGAGAGCGACGTGGACCCGACGAGATCGCAGAACATGACCGTGAGGTGGCGTCGCTCACCCATTCGATCGGGCTCGGCCGGGCTGGCTCTCGCGAGAGGCGCGGCTTGGGCCGCCGGTGCGTCGGATGGTGCCGTCGCCGTTTCCGGAGGGCGCGCGTCGCTCGCCGGTCGAGGGGTTCCACACTCTGCGCAGAACCGGTGCGACGTGGGGTTTGGTGCACCGCAGGGTGGGCACTGCCATTCCAGACGGGTGCCGCACGCGCCGCAGAACTTCGCGGTGTCGGCGCACTCGTGGTCGCAGTGGTGGCACTTCACGACTGGAACCATATGTTCAATTCGTCACGGCGTCTGTAGGGACGCCGACACACGGTCCTGGGCGCACTAATCTCCCCGACCCATGGGGAACATCAACAGTGTTGTCGACATCATCCGCGTCCACGGTTCGGAACTCGCCGACCGGGTCGCCTACATCGACGGTGACCGTCGGATGACCTGGGCCGAAGGGTACGAGCGTGCCTGCCGTATGGCCAACCTGCTGGCGGCGCACGGGGTTGGCGCCGAGGACCGGGTTGCGTTCCTCGAGAAGAACAGCATCGAGCACTTCGACGTCTTCTACGGCTGCGCGTTGCTGAACGCGGTCGCGGTCGACGTCAACTGGCGGCTTGCTGCCCCCGAGGTCGAGTTCATCGTCAACGACGCCAAGTCGAAGGTGCTCATCGTCGGTGCCGACTTCGTGCCGGTGCTCGATGCCATCGGCGGCAACCTGCCGACGGTGGGCAAGATCCTGGTGATCAACGGTGACGGCCGGTTCGACGACTACGCCACCGAGCTTGCCGCACAGCCGACCACCGATCCCGGCGTGCAGCAGGGGCCCGACGACGTGGCGTTCCAGCTGTACTCGAGCGGTACGACGGGCCGCCCGAAGGGCGTGATGCTGACGAACAGCAACTTCTTCGGCCTGTTGCCGCTCGCACGCGAGATGTGGGAACTCGACGAGACGAGCGTGAACCTGGCGGCCATGCCGCTGTTCCACATCGGTGGCGGCGGCTGGGCGACGGCGGGCCAGTACGTCGGGGCGGCCACGGTCATCCTCCGTGACCTCGACCCCTCTGCCCTGGTGCGCATGATCCCCGAGCTGGGCATCACGCATGGTTTCGTCGTGCCCGCCGTGCTGCAGTTCATGCTCATGGTGCCAGGCATCCAGGACGCGGACTTCAGCAGCCTGCGCGTCATCGTCTACGGCGCATCGCCGATCAGCGAGGAGGTGCTCGCACAGAGCGTCACCACGTTCGGCTGCAAGTTCTGGCAGGCGTACGGTCTGACCGAGACCACGGGTGCCGTCGTCAACCTGGCGCCCGAGGACCACGACGTCGCCGGACCGAACCGGCACCGTCTGCGCAGCTGCGGCCTTCCCGGACCCGGTGTGGGTCTGAAGATCGTCGACCCCGACACCGGCGGCGAATGCCCGCAAGGTGAGGTGGGGGAGATCTGGTTGAGCGGTCCGCAGATCATGAAGGGCTACTGGAACATGCCCGAGGAGACAGCGAAGAGCATCAACGCCGAGGGCTGGTTCCGCAGTGGCGACGCCGGCTACCTGGACGCCGACGGCTACGTGTACATCCACGACAGGGTGAAGGACATGATCGTCAGCGGTGGCGAGAACGTGTACCCGGCCGAGGTCGAGAACGTGCTGATGGGCCACCCGGGCATCGCCGACGTCGCGGTCATCGGTGTGCCCGACGAGCGGTGGGGTGAGACCGCGAAGGCGATGGTCGTGAAGAAGGCCGGTGTCGAGGTCACCGAGCAGGAGATCATCGAGTACGCCCGCGAGCGCCTGGCCAAGTTCAAGTGCCCCACCAGCGTCGACTGGCTGGAGGCCCTACCCCGCAACCCCACCGGCAAGATCCTGAAGAAGGACCTCCGTGCGCCGTACTGGGAAGGTCGCACACGGAACGTGAACTAGTAGCTTGAGAGGCTGTTCGCGCTGCCTGAGCTGGCTCAATGCCGCTGGCGACGGTGCTCAGGTGGCGGTCGAGTATCGGGCCGACGGGGTGCCTGGGGGATTGCTGACACCGGGTACTGCGTCGGGGTTCTCGACGAGCACTTCGCCCTCGAGTCCGTCTGGGTCGCGGAAGAACAGCGAGAGTTCGGCGCCGAAGTCGGTGACGAAGGCGTCGGCGGAGCCTCGTTGCATCAGGAGGGCCCGGATCTCCTCGAATGCGGCGAGGTCGCGGGCGCGAAGGCCGATGTGGTCGATACGGCCGCGGCCGAACATCGGCGTCTGGCGGGATGCCTCGACGCTGCCGTCGACTTGGAACACGTTGAGTGCCGTGCCACCGCCGATGTCGATGATGGACAGCCGGATGCCGGGCCCCTCGGGTGCCTGCATGTCGGAGACGACTCGCGCCTGGAACACCTCGCGGTAGAAGTCGTGCAAGCGGTCGGTGTCGTTGGTGAGTGTGGCGACGTGGTTGATGCCGTTCAGGAGCATGGGTGCTCGCTTTCGAGGTGGGTGGTGATGGCCTCTGCGATGTCGCCGAGGGTGTCGAGTTGTTCGTCGGTGAGCACGTCGATGAAGCAGTGGCGCACCGCTTCGAGGTTCAACGGTGCCGCTGTCTGGATGGCGCGAAGCCCGGCAGGAGTGAGGACGACGTCGAAGCCTCGTGCGTCGTTGTCGCACGCGGCGCGGGTGATGGCGCCGCGAGCCTCCATGCGGGAGATCTGGTGCGACAGACGGCTGCGTTCCCAGTGCAGTGCCGCGCTCAGGTCGCGGGAGCGGATGCGGCGGCCGGGTGCTTCGGAGACGACGACGAGGATCTCGAACTCTGCCTGGGTGAGGTTGCACGACTCGGCGAGTTCGCGCGCGAGGTGAGCGAGCAGTGCGCTGCGCATTCGGTGGAACCCTCGCCATGCGCGTGTCTCGCGCTCGTCGAGCCAGACGTTGGGCGTGGCTGTCGTCGTCGTCGGCATCCGGCCATCGTAGTCTGTTTGTTGACATGTCATCAATAGCTGTGGAACGATCGTGACATGTCAACAACGAACGAGGGCGAACCGAAGATCACGGTGGCGCCGAATGGGCCATTGGTGGTGAGTGGCGGCGTGCCGCTCTACCGTCGGCGAGCGGTCGAGAGCGAGCATGGCGAACCCTTGGCCTGGGTCACCACCGAACAACTCGATGCAGGCGAGCGCTATCTGCTGTGCCGTTGCGGTGAGTCGTCGCGCAAGCCGTACTGCGACGCGGCCCACGCTGCGAAAGGGTTCGTGGCCGACGATGTTGCCGATGGCGCCTATGCGGACCGCTCCAAGGTGCTGGGTGGCACAGGCGTCACGGTCAGCGACGATCGTTCCATCTGTGTGCATGCCGGGTTCTGCGGGACCCGCATCACCAACGTCTGGAAGGAGGTCCAGAACACAGCCGACTCCACCGTGCGCCTGCAGGTGATCAACATGGTCGAACACTGCCCCTCGGGAGCGCTCACCTACCGGATCGACGGCACGGACGACGTCGAGCAGTTGCTGCCAACGGCCATCGCGGTCGCCGACGACGGCCCGTTGTGGGTGACCGGAGGGGTCGAAGTGGCACTCGCCGCGGGCGAGTCGCTCGAGACACGCAACCGCGTCACCCTGTGCCGATGTGGGGCATCGGCCAACAAACCGCTCTGCGACGGCACGCACAAGACCATCGCGTTCAGCGACCACTGAGAAGGAACCATCAACATGTTCATTGCGTACGCCGTACTCGTTGTCCTGCTGTCACTCGCCCTGCTTGGCTCGGCAAGCTCACCAAGCAGCAGAAGGTGGTCGACAGTCTCACCGGTGTAGGGGTGCTCGCGTCGTGGTTCCCGCTCCTCGCAGCGGCGGAGATCACCGGCGCTGCTGGTCTGGTGTTCGACTTCGAGCCACCGATCCGTCGGAGAAGGCGATGAGTGACGAAGTGGCAGGCCCGGAAGATGGGCTGCAGCAGTGAACGATCCGAAGCGGGCCGTGGCGTCGAAGGCTCGATGGCCGGAGTCCGGAACCTGCAGGTCATGAATCTGATTCATGCCAGGGCGAGAACGGTACCGGATTGACGGGTTGTGGTACCCGATGAACAATCGGTCCATGACATCGATCGATCACATGGCCGACCTTCCGCGCATCGGGTTCGTCGGGCTCGGCCACATGGGTGGGCCGATGTGTCGCCGGCTGCTCGGTGCTGGCTACGAGGTGGTGGCGTTCGATCTGTCGGCGTCGGCGCTCACCGCCGCGGTCGAGGCCGGCGCGCTGAGCGCGTTGCGGGAAGGCTCGGTGTGGGTCGATCTCACGACGAATCGCAAGGAGCTCGTCGCTGCGCTCGCGGCATCTGCCCCTGCTGGCGTGGCGGTCATCGACTCCCCGGTGACCGGTGCGGTCGACGGCGCGCGCAACGGCCGGCTGACGCTGTTCGTCGGTGGCGATGACGACGCCGTGGCGCGTGTCCGCCCGATCCTCTCGCACCTCGGTCTCGTGATCCACTGTGGTGCGCTCGGCGCCGGGAACGTGGTCAAGTTGGTCACGAACCAGCTCTGGTTCATTGCAGCTGCCGCGCTCGGTGAGGGCTTCGCGATCGGCGTTGGCAACGGCGTCGAGCTGGGCACGTTGTGGCACGCGATCAAAGAGAGCGTCGGCGACAGCTTCGTGGTTCGCCATGACGCGCCGTCGATCTTCGCAGGGCACTACGACCCGTCGTTCACGCTCGACCTGTGTCGCAAGGATCTCGGGCTGATCCACGAGCTGGCGGGCAACGTTCGTTCGTCCCTGCCGATGACCGATGCTGCCATCGCTGCGTTCGAGGCCGCCACCGACCGCTACGGCCCGGGCGCCGCCGAGCTGCACATCGTGAAGCGCATCGAGGACGACGCGCAGCTCTCGTTCCGCCTCGACGGTGACTGGACGCCGCCGTGGGAGCAGTGACCTCACCGTTCTTCGGCACAGCAATCTCTGCACGCACCTGAACGCGCCAGCACGAGCACGACGACCGAGCCCGGTCTGCACCACCGATGTGGCACAGACCGAGCCCAGTTGGATCGCGTCAGGTCGCGGTGATCAGGCGAGATCGAAGCGATCGGCGTCCATCACCTTGGCGAATGCGGCGGCGAAGTCGTTGGCGAACTTGGCGCCAGCATCATCGGCTGCATAGACGTCGGCGATGGCTCGCAGGATCGAGTTCGAGCCGAACACGAGATCGTTGCGAGTACCGGTCCACTTGACGTTGCCGCTGGCGCGGTCACGGCCTTCGAACGTGTCTTCTGCGCCCGATGCAGCAGACCACACGGTGTCGTGGTCCATCAGGTTGACGAAGAAGTCGTTGCTCAGCGTGCCGACCTGTTCGGTGAGCACGCCGAGGTTGTCGGTGCTGACACCGAGCACCCGGAGACCGCCGACGAGCGCGGCCATCTCGGGAGCGCTGAGGCCGAGCAGCTGTGCCCGGTCGACGAGCAGGTGCTCGGCGACATGGCTGGTGCCCTTGCCCAGGTGGTTACGGAAGCCGTCGTTCTTCGGCTCGAGCCATGCGAAGGACTCTTCGTCGGTCTGCTCGGCAGTGGCATCGCCGCGGCCGGTGCTGACGTCGATGCTCACGCTGTGACCGCCTGCGGTCGCTGCGGCTTCGATGGCAGCTGCGCCACCGAGCACGATGAGGTCGGCCATCGACACCTTGACGCCGGCGCCCGACTGCACGCCTTCGAGTGCGGACAGCACACGGTGGAGCTGTTCGGGGCGGTTGACGTTCCAGCCGTTCTGCGGAGCGAGGCGAATGCGGCCGCCGTTGGCGCCACCGCGGCGGTCGCTCTGACGGTAGGTGGACGCTGAGGCCCAGGCCGTCTCGACCAGCTCGGTGATGCTGACGCCGGTGGCCATGATCGCAGCCTTGACGGTTGCGACGTCGGCGTCGCTGAGTGCGGTGCCCTCAGGAATCGGGTCCATCCACAGCAGCTCCTCGGCCGGAACCTCGGGGCCGATGAAGTTGGCCTTCGGGCCAAGGTCGCGGTGCAGGAGCTTGTACCAGGCGCGAGCGAACGCATCGTCGAGCTGTGCCGGGTTGTCACGGAAACGCTGCGAGATGGGGCCGTAGATCGGGTCCATCTTCATGGCCATGTCGGCCGTGGTCATCACCGGGGCGTGGAACACGTCGGGACGCTGGGCGTCCGGCACCGTACCGGCGAGCGCCGGTGCGGTCCACTGCTTGTGGCCGGCCGGGCTCTCGGTGAGCACCCAATCGTTGTCCATCAGCGTCTCGAGGTAGTTGTTGTCCCACTTCGTGGGTGTGGAGTTCCAGGCACCTTCGAAACCACTCGTGGTGGTGTGGATGCCGACGCCGCTCTCGAAGCCGTTCTTCCAGCCGAGGAGCTGTTGCTCCATCGGTGCGCCCTCGGGCTCGGCGCCCATCGAGGATTCCGGGCCGGCACCGTGCATCTTGCCGAACGCGTGTCCGCCCACGACCAGTGCGACGGTCTCTTCGTCGTTCATGGCCATCCGGCCGAACGTTTCGCGAATGTCACGACCGGACCCGATGGGGTCGGGGTTGGCATTCGGGCCCTCGGGGTTGACGTAGATGAGGCCCATCTGCACGGCGCCGAGCGGCGCTTCGAGCTGGCGGTCACCGCTGTAGCGCTGGTCGTCGAGCCACACGTTCTCGGGGCCCCAGTAGACGTCTTCTTCGGGAGCCCACACATCTTCGCGACCGCCGGCGAAACCGAAGGTCGTGAAGCCCATCGACTCGAGCGCGACGTTGCCGGTGAGCAGCATCAGGTCGGCCCAGGAGATCTTGCGGCCGTACTTCTTCTTGATCGGCTCGAGCAGGGCGCGAGCCTTGTCGAGGTTGCCGTTGTCGGGCCAGCTGTTCAGCGGCGCGAAACGCTGCTGACCGGAGCCGCCTCCGCCGCGACCGTCGTGGGTGCGGTAGGTGCCGGCCGAGTGCCATGCCATGCGAATGAAAAACGGGCCGTAGTGCCCGTAGTCCGCCGGCCACCACTCCTTCGAGTCGGTCATGAGGGCCGTCAGGTCGGCCTTCAGCGCGGCGTAGTCGAGGGTGGCGAACTCGGCGGCGTAGTCGAAGCCGTCGTCCATCGGGTTCGACGCGGGCGATCCCTGATGCAAGATGCTCAAGTTGAGCTGGTTCGGCCACCAGTGCTGATTGGCCGAGCTGCCGGTTGCGGTGTGCGGGCTCTGCAGCACCGGACACTTGGCCGGCGACTCATTGATGTCGGGTGCCGACTTCTCGGGAAGTTGATCACTCATGTCTCGCTCCTTGATGTCTTGCTGATGGTTGCTGGTTCGTGTCGAAGAATTGCACCGGATGAGCTGGCGACAGCATCGAGTGGATCGCCCTCTCGACAGGTCGGGCACCGGCCCCAGTAGATGACTTCGGCCTCGTCGATTTCGAACCCGTGGTCGTCGTCGGCGGTCAGGCAGGGCACGTCGCCGACAGCGCAGTCGACGTCGAACATCGTGCGGCAGCTCCGGCAGATCAGGTGGTGGTGGTTGTCGCCGACCCGGATCTCGTAGCGAGCTGCCGAGCCCGCCGGTTGGATCCGGCGGATCAGGTTCTTGTCGACCAGGACGCCGAGCGAGTCATAGACCGCCTGCCGCGAGATCGCGCCGAGTTGTGTGCGCACGACGTCGCCCAACTCGTCGGCTGTGGCATGTGGGTGCTCCGCGGCGACGCGCATGATCGCGAGTCGTTGAGCGGTGACCTGCACACCGTGCTCACGTAGGAGTTCTACTGCTGGTTCCGGCACGAGCCGTATCGGACCACAAAATCTGGACTCTGTCAATAATCAGATTCCATTCGGCTTGTCGCCGCCTTCGACGGTTCGCCGTTGGACCGGCCAGTCAGCGAACGAGCTCCACGGTGTCGCCGACGCGGATGGTTCCCGGGTGGAGGACCTCGGCGTTGAGCGCGAGCTTCCCGTCGAAGCGGGTGATGATGTCCTTCAGCACGCCACGATCGACCTCGAGGGTGTCGGGGTCGACGGTGGTCATCGGGCAACGGCCGCGACGGGAATCGAGCGCGATGACGACGTCGCCGATGTGGAGCTCCGCACCAGGCCAGCCGAACTCGTCGATCCCGTCGACGCCGTCGATGACGATGTTCGGTCGCAGCCTGCGGACGTCGCGACCGAACGAGGCGACCGCGCCGTCGGTGGCGACGAGCAGGGGGAGGACGTCGAAGCGTTCGGGTCCGTCGTACGAGGCGAGTGTCGCATCGGGTCCGGCGGCGGCGCGGACGCGGTCGAGTACGTCGGGAGACCTCCATGGCTGGCCGTCGACGAGTGGTTCGCCGTCGGGCCCGAGTGTGGCGTGGAGACCGAGCAGGTTGTGGTGACGCCGTGAGGTGCGCACACCTTCGGGACCGCGGACGTGGACGATGCGGTCCCCGACGATGCCGTTGGCGGTGAGCTCGGCGACGTCGAGGCGTTCGCCGCCGAGGGTCTTGACGGGGTAGCGCCACAGGGCGCCGACGGTGAGGGTCATGTCGGGATCGTTTCGAGGAGTTGACGGACAGCGGATCGCGCGGCGTCGAGCGGTTCGGTGCTGGCGAAGATGGTGCATTGCACGATGACGCCGTCGACGATGACGGCGAGCGCGGAGGCGAGCCACGGCGGTGCGTCGGGATGGTCCCGTGCAGCGAGGCGGCCGAGGTGTTCGACGAGGTCGCGCTTGTGGGCGGCGATGATCGTGCGATGCGAGTCGTTCACCTCGCTGGTCTCGGCGAGTGAGTTGATGAACGCACAGCCGCGGTAACCGGAGGAGGCGACCCATTCGGCGATGGCATCGAACGTGGCCAGTACCGGATCGGCGCCCGCGGCGATGTGGCGGTCGACGCTGGTCGTGAACCACGCCATCCACGTGTCGTGGCGGTCGGTCAGCCACGCCGCGACGAGCGCGCTCTTCGACGGGTACATGGCATAGAGCCGTCGCATCGAGACGCCTGACGCGTCACGGACGTCGCTCATCACCACCCCGCCGATGCCGTGGGCGTAGAACAACTCATCAGCAGCGCGCAGCACGGAACGCCGTGCCTCGTCGATGGGCATGGTGGCGACCGGGCTCATTACAGCGGGAGCTCGACCGTGTCGCCGTCGGGGCGAGGTCCGAAGATGCGTCGCTCGTCGGCCGTGATCGCGATGTCGTTGATGCTCGCCTCACGACGCCGCATGAAGCCGTCGGCGTCGAACTCCCAGTTCTCATTGCCGTACGAACGGAACCACTGACCGTCGTGGTCGTGCCACTCGTACTGAAACCGCACCGCGATCCGGTGTCGTGGAACGCCCACAGCTCCTTGCGCAATGCGTAGTCGAGCTCTCGACCCCACTTCGCGTGGAGGAAGGCGACGATCTGGTCGCGACCTTGGATGAACTCGGAACGATTCCGCCACACCGAGTCGACGGTGTACGCGCCGCCGACCCGTTCAGGATCGCGGGTGTTCCACGCGGCCTCGGCCGCGAGCACCTTCTGGCGCGCCGACGTCTCGTCGAACGGGGGGACCGGGGGTCGGCTGGGGTTGGTCATGTGAGGTTGCTCCGAAGGCCTGTGAGAATGTATGTTCTCACTCTATGAGAACCACTATTCTCGTGTCAAGTCGCGCGATGTCCGGATGCCACGGATGAGCACTGACACCGACGAGAGTCGACCACCGCTGGGCGACCTGATCGCTCCCGGCCTGCAGGTGTTGATCGTCGCGATCAACCCGTCGACCCGGTCGGCCGGGATCGGGTACTCGTTCTCGTCGCCGAGCAACCCGTTCTGGCGCCTGCTCCACGAGTCCGGACTCACACCAGTCCAACTCGAGCCCTGCCAGGAACGCCAGCTGCTGGACCACGGGATCGGTCTCGTCTCGACGGTACGGCGCTCCACACCATCGGCCGCCGAGCTGACCCTGGGGGAGCGCCGCGCCGGAGCGGCCCACGTACGCGGCCTCGTCGAACGGTACGAACCACAGCTCGTCGCCCTCCTCGGACTGACGCTGTACCCGGTGTTCTTCCCGTCAGGCGCTGCGCCCGGCCCCGGCCTCAAACCCGAACGGCTCCACAACGCCGAGGTCTACGTGCTGCCCAATCCCAGCGGCCGCAACCGGGCCTATCCCGGCTTCGAGCCCAAACTCGCCTGGTACCGCGCCCTTGCCGACCACCTCACGGCCGACCGCGACGTGCCGGTCACCCCCGAGAGCTGAGTCCGGATGCCCCCTCACCCGGCAAGCTCCTGCACGATTGGCGTGAGCTGGTCGCGGTCCGTCGTCGCCATGGTCATCGTCCTTCTGTCCGGCCGCGGCGGGGCCCTCGACCGCCTTGTCGTGCACACGGGAATCGCCCGGTGTGGCTGCTGCGACGAGGGTCGAACGCGGTCTGGAGCTCGACGGTCGGCGTGTTCGTCGGCTGGTCGTCACGGGCGCCAGCTCATCGACCGATGCGACCGACGGTGTGCGGTCAGGCGGCGCGGATGGTGGGTGGTCCGGTGGTGGTGATGTGTCCGCCGGGTCGGATGACGGTGAGCGTGCGGTCGGCGGCGAGGACGAGTTGCCAGCCGCCTTCGTGGACGAGATGGTGGTGTCGTGAACAGAGCGGCAGAAGATTGTCGATGTCGGTCAAACCTTGCTGGAGCCCATACCAGGACACGTGATGGGCCTGGGTGTGTTCGAACGGCACATCACACAACGCACACGTCCGGTACAGCACCCGCAACGCGCGTCGTTGTGCCCGGTTCGCCAGGCGGGTTTCGCGGCCGAGGAACAGTCGGACGCCGTCGGCACCGACGACGACCGGTGTGACGGTGCCCAGGCATGCCCAGCGGCGGATCGTTTCGATCGGGAGCCCGAACCGTCCGAGGCCGGCGTCGAGGATGGTGTGTTCGTGTCGTCGGCCGTCGCACAGCGTCTTCTCGTCGATCAGCACGGTCATATCCGGAAGACCTGAGGTGCCCTTGCCCTCGGACAGCGCGAGGAGGGCGAGTGCGGCGAGGTGTTCTTGTCGTTCGATCGGGTCGGTCGGTGCGTCGTCGGGCGTGTTGCCGTGGAACAGCGTTTCGATGGCGTTGCGGATGCGGCCGTCCAACTCGGTGCCGCGGACGGGGTCGAACCGTCCGGCGCAGTTCCACATGCCGTCGGCGCCGGTCCATGACCGGAACCGGGTGTTCGCCCGCTGACGGGCCAACTGATCCAACCCGTCGTCGTCTCGGGCTCGGCCGATGATCCGCTCCAACAGTTCCCGGTACTGGCGTTCGGTCGAGTTCGCGGCTGCGGCGGCGATGATCGCACCCTGTTCGGCGACCTTGGCCAATTCCTCCGGTGACAACCCGTTGGTGGCTTTGGCGAAGGTGTCGACGCGGTCGCCGGTGGTGTCACCGTTCGCCAACGCATCGGCCAAGGCCGGGATGTCGTCGCAGGCCTTCTTGCGTTGGCGGACCTTGGTCGACTTGTTCAGGTTCGTCTTCGACGCCTTGGCGACTTCGTCCTCGGGGAACACTGACGGC
>JANOET010000292.1:0-3851 GCA_031413415.1 Acidimicrobiaceae bacterium
GCGGTGGCCTGCTGCTCGACGTCGAGCATCTGACGGTGGGTGGCCACCCGCTTCGAGGCCTCGGTGAGCTGCAGCTGCCGCGGCAGCGCCACGCCGGCGGTCGGCTCGAGCTCGGCGACCGTGGCGACGGCGGATGCTGCCTGCGCGTGCAGATGTTCGACGCGTTGGGCGAGCGCTGCGTGCGTGGCGGCCGAACGATCGGCGCGAGCGCGAGTCTCGTCGGCTTCGTGCGCTTTCTTGCGCGCCCCGGCCAGCAGCGTGGTCTGTTCGCCCAGCTCGTGCGCGACCTGTTGCACGGCCGAGACCACGGAGGTGGCGTCGAAGGCGGGAGCAGGCCGGTCGAGATCGGCGAAACGCTCGGTGACGGTGACCAGCAGTCGATCACGCGCTTCGGCGGCGAGCTCGGCCGCCACCTGTGCCGCCGCAACCTTCCTGGCGGCGACGGTCACGGGCCGGGCGCGACGCGATGCGGCGACCAACGCCTCGTCGGTGGCCACCCGGTCGGCCGTGCCGGCCAGCTGCTGCAGCTCGGAGCGCTGGGCCTGTGCGTCGGTGAAGCGCTGCATCGCCGCCTCGGCGTGGGTGCGCGCCTCGGTGGCTGCGACCGCCTGTCGCTCGAGCTCGGTGAGCAGACGCTGCTGCTCGACCCGGACGGGCTCGAGCG
Source organism: Acidimicrobiaceae bacterium (assembly GCA_031413415.1). Classification (GTDB taxonomy): domain Bacteria; phylum Actinomycetota; class Acidimicrobiia; order Acidimicrobiales; family Ilumatobacteraceae; genus UBA668. Next base: position 665 of record JANOET010000292.1, read on the forward strand.
CGTCGATGGCCGCAGCCAGCGCCGTATCGCTGAGCTCTGGGTCGTCGCCCGTCGGCCAGAGAGACCGGACCTGACCCAACGCGGCGACGGCATTGTTGCGGTGGTGGCGGATCTCTTCGTCGACCGCGGCCACCTTCTCGTCGAGGTCGTCGGCGCGCTGCTTCAACAGCCGCGTGGCCCGTTCGTACAACTCGCCGCCGAACAACTGACGCAGCAGCTGCTCGCGGCTCTCGTCGTTGGCGATCAGGAACTCGGTGAACTTCCCCTGTGGCAGCAGGACCACCCGCTGGAAGTGCTTGGCCTCGAGCCCGATGAGGCCGATGCATTCCTCGGTGACCCGCTGGACCTGCGTGGCGATCGACGTGGACGTGCCGGCTCCCAGCTCGGACAGGATGCCGGTCGGCGCCTGCACGGTGGTGCCCTCGCCGCGGTGCTTGGGCCGCTCCCACTTGGGGGTGCGCCGCACCCGGTATCGCACGCCGTCGACCTCGAAGTCGAGCTGTGCGAACGTCTCGACATCGGCGTCGGCGTGATGCGAGCGTGCTTCGCCCTCGCCCGCCCGGCCACCGGGGAGCACGCCGTAGATCGCATAGACCATGGCATCGAACACCGTGGTCTTGCCCGTTCCGGTGGGACCGGCGACCACGAACAGGCCGCGCCGGCCGAGCGCGTCGAAGTCCACCACGTGGTGGCCCGGGTACGAGCCGAATGCCTGGAACTCGAGGCGGAGCGGTCGCATCAGGCGATCCCTGCGTCGGCGTCGGCGAGTGCCGAGTGGAGCATCTGTCGTTGCTCGTCGGTGGGTTCGGCGCCGATGGACTGCGCCCAGAACTGATCGGCGATCTGGGTGGGGGTGAGCACCTCGTGGACACCGCCCGCGCCGAGGTCGGCGCCGGATGGCGTGGGGGGCACGAGCAGGATCTCGACCACGTACGGGTAGACCGCGGTGAGGCGCTGCTTGGCGTCGAGCACCACGCCAGGGTCGGTGACGACGGCCCGCACGAACGCCGCCCGCTGGTCGGCGGTGGGCTCGCGGTGCAACAGCTCGTCGATGGTGCCCTTGACGGTGCGCACCGGTCGACCCACCGGCACGTCGACCTCGGTGAGCGTGCACGCGCCGTCGGCCGCCATGTCGACGATGGTGACGCTCTTCGTGTGGGTCTCGCTGAACGAGTACGGCAAGGGCGTGCCCGAATAGCGAAGATTGGCGCGGCCGGCGACGAACTGCGGCTTGTGCAAGTGCCCGAGTGCCGTGTACGAGAAGGAGTCGAACAGGGAGGCCTCGACCCTGCCGGCCGTGCCCACGGTGAGCGGGCGCTCGCTCTCGCTGGGCTCGCCACCGGTGACGAACGCATGGGCCACTGCCAACGACCGCGGCGACACCTGCGCCGGCCGCGCGGCCTGGACGGCCGTGTGCAGGACCGACTGGTGCGTTCGGCGCAGACGGCGCTCGAACGGGTCGGTCGAGACCTCGGCCCGCGAGTCGGGCAGGTCGTCGGGGGCGGCCTGCGGGTCCAGGAACGGCAACAGCACCAGGTCGAGCGGACCGTCGGCGAACGGCACGGTGATGACCTCGCCGAGGCGTGAGTAGCCGCCGCGGATGAACACCCGGCTGACGTCCATGAGTTCGTCGTAGGCCGCCACGCGGTCCGCACCGTCGTGGTTGCCGGTGATGACCGCCACCGCGTGCCCCGCGGACTGCAGCCGGACCAGCGCCTCGCGAAACAGGATCACCGCCTCGGTGGTGGCGATGGCCCGGTCGTACACATCGCCCGCGATCACCACGAGGTCGATGCGCGCGGATGCACACAACTCGATCATCCACTCGATGAACGCCCCCTGGTCGGCAGCGAGCGACACGGGGCCGAAGCTCCGGCCGAGGTGCCAATCGCTGGTGTGGAGGATGCGCATGCGAGCAATCACACCACATGGGTGTGACGACGTGGCCCATCCCCTGCACGGACGCACGTCGGCACTCAGGCCGAGCGGCGCACCTCGGGCGGCTCGATGGTCTGGAACACCTGCTCCTGCCAGAGTGCCATCACCACCGGGGCCGCGAAGACGGCCGATGCGCGCTGGCGATGAAGGAAGGTCACCCCGTCGTGGAGATCCCGCTCGTCGTGATCGTTCGTCGTCCCAGCCTTCGACATCTCGGTGCTCATCATCTCGGTGTTCATCATGGCCTCCCGCGCCTACCCGGAACCGGGCGTTGTCTCAGTTTCCACCGACGCAGCCGGCCTGTCTGTCACCGATCCGACCCAACGCGGTGAATCTCGTTCAATTCGCGTCTGGAGCACCCCGGATCGGGGAACAGCCACGTCACCGCGGCGTTGCGCGTTTCGGCGCGAGACTGCAGGCACAGGGCGACAGAGGAGGAACCGGGATGAGCGAGTTCGCGAGCAACGACGCACTGAGCGTCCAAATCGGCGACGACGGCAGCATCGTCGTGGCCGGAGAGATCGACATGGCCGGCGGCCCGGTGCTGGACGCCGCCATCACCCCCCGCGAGAACGACCAACCGCTGGTCATCGACCTCGCGCAGGTCTCGTTCATCGACTCCTCCGGTCTGCGCAGCCTGCTCGAGGCGAGCCGCCGGGCACACACCCGTGGAACCGTCGTGCAGTTGCGTCACATCGGTCCCGAGGTCGCACGACTGCTCGAGATCACCGGCACCACCGATCAGTTCGAAGTGACGCTCCGATGAGCGACCCGAACCTCTCCACCACCGGCGGGCCCACCACCGGCGGGCCCACCACCGGCGGGCCCACCACCGGCGGACCCACCACCGTCGGGCCCGGCCCGGTGCTGCTGCGGTTGCCGGCCGACCCGGCGATGTCGCGCGTGCTGCGCCTTGCCGCGAGCGGCCTCGCGTCGCTCGCAGGCCTGTCCGTCGACGAGATCGAGGACCTGAAGATCGCCGTCAGCGAAGTGCTCGTGGTCCTGATCGAGCACGGCGGCGGCAAGCCGGTCGACGTCACCATCGAGGTCGTGGGGGAAGGCTTCCAGATCGATGCCTCCACCGAGGTCATCGAGTTCGACCCCGACGACCCCGACCTGCGTCTGTGCCGAACAGTGCTGGGTGGCGTGTGTGCGTCGCACGAGATCCACGTCGACGACGGCCGCGCCCGCATTCGCGCGGTCATGGTCCGGAGCCACTGACCCCATGAACGACCAGCGCGACGACCTT
>JANOET010000293.1:0-6463 GCA_031413415.1 Acidimicrobiaceae bacterium
CCAAGATCCCGCGCTGGGCGTTCGAGAAGCTGCCGGGCACGAAGGGCATTCTCGGCACGCAGATGCAATCGGTCGGTGAGGCCATGTCCATCGGGCGAACGTTCACCGAGAGCTTGCAGAAGGGCCTCCGCTCGCTCGAACAGGGACGTTTCGGCCTGGGTTGTGATCCGGCCGAAGCACAGCTGGCCGACCGCACCGACGACGACATGATCGCCGCAGCGGCAGTCCCCACCCCCGACCGCATCTTCCACGTCGCCGAGCTGCTCCGCCGCGGCGTGTCGATCGAACGGGTCCACGAGGCCTCGTGGATCGATCCGTGGTTCCTCGACCAGATGCAACAGATCATGGAAGAGCGCGCGGTCTTGGCCGAGTTGCAGCCCGAGGCCGGTGTGATGCCCCAGATCAGCCGTCGCGAGTGGCGCCGGGCGAAGCAGTTCGGCTTCAGCGATGCACAGCTCGGTTGGCTCTGGAGCGTCGACGAGATGGACGTGCGCGCAGCTCGTGAAGCGGCCGGCGTGTTCCCCACCTACAAGACGGTCGACACCTGCGCCGCCGAGTTCGATGCGCTCACGCCGTACCACTACAGCACGTGGGAGGACGAGAACGAGGTCCGGCCCAGCGACCGTCCCCGGGTCGTCATCCTGGGCAGCGGCCCCAATCGAATCGGGCAGGGCATCGAGTTCGACTACTGCTGCGTGCACGCCTCCTTCGCGCTCCGCGAGGCCGGGTTCGAGACCGTGATGGTCAATTGCAACCCCGAGACCGTCTCCACCGACTACGACACCAGCGACCGGCTGTACTTCGAGCCTCTCACCCGCGAGGACGTGCTCAACGTCATCGCCGCCGAGACGGCGGCAGCCGGGGGAGTGGCTCCCAAGGTCATCGTGTCCCTGGGTGGTCAGACGCCCCTGAAGCTGTCGGGCCAACTGCCGCGAGCGCTCATCGCCGGGACCTCGCCCGCTTCCATCGATCTGGCCGAGGACCGCGAGAAGTGGAGCGCGCTCTGCCACGAGTTGCACATCCCGCAGCCGCCCGGCGGCACCGCGACTGACCTCGAACAGGCGCTCGACATCGTCGAGCAGGTGGGTTTTCCGGTGCTGGTGCGGCCCAGCTACGTGCTGGGTGGCCGCGCGATGCAGATCGTGCACGACCGCAACCACCTTGCCCGGGCCATGGCCGAGCTCGCCGGGTTCGGCAGCCTCGGCAAGGAGGGTGGCCTTTCGGCCGAGCGCCCCGTGCTCATCGACCGATTCCTCGAGGACGCCACTGAAGTCGACGTCGATGCCATCCGCGATCACACCGGCGAGGTGCTCATCGGTGGTGTCATGGAGCACGTCGAGGAAGCCGGTGTGCACAGCGGCGACTCCGCGTGCGCCATCCCGCCACAGACGCTGCCTGCATGGGTGGTCGAAGTCATCCATCGCTACACCTCGGCCATCGCCAAGGCCCTCGACGTCCGCGGGCTCATCAACGTGCAGTACGCAGTGATGGGCACGACCGTGTACGTCATCGAGGCCAACCCGCGTGCCAGCCGCACGGTGCCGTTCGTGGCCAAGGCCACGGGGGTGCCCCTCGCCAAGGTCGCAAGTCGGGTGATGCTCGGCGCGACGCTCGCCGAGTTGCGTGTAGAGGGCCTGCTGCGGCCGCCGAGCGATCACGGCCACGTCGCGATCAAGGAGGCGGTGCTGCCGTTCAGCCGGTTCCCCGAGGTCGACACGGCGCTCGGACCCGAGATGCGCAGCACGGGCGAGGTCATGGGCATCGACACCACCTTCGGGAAGGCCTTCTTCAAGGCCGAACTGGCCGCCGGTACCGTGCTCCCCACCGCGGGCACGGTCTTCCTCTCGCTCGCGGACGGCGACAAGCCGGCCGGACTCGTCGTCGCCCAACGTCTCCGCGACCTCGGTCTGGGGATCGCCGCCACCCGTGGCACCGCGGACTACCTGGAACGATTCGGACTGATGGTCGACCAGATGGTCGGCAAGCTGTCCGACGCCAGCGGCATCAACGCAGTGCAGCTCATCGAGAGCGGCGGCATCTCGTTCGTCATCAACACCCCGCAGGGACGCGGCGGACGCACCGACGGCGAGCAGATCCGCAAGGCGGCGAACAGCCATCACGTCAGTTCGGTCACCACCGTCGAGGCGGCGCTGGCTGCAGTGCAGGGCATGCAGGAGATGGCCGGCGAAACGATGATGGTGCGACCCTTGCAGGAGTACCACCGTTCATGATGGTCGGGACTGGCCTCCGCTTCGCTTCGGCTGCTCCCTCCTGGGCCTTCGGCGTCGTGCCATGGTGATGCCGTGAACGCAAGCGTGCAGGTGGGGTCGCTCACCTTTCCCGCGCCGGTGATGACGGCGTCGGGCACCGCAGGACACGGGGCCGAGCTCGGCTCATACTTCCCGTTGTCCGAACTCGGGGCCGTCGTGGTCAAGTCGCTCGCTGCATTCGAGTGGGCGGGCAACCCAGCACCGCGTGTGCACCCGGCCGGACCTGGGATGATCAATGCCGTCGGGCTGCAGGGGCCCGGCGTTGCTCGCTGGCTGGCCGACGAGCTTCCCGCCCTGGTGCTCACCGGTGCCACGGTGGTCGCCAGCATCTGGGGACGAAGCCTCGACGAGTACCGTCAGGCCGCCGAGCAGTTGGCGGGCGCGCCGCCCGAGGTCGTCGCGATCGAGGTCAACCTGTCGTGCCCGAACCTCGAAGGCCGGCGTGGCATCTTCGCCCACGATGCAGCACTGTCGGCCGACGTCATCCGCGCCGCACGCGTGGCTGGCCGGCCGACGTGGGCGAAGCTCAGCCCGAACACCGACCGAGTCGTCGAGGTCGCTGCGGCGGTGCAGGAGGCAGGGGCCGAGAGTGTCACCCTGGTGAACACCCTGCTCGGCATGGTGCTCGATCCACGGACCGGCCTGCCAGCGCTCGGCGCCGGTGGCGGTGGCTACAGCGGTCGACCGCTGCATGCGGTCGCCGTCCGCACGGTGTTCGACGTGCATGCCGCCCTGCCCGAGCTGCCGATCGTCGGCGTCGGCGGGGTCACGAACGGTTGGGAAGCTGCCGAGCTGCTCCTCGCCGGCGCGTCCGCCGTGCAGGTCGGTACGGCGACGTTCGTCGATCCGCATGCGCCGCATCGGGTTCAACGTGAGTTGATGGCCTGGTGCACGGAGCGTGATGTCACCCCCGCCCAGCTCCGTGGGCTGGCCCACCAGGGCGGATTGCCACCCACGGCATGATCAGGAGGAGTAGGGTCATCACATGGCAACACCTCCGCAACTCACCCCTGAACAGCGTACGAACGCCCTTGCCAAGGCCGCTGAGGCCCGTGCGGCTCGGGCGGAGCTCAAGAATCAGTTGAAGATGGGCTCGGTCTCGCTCGCCGAGGCGCTCGCGTCCACCAGCTCCACCGTCGGCAAACTCAAGGTCGTGTCCATGCTCGAGTCCCTCCCGGGCGTCGGCAAGGTCAAGGCCCGCAAGATCATGGAAGACATCGGCATCGCCGACAACCGTCGCGTGCAGGGCCTCGGCCAGCAGCAGAAGAACGCACTGCTCGAGCAGCTCGGCAAGTGAGGCCATGACGGCGTCAACCGCCGTGTCGTCTTCATACATCTTCATCGTGTCCGGCCCCGGTGGTGTGGGCAAGGGCACCATCGTCAACGCCCTGGTGGAGCGCGACGAACGACTCTGGTTGAGCCGCTCGTGGACCACCAGGGCGCAGCGGCCGGGTGAGCGCGGCACGGCATATGTCTTCACGGATCGCGACACGTTCGAGGGTCGCATCGAGGACGGTGGATTCCTGGAATGGACCAGTTTCCTCGGCAACTACTACGGCACCCCGCTCCCGCAGCCCCGACCGGGGCGCGACGTGGTGCTCGAGATCGAGGTCGACGGGGCGCGGCAGGTCAAGGCGCTGCACCCGGACGCCATTCTCATCTTTGTGCTCCCGCCATCTCGTGAGGAGCAACAGCGCCGCCTACTCGGACGGGGCGACCCGGAGGACAAGGTCGACGAGCGCCTGCAGAAGGCGCTCGACGAAGAGCCCGTGGGGCTCTCCATCGCCGACCATGTGGTGGTGAACGACGACCTCGAGCGCACCGTCGACGAGATGATGGGCATCATTCAGCTCCATCGCACCCCGCAATGATCAGCCTCGAATGACCATCTCCACGGCCCTTTCCGGTTAGACTGCACCGCTGCTTTCAGGAGGGCCACTCGATGACCAACCGTTCCTACGACACCATGATCAACCCGCCGATCGAGGAATTGCTCGATCGCGTCGACTCGAAGTTCAGCCTCGTGACGCTGGCGGCACGTCGTGCACGCCAGATCAACAGCTACTTCAACCAACTCGGCGACGGACTCGGTCACATGGTCCCGCCGCAGGTCAGTTCCGTCGCGCGCAAGCCGCTGAGCATCGGTTTCGAGGAGATCGCCGCCGACAAGATCGTGCGCGTCGAGGGCCATCACGACGTCGAAGGCGACGCGGCTTCGGCCGACGCCACCGCCTGATACTGCACCCGGCTGTCGCTGATGCTTGCCGGTAAGCGCATCGTGCTCGGTGTCACCGGGGGCATCGCGGCCTACAAGGCCGTCGAGGTCTGCCGGCGTCTCGTCGACGCGGGTGCGCACGTCGTTCCTGTCATGACCAAGGGAGCCGAGCACTTCGTCGGCCGAACCACGCTGTCGGCGCTCGCCAGTGAACCGGTCCAGACCAGCCTGTGGGACGAGGCGTCTCCCATTCCGCACACGCGGCTCGGCCAGTCCGCCGACCTGGTGCTCGTCGTCCCTGCGACGGCTCGCCTGCTCGGTGCGTACGCCGCGGGCTTGAGCACCGACCTGCTCACGAACACGCTGCTCGCCACCCGTGCACCGGTGGTCGTGTGCCCAGCGATGCACACCGAGATGTGGGAGCACCCTGCGGTGCAGGCCAATCTCGCCACCTTGCGTGCACGTGGCGTCCATGTGGTCGATCCCGAGTCGGGGCGCCTGGCTGGCGGCGACGTGGGCCACGGCCGGCTGGCGAGTGCCGACACCATCGTCGCTGCGGTCACGGCCCTGCTCTCGTGCGGACCGTTGTCGGGTCGACACGTCGTCGTGTCGGCCGGCGGCACCCGCGAGCCCATCGATGCCGTGCGCGTCATCGCCAATCGGAGTTCCGGCAAACAGGGCTACGCCATCGCCGCCGAGGCTGCGGCGCGCGGCGCCCAGGTCACCCTGGTCTCCACGGTCGACCTTCCGCTTCCGGCCGGGGTGCACCTGGTGCCCGTCGAAACGGCGGCGCAGATGCAGGCCGCGCTGCAGCAGGTGGCGCCATCGGCCGATGTGCTGGTCATGGCGGCGGCGGTCGCCGACTTCCGGCCGGTCGTCGCCGTCGACGGCAAGCTGAAGAAGGATCAGGGCGTTCCCCAGATCGTCCTCGAGCCCACGCCCGACATCCTCGCCGGCCTCGGCGCAGTCAAGCCCGCTGGCCAGGTCCTGGTCGGTTTCGCTGCCGAGACCACCGATCTCGTCGCCAATGCTCAGGCGAAACTCGAGCGCAAACGACTCGATCTCGTCGTGGCGAACGACGTCAGCGCGCCCGGCGTCGGCTTCCAGCACGACACCAACGCCGTCACCCTGCTGCGCGCCGACCAACCGGCTCGCACGGTGGACCTCACCGACAAAAGCTCCATTGCGAAGGTCGTACTGGATACTGTGTCCGAGATCCTCCACAGATCCATCACCCCATCATCATGAGGAGCCTCACCCTGTGAGCAGCTACACGTTCACTTCCGAAAGCGTGACCGAGGGTCACCCCGACAAGATGGCCGACCAGGTCAGCGATGCTGTGCTCGACGCCATCCTGAAGGAAGACCCCCACGGTCGCGTTGCCTGTGAGACGCTGCTCACCACCGGACTCTGCGTCGTCGCCGGCGAGATCACCACCGAGGCCTACGTCGACATTCCGAAGCTGGCCCGCTCGGTCATCAACGGCATCGGCTACGACAACGCGCTCTACGGTTTCGACGGCAACACGTGCGGCGTCATCGTCAGCATCGACGAGCAGAGCCCCGACATCGCCCAGGGTGTCGACAAGAGCGAAGAAGCCCGCACTGTCGGCATCGGCGAGGACTACCTCGAGACCCAGGGGGCGGGCGACCAGGGCATGATGTTCGGGTACGCCTGCGACGACACCCCCGACCTGATGCCGATGCCCATCTGGTTGGCGCACCGGCTCAGTGAGCGACTCACCGAGGTGCGCAAGGCCGGCGTGCTGCCCTACCTGCGTCCCGATGGCAAGACCCAGGTGCCCACGATCGATACCGCGATCATGGTGAAGAAAGCGGCCGAGACCTGCTGGGTCACTTGCGCGGGCGCGACACCCGCCGTGCTGAGGATTTTGCGCAGGTGTTGCGCGTGCCAGAACATGAACAGCCACCAAGCGGACAAACTGAGGGCGCAGGCAATCATCGTGCGCCAGGTGATC
>JANOET010000294.1:0-9762 GCA_031413415.1 Acidimicrobiaceae bacterium
GCCATCGCCACGAGGCTCTTCCCCGACCCGGTCGGCGTGGCGAGCACGACGTGTTCTCCCATCGCCAGGGCGAGCACCGCGTCCTCCTGGTGGGTGTAGAGCGGCCGGCCGCTCGCTTCGGCCCAGCGTCCGAACGCGTCGCCGACCTCCATCGGGTCGGCGCCGGGCGCGGGGAGCAGTTCGCGGAGCGCAGCCATGGTCCTCCCAGTCTGGCGCGTCGAACCGTTGATGCGACCGACGGCGTGACGCGTGACGAGTCCGACCTACCACCCTCCGGTCTCGGCGCCCGAAATGCAAAAGACCCCAGCTGAGCTGGGGTCTTGCCGTTCACATTCCTGTGGGCGAGGGGGGACTTGAACCCCCACATCCTTTCGAATACTAGCACCTGAAGCTAGCGCGTCTGCCTATTCCGCCACTCGCCCGAGTGGAAGCCCAACGCTAGCAAGTCGCCGGACCGTGCCCAACCTTGAAGAGCCGCAGGTCCGCGCGGTCGGACGCCGCGGTCGGGGCGCGCCCCTTCGCGCACACCGTCCCCACTAACCTGCTCTCTGTCATGGGTTTGCAGTCCTTCGAGCATGGTCTGGAGCGTATGGTCGAGGGTGTGTTTTCCCGCGGCTCCCGTTCCAGCATCCGTCCCGTCGAGCTCGGTCGTCGTCTCCTGAGGGAGATCGATGACCATCGAAGCGTCGACGTGAAGGGTCGGCGCATCGTGCCCAACTCGTTCACCATCGCTCTCAGCCCCAAGGACCTGGCCGGGTTCGCGGACATCGACGAGGCCCTCAACGCCGAACTGTGCGAGACCGCGCGTGAGTACGCGAAGTCCGAGGGCTACCACTTCATGGGAAGCGTCTCGGTCGAGCTCGTGGTCGACAACGATCAGAAGCCGGGTCGGTTCAACATCACCAGCCGCATGAAGGAGACCGGCGGACCCGCCGGCGTCGGGTCGCTCGTGCTCCCCAGCGGTGAACGCATCACCCTCGGCAAGGAACCCGTCACCCTCGGACGGCTCGCCGACTGCACCATTCCGCTCAACGACGGCAACGTCAGCCGCCATCACTGCGAGGTGCGCGCCTCGTCCCGCGGCTACCTGGTGGCCGACATGGGCAGCACCAACGGCACGAAGGTGAACGGCCTTCGCATTCAAGGCGAGCAGACTCTGCAGGACGGCGACATCGTGAGCGTGGGCAGCACACACCTGCGCTTCGAGGCGTCGTGAGCGAAGCCCAACTGAGCGTCCTCAACTACGCGCTCCTCGCGCTCATCTATCTCTTCTTCGCCCGCGTCCTGTGGGCGGTGTGGTCCGAAGTGCGCGGTCCGCGATTGAACCCACAGGCGGCGGCTCGTTCCACCGTCGATTCGACGGCGCAAGCCACTCGACCAGCGACCGCTGCGAAGCCGAAGAGCGGCAAGCGCGGTGTACCCGGCAAGATCGTCGTGCTCGAGCCCAAGGTCCGCAAGGGCGCCGCGTACCCCATCGGCCAGGAGATCACCCTCGGTCGTGCGGACACGTGCACCATCGGCCTGCCCGACGACACGTTCGCCTCGCAGTTGCACGCCCGGGTGTTCCTCCGCGACGCCTCCATGTGGGTCGAGGACCTGGGCAGCACCAACGGCACCCACCTGAACGGGGCGAAGCTCACGGCCCCGGGCGCGTTCGCCGTCGGCGACCGTTTGCAGGTGGGTAGCACCATCTTCGAGGCGCAGTGAGGCCCGCGTGACCGATCGACCGACACCACCGCTGCTCGCCTGGGGCGCCGCCACCGATGCCGGTCGCGTGCGCACGGGTAACGAGGACGCCTTCGTCGCCGAGCCGATGGTCCTCGGCGTCGCCGACGGCATGGGCGGGCATCAGGCGGGCGAGGTCGCCAGCGCGATCGCCGTGGCCACCCTTCGCGACCGTCTCGCGGGCGGTGCGAACACCGTCGACGTCGCGGTCGCCGCAGTCGTCGAGGCCAATGCCGCCATCTTCCAGGGGGCACACAACAACGTCGAGCAGCGCGGCATGGGCACCACGCTCACGGCGCTCGCCGTACTCACCACGCCCGACGCAGCAGCGCGGTTCGCACTGCTCAACGTGGGTGACAGCCGCACCTACGTCATGCGCCACGGTCGACTTCGCCGGATCAGCATCGACCACAGCTACGTGCAGGAGCTCGTCTCCACCGGGCACATCACCGAGCTCGAGGCCCGCAACCACCCGCGGCGCAACATCGTCACCAGGGCGCTCGGCATCGAACCAACGGTTCGCGTCGACACCTGGGTGCTGCCCCTGGTGAAGGGCGACCGCTATCTGCTGTGCAGCGACGGTCTGGTCGACGAAGTCGAGGACGCCGACATCGCCGAGCTCCTCACCGTGAACACCGACCCGCGAGCCGCCGCCGAAGCGCTGGTCGCGCGAGCCAACGAGAACGGCGGCCGCGACAACACCACCGTGCTCGTCGTCGACGTGCTCGAAGGCGACGACCCGCTGCTCGACACGGTCGACATCGAGACCGACCCCACGTGGTCCGAGGAGCAACGCGACCGACTCATCGACGCCGACCCGTCCTCGGAGCCGCTCCCCGCGGCCGTGCCACTCGCCGCTGACGCCGCCGCGGCGTCCAGTCGTCGTCGGCGACTCGGAGTGTTGCTCTTCGTGTTCGCACTCGCCGCCATCCTCGTGCTCACCGTCACGCTCGTGCTGCTGGTGCGCCACAACTCGGGTGGGAACACCCCGGCGAGCACCACGACGACGAGCCCGTCCACCACGAGCACCACGACGTCGAGCACGTCCACCACCAGCACCACACCGTCGTCCACCACGAGCGGCGCTTCGACGTCCACGTCGGGTCCCTGATGGCCGGCTCGCCCATCGCCACGGCGCGACGGAACTCCGAACTGGGTCTGGTGGTCATGGCCGCTGGGATCACGGCCGTCGCGTACACAGTGGCGGCGTTGGGCAAGAACTCTCAGCTGCCGGCGCGCATCGTCCCGTTCTTCGTGGCGCTCCTCGCGCTGCTGCTGTGCGCCCACATCGCGACTCGGCTGCTCGCGCCTGGCGCCGACGGCACACTGCTGCCGCTCGCGGTGCTGTTGAACGGAATCGGCTACGTCGTCATCGCCCGGCTCAGCGACCGCCTCGCCGCGCTGCAGACGACGTGGACGTTCATCGCCATTTCCGCGTTCGTGTTGACGTTGTTCTTCGTGCAGCGACCGTCCGACCTGGCGCGTTACAAGTGGACGTTCCTCTTCGTCGGTGCGGCGCTGCTGATGCTTCCGCTGGTGCCGGGCGTCGGCACCAGCGTGGGCGGCGCCCGCATCTGGGTGAGCATCGGCCCGGTCAACTTCCAGCCGGGTGAGTTCGCCAAACTCGCGTTGGCGCTGTTCTTCGCCGGGTATCTGGCCGACAACCGCGAACTCATCTCGGCTGGCACTCGCCGTATCGGCCCGCTGCGCATCCCCGAGCTGAAGTTCCTGCTGCCCATCACGTTCGCGTGGGGTTTCGCCGTGGCGGTCATGGTGGCTGAGAAGGACCTCGGCTCCGCGCTGCTCTTCTTCACCCTGTTCACGGTGATGATGTGGGTGGCCACCGAGCGGGCGATCTACCTGATCATCGGTCTCGTCCTCTTCGCCATCGCGGCCTTCGTGGCCTACCAGTTGTTCGGTGTCGTCCAGACACGTGTCGCGGTGTGGATCGACCCGTGGTCGCAGTACGAGGGCAAGGGGTATCAGATCGTGCAGGCGATGTTCGCGTTCGCCAACGGCGGCACCGCGGGCACCGGGTTGGGTCTCGGCAGCCCCACGAAGATTCCCGCCGCCAAGACCGACTACATCTTCGCGGCCATCGGCGAAGAGATGGGTCTCGTCGGCGCGACCGCCGTGCTCATCGCGTTCCTGCTGCTCATCGGCGCTGGCCTGCGAGTCGCGATTCGCGCCGAGCGCCCGTTCGAGAAGCTGCTCGCCACCGGCCTCACCACCATCATCGGCATGCAGGCGTTCATCATCATCGGTGGCGTGTTGCGCGTGGTGCCGCTCACGGGCATCACGCTTCCGTTCGTCAGCTACGGCGGTTCCAGCCTGCTGGCCAACTGGGTGCTCCTCGCCCTGCTCATCCGGCTCAGCGACGCGCAGGCGAAGCGCGGCGGTGAAGTGCCCGATCAGCTCTCCACTGGTGAGCGCCTCGAAGCCCGTCGACTGCGTCGCGCCGAACGCAAAGCGGCCCGCGCGTGAACAAGCAGATCCGCAAGCTCGCGGCCGCGCTGCTGGTCCTCTACATCGCGCTGTTCGTGCAACTGAACGTGCTGCAGGTGGGCAAACGCGACGCGCTCGACTCGCATCCGTTGAACAACCGGCAGACCATTCGCGACTTCAACCGACCGCGGGGCCCCATCGTCACCGCCGACGGCGTGGTCGTGGCGCGCAGCGTGCCGACGGCCGAAGGCGGCCAGTTCGAGTTCCAGCGCGAGTACCCCACCGACGACCTGTTCACGAACGTCACCGGCTACTACACCTACAGCTTCGGCAGTTCGTCGCTCGAGAAGACGAAGAACGACGTGCTGCTCGGCGACACCGCGGCGCAGAGGGTGACCGGTGTGTTCGGTGGTGCCGACAACTCGGGCAGCGTGCGTCTCACAATGCGCGACGACGTGCAACGCGTCGCCGCCGAGGCGCTCGGCGAGCGCGACGGTTCGGTCACGGTGATGGACCCTGTCACCGGTGCGGTCATCGCCATGGTCAGCTACCCGCGCTTCAACGGCAACCTCGTCGCCAGTCACGACACGGCGACGGCTGAGGCGGCGTTCGACTTCTACAACAAGTATCCCGGTAAGCCACTCCTGGCGAACGCGTACCAGGAGAACTACATGCCGGGCTCCGCGTTCAAGGTCGTCACCACGTCCATCGCGTTCGAGAACGGCGTGACGACGATGGATCGCACGTGGCCTCAGGAGACCCAGTGGGTCCCGCCGCAGACCAACGATCCCATCCAGAACTACGGCGGCGAGTCGTGCGGCGGCGACATGCGGCAGGTCTTCTATCGCAGCTGCAACATTCCGTTCGCACAGATGGCCGTGGAGCTGGGACCCGATCGGATGATCGCCGGAACCCGTGCCTGGGGCATCGACGAGAAGGTGCCGATCGACCTGCCCGGTGCCGTCGCCGGCAACTTCGAGTTCGCCGATGGCGAGCCCATCGATTTCGCCAACAACCTGCCGCTGCTCGCCATCGGAGGCTTCGGCCAGGCCAACGACAAGATCGTCCCGGTGCAGATGTGCATGATCGCCAGCACCATCGCCAACGGCGGGAAGATGATGCGGCCGTACGTGGTCGAGGCCACGCTCGACCACGCGGGCAACGTGCTCGACCGCACCGACCCCTCGGTGTGGAAGACCCCGATCAGTCCGGCCACCGCGCTCACGTTGAACTCGTTGATGATCGACGTCGTCAACAAGGGCACCGCGCGTTCGATGCAACTGGCCAATGGCATCCAGGCTGCGGCCAAGACGGGTACTGCGCAGTTGAACGCCACCGGCCAGCCGCAACGGTCCCACGCCTGGATCACCGGGTTCGCCCCCGCCGAGGCCCCGCGCTACGCGATCTCGGTGGTGCTCAAGGGCACCAGCGACGAGATCAGCGCCGGCACCGGCGGCCGCCTGGCCGGGCCCATCGCCAAGACCGTCCTCGACTATCTGTTCAGTACGGAGCAGCCGTGACCGTCGGCACTGACCGGGCAACCTCGCCGAGTATCGGTATCCTTGCCAGGCGATTTCGCCGAGAAAGGCACCAGTGAGCGGTAACACCGAGCGGACCGTCTTGAACGACCGCTACGAACTCCAACAGCGCATCGGGCGCGGCGGCATGGCCGACGTGTTCCTGGCGCGCGACCTGCTGCTGGACCGACCCGTTGCCATCAAGGTGCTGTTCCCCGAGTTCGCCGTCGATCCCAACTTCGTCGAGCGGTTCCGTCGCGAGGCCCAGGCAGCCGCCAATTTGAACCACCCGAACATCGTCGGCGTGTACGACTGGGGCAAGTACGTCAACACCTACTTCATGGCGATGGAGTACGTGCAGGGTCGCACGCTCGCCGACATCCTCAAGGCCAACGGACACGTCACGTCCACGCAGGCCGCCGAGATCGCCGGTGAGGTCGCCGCAGCACTCGGCTTCGCTCACCGCAACGGTGTGGTCCACCGCGACATCAAGCCGGCGAACATTCTCATCGGGGCCAACGGCCAGGTGAAGGTGGCCGACTTCGGAATCGCGCGGGCCATGAACTCGGCGACCGAGAGCAACCTCACCCAGGCCGGTTCGGTGATGGGCACCGCCACTTACTTCTCGCCCGAGCAGGCCCAGGGCGCACAGCCCGATCCGCGCAGCGACCTGTACTCGCTGGGCATCGTCCTGTACGAGATGGTGTCGGGTCGTCCGCCGTTCAACGGCGAGAACCCGGTGAGCATCGCCTACAAGCAGGTGCACGAGAACCCGCAGCCGCTGAACCAGTTGGTCGCCGACGTGCCCAAGCCGTTCGAGGCCATCGTCGCCAAGTTGCTCGCCAAGAAGCCCGAGATCCGCTACCAGACTGCCGAGGCCGTGCGCGACGAGCTGCGCCGCTTCCGCAACGGCGAGCCCGTCCAGGCGCTGGTCGCGGTGGCCGGCGTCGGCGCTGCTGCTGCCGCAGCGACCACCACCCTTCCCCGCACGGCAGCGCTGCCGCCCACGGGCGCCACGTCGGCCATGCCGCGCACCGCCATGCAGGCGCAGCACGCGGCGCAACCGCCCGAGCGCGACCGAACGGGCCTGTACGCCGTGGTCGGGTTCCTGGCGCTCATCGCACTCGTCGCCGGCGCGATCGTGTTGTTCAACGTGCTCGCCACGGACGAGCCGACCGACTTCTCCATGCCGAACGTCGTCGGTGCCACCCTCGAGGAGGGTGTGAAGACACTGCAGGACGCCGGTCTGGTGCCGAACCCTGTGCCAGAGGACAACCCCGCCGTCGCGCCCGGCACCATCAGCCGCACCGAACCGGTGGCCGACACACTCGTGAAGAGAGACCAGACGGTCGACGTGTTCTTCACCCCCGAGGTGACACCGTTCGCACTGGAGGACATGTCCGGCAAGACGGTCGAGGAGGCCACGGCCGCCCTGGCGTTGCTCACCCTCAGCGTCGATCCGACGGTCGTCACCGAGAACAATCCCGACTTCGAGCCCGGCAGGGTCATCCGTACCGACCCGCCGGTCGGCACGCAGGTGAACCAGGGCGACGTCATCAAGCTGGTCGTCTCCGCCGGACCGAATCAGGTGGCCATGCCGCCGGTCGAGGGTCTCTCGCAGGCCAATGCCGAGTCGCTGCTCACCGGCGAGCCGTTCGCGCTCACCATCAGCATCGTCGACGAGCCGAGCGCGATCATTCCTGCAGGCAGTGCGACACGCACCGATCCCGCCGGCGGCACGCTGGTCGATCCGGGTGGCACGATCATCCTCTACATCTCCAGTGGTCCGGCGCAGGTCACGGTGCCGCCGCTGGTCGGCGCCACCCAGGCGCAGGCAGAGGCCAAGCTGCGCGAGCTGGGCCTGGCCCCCGACATCACCTACCAGTCGGTGCCGTTCGGCGACTCGAGCTCGGGTCGCGTGATCGGGCAGACGCCCAGTGGGGGAGTCCTGGTGAATCCGGGAAGCACGGTGAGGCTGAAGATCGCCAAGGCGCTGCCCGCGCCGACCACGACGACGTCGCCACCGACGACGACGACGTTGCCGCCCACCCTGCCACCGACCACAGCCCCGCCCACGGCGCCGCCGACCACGATCTGACCGTTCCGTCCAGAGGCCGGTGGCCCGACCGGGCCGGCGCCCCGTCAGCGCGTGGCGGGTGCGGCGCGACGCAGGAAGTTCCTCAGCAGATCGTGACCTGCCGCGGTGAGGATGCTCTCAGGATGGAACTGCACACCCTCGATGGGCAACGTGCGGTGCCGCACACCCATCACGATGCCGTCGCAGGTGGCGGTCACCTCCAGGCAGTCGGGCATCGACGCGGGGTCGATGACCAGGCTGTGGTAACGGGTGGCCGTGAGCGGTGAGGGCAGCCCCTCGAACACGCCCTTGCCCTCGTGATCGATGGGCGAGGTCTTGCCGTGCATGAGCGATGGCGCACGCACCACCGCACCGCCGAACACATGGCCGATGGCCTGATGGCCCAAGCACACGCCGAACACCGGTACGCCGGCCTCGGCGAACGCGGGGATGGCGGCGCAGATGATGCCGGCGTCCTCGGGTCGGCCCGGCCCGGGCGAGAGCAACACGAGGTCGGGTTGTCGTGCCAACGCCTCGTCGACGGTGAGCTGGTCGTTGCGCACGACAACGGGCTCGGCGCCGAGCTCGCCGAGGTACTGGACGAGGTTGTAGACGAAGCTGTCGTAGCTGTCGATCACGAGGACGCGGAGCACCCGCACAGCCTGCCCGCTCGAGACGTTCGTTGTCGAATGGGTTCGCGCGCCTACACTGGCTCGTCGTGGCACCACCGAAGCGAACGACGTCCGGCCGAGTCACCCCCAAGGGCACCAAGCCCGGTCAGGCGGGGGCGATGGCGAAGGAAGCACACCATCACGAGACCTCCATCTCACAGTCCTCGCGCTACACGCCGCCGGCGAGCAAGGATCTCTACGAGAGTCCGCGATGGGTGCCCATTTTGATGATGACCTTCATCGGTCTCGGCGCGCTCGCCATCCTGTCGCGTTACATCATTCCGGCGTTCGAAAACACCAACATGCCGGTGCTGGTCGGTCTCGGGTTCCTCCTCGCCGGGTTGTTCACGGCGACGAAGTGGCGCTGATCGGCGGTATTGCCCCGCAATGCGGGTCGTCACACCACTGACTTACAACCTTGTAACTTCCTCACACGGTTGTCCACAGGTTGGGGACAACATCGCTGTGACGGTCAGTCGTACAGCGGGGCGACGATGTCCATGTCTTCGAGGCAGTGGCGCGGCGGCGGAGGGTCCTCGTCGGGGGCCATGGACACCCGCAACTCCAGTCCACAGACCGAACAGCGGTAGCGGACGTTGATCTTGCGCATCTCGCCCGCCGGTGGGGGCGGGGGAATGGGCGTGGTCATGCTGCGGAGGAAGCCGATGCCGGTTTTCCACAGGACGTAGCCGCCGGCGACGCCCACAGCGACCCAGATGACGGTGGAGAACGCGGGCACCTCACCAGCCTAGGCAGCCAGCCCGAGCGTCCACGCGCTCAGGGATCGGCAGGTGGTGGGATGAGTACGAAGTTACCGACGTGGCGCTTCTCGAGGAATTCGCGCTGCGCGTCGGCGATGCGTTCCAGGGGGAAGGTCTTGGCGATGAGGGGGCGGATCTCGCCTCGCTCGATGTACCCGACGAGGTTCGCGAACACCGGCTCGTCCCACGCGGTACAACCGATCAGCCGGAGATCCTTCAGGTAGAAGGTCCGCAGGTCCAACGTCACCAGCGGGCCTCCGATGGCCCCCGACGACACATATCGCCCGCCTCGGCGCAGGACCTTCAACATGCCGGCGAACGACGGCCCGCCGACGTTGTCGATGACGACGTCGATCGACTCCGCGCCGAGCGCCAGCACGACATCGTCGTCACGACCGATGACGTGGTCCGCCCCGATCGCCCGCACGCGATCCATCTTCGTTTTCCCTGCGATCGCGGTGACGATCGCGCCACGCCGCTTCGCGAGTTGCACCACGGCCGAGCCGACGCCACCGGACGCGCCGGCGACCAACACGTGCTCGCCTTTCGCGACGCCGGCTCGATGG
>JANOET010000295.1:0-3189 GCA_031413415.1 Acidimicrobiaceae bacterium
CCAGGATCGCCGCGCCCGCACCCACCTACCCCGCGAGCGGGTGTACACCAGGAACTAAATTTCCTGGTGAACACCCGCGAAACTCAGGTTCGGGCGAAGGGATCCCAGGCCGGGGGAGCGGTGCGAAGGTGAGCGCGGACCTCGTCGAGGAACGTCGCGAACGTGAGGGCGGTGCCGTTGTCGGGGCGCAACGACGGGGTGAGCATGCGCGGCGCATCGGCCCGCCACGTATGTCGGCCTTCCAGATCGTCGAGATGGGCGGCGAGTTGACGCACATCGACGCGCTGCATCAGCGGGCGCGAGCGAAACATCACCCAGGTCTCGTAGCGGAACTCGAGGCGATGCTCGCCGCCGTGCGACACGGCCAGCCGCATGCGCTCGGTGCGGTTCGGCAACGCGGCCGGATGCAGGGCGCTGCGCTGCTCCATCGTGAAGCGCGTCGCAACCCGCTCTGCCCAGTCGTCGGGGACCACGCACACTGCGAGGTCCAGTTCGGGTTCCTCGACGAGTGACACGGTGCCGTCGTCGAGGGCGGCGAGGCTCTCGGTGAGGTGGGCGTCCTCGTCGCGCCACAGCCGCTCGCTTCGTTCGGGATGATCGAGCATCTCCACGAATCGGGGCAGCAACTCCTGGTAGAGGGTGCCGCACTGGTCGTCGTAGGCGCCGCTGAACACGCCGCAGTCCAATGGTGAGCGTGCGGGGTCGTCGTGCGCCGCGATGGCCATCGCGATGCGCATCGAGTCTCGATCGCGACACGTCGCGAAGTCGCCGGCGCTGGCGACGTCGACGACACGATCGCGACGGGCGAGCGCTTCGTCGGGGTGGAGCAGGGCGAAGGCGCTGCACAGACCGTCCTGATCGAAGTGGTTGTTCGACACCGCTTCGATGCCGTCGAACAGCGCGGGTCGCTCGAGCGCATGGAACGCGATCTGCGCCGAAAGGTCGTCGATCAACTCGGGCGGCGTCGGGCTGCCTGGCCAGTGCGACAACGTCAGGCGCGTCGACGGCGACGGTGACCCGTCGACGACCACGTTCGGGGTGTCGCCGAGGAGGTGATAGGGGGCGAAACGCAACGCCATGCGGCGACGATAGGACGATCGGCGCGGCGTCGTGGTTCATGGCTAACATCCGCGGACCACACGTCGTCTGGGGGGACCTCATGGGTGATCGCTATTACGTCACGGACTCCGACCTTTCGGAGCGCTTTCCGATCTACACGCGTGCCAACGTGGGGGAGGTGTTCCCCGACCCGGTGACGCCGCTCACCAGCGACACGTCGTTGTTCGATGCCGAGATCGGCTGGCGCGATGCGTGGATTCGCATGGGCGCGTTCGACGCCGACGAGTTCCCGGCCGACATCTTCTGCCAACTCGGCGTGCAGGGTGGCTACTGCTACCTGAACGCGTCACTCATCCGCCTGTTCGGCGAACGAGCACCGGGCCTCAGCTGGCAGGCGATGGACGAGCAGTTCTTCGGCGTCCAGCCCGGTATCCCGCCCTACGAGGCGATGCCCGGTGATGAGCGGCCCGACCTCACCGAGAAGATCGGTGCCACGTTCGCATGGGTGTTCGGCCAGCAGTCGCTGAGCGACCTCACCGAGCTCACCGAAGACCGGCGGACGACGAAGGAGCTGCGCGATCAGCGCCCGGACTTCGCCACCATGTCGCTCGACGAGTTGTGGCAGCGATACCTCACGCTGGTGCCCATCCACCGCAGGCTGTTCGCCCAGCACCTGTTCACCACGTACATGGCCACGGTGCCGGTGGGTGTCATCAGCGGCGTCGCGACGGCCGTCGGTCGCCCCGACCTGATCATGCCCATCATCGCCGGTATCGGTGAGGTGGATTCCGCCGAGCCGAGTCACGCGATGTGGGCGCTGTCGCGGCTGGACCTCGACTCGCAGGAGTTCGCCGACGGGTTCACCGCGTTCCTCCACGAGTACGGCAGCCGTGGCCCCAACGAGTGGGAGTCGCGGTCGCCCTCGTGGGAGACCCGTCCTGCGCTGGCGCTCGCAGCCATCGATCGAATGCGCGGCGCTCCCGACTCGTCCGACCCGGCCGGCAGCCACGCCGAGCGCGCCGCCGAGCGTGAGGAAGCCTCCGCCGCGCTGCTCGCGATGGTCGAGGCCGATCCGGCGACGCACGGCCAGCTCGCCGCAGCCATCGGATGCTCGAAAGCATGGCTGCCGGGGCGCGAGCGGACCAAGACCAACAACATTCGCCTCATCCACGAGATGCGCATGACCATGCGTGAGATCGGTCGGCGGATGGTCGACGCCGGTGGTTTCGACGAGATCGAGGATTTCGGCTTCGTCCGCAAAGGCGAGATGGCGGCGTTGTTCGCCGACCCGCCCGCGATGTTGGCGACCGTGCGCGAACGTCGCGCCGACTACGACCACCTCAGCGAACTCGAGCCACCCTTCGTGTTCGTCGGCCGCACCGACGGTCCCGACACGTGGCCCCGCCGCGATGCCCTGGCGGCGAACGTGCTCGGCGCCGGCGACGTGCTGGCCGGTCTGCCCGGATGTTCCGGCCAGGCCGAGGGGATCGCCCGAGTGATCCTCGACAGCAACGACCCCTTCGCGCTCGAGCCGGGCGACATCCTGATCGCGCCGATCACCGACCCGTCGTGGACGCCGCTGTTCGTTCCCGCGGCGGCCGTGGTCGTCGACGTGGGGGCGGCCCTCAGCCACGCGATCATCGTCAGTCGCGAACTCGGCATTCCGTGTGTCATCAGCGCCACCGGTGCCACTCGTCGAATCCCGAACGGGGCGCGCGTCCGCGTCGACGGCAGCACCGGTGCGGTCACGGTGTTGGAGTTGCCCTGACTGCCGCCAGGGGCTGACGGTCAGCCGAGTAGGCCGGTCGACCCGTGCGCGTGATCGCACAGCCGATCTTCACCGGGTTGGATCTGGCCGGCGCCGACACCTTCGAGCGCCGCGAACGGGCCGCAGCGGTGGGGCGTGATCCAGACGTGGATCATCGGTGAGGGCCGGAACTTGACCAGCGGCGGAGTGCAGTCGCCACCCGAGCTGATGACACCCCCGACCTTCGGGGCGACGGCATCGGTGGTGAAGCACAGATTGTCGTGGATGTGCCACTGCATCAGTGCGCCACCGATGTTCGGCACGCCGTCCAGCGGCACGTTGTCGGGCAGCATGTACATCGCGCTGACCAGTTTCTTCGAGCC
>JANOET010000296.1:0-17436 GCA_031413415.1 Acidimicrobiaceae bacterium
GTTGACGGCCGGATTGTCGTTCAGGAGTTCTTGGAGGAAGGTGAGCACCTCGACACCCGTCGGCGCGTTGAACAGCACCTCGGTGGCGCGACTGGTGCGGCCGTTGTCCGCGTCGGCGTAGAACTGCTCCGCCTTGGCAAACCACTGCTCCACGTACCAGCCGCCGCCGGAGTCGAAGCCGGACTCGAGCGCGAGGCCGAACTTCACGGCACCCCGGTCGACCAACTGCTGGCTCATCGAACGCAACTCGTCGAGCGACGTCGGCGGCTTCTCGGGGTCGAGACCGGCTGCTTCGAACGCCTTCTTGTTGTAGAAGAGCACCGGGTTGGAGATGTTGAACGGCATCGCCCACTGCACGCCGGCCGTGGCATACGCCGACAACGCGGTGGGCAGGAACGCCGACGTGTCGAGCCCGCTGGACACGACGCACTTGCCGACCGGCACGGTGCTCTCGGTGTCGATCATCGCCTGCACCTGATACTCGGGGAGCTGCACCAGGTCGGGACGCGAGTCCTGGCCGGCTGCGAAGTAGTTGTCGGCCGTGTCCTCGTACGAGCCCTGCACCAGGCTGACCTTCACCTTGTCCTGGCTTGCGTTGTACTCGTCCGTGAGCTTGGTCATCTCTTCACCAAGGGGACCGCTCATGCCGTGCCAGAAGGCGATGTCGACGGTGCCGGTCGCGGTGTCGAGCGCATCGGTGGGGCAGTCGGGCAACGTGTCGAGCGGGATCGTCGTGGTGCTCGCCAGCGAACTGGTGGAACCGGTGGAACCGGACGAGTCGGTGGACTGGGTGGACGGAGCCGTGGTGTCGCCACCCGAGCCGGTGATGCTGTCGCCGCCGCTGCACGCAGCCAACAGTCCGAGCGCGACCACCACGGCCGCAGTGCGAATCGATCGGGTACGCATCAGCCCTTCACCGCCCCTGCGGTGAGCCCGCGAACGAGTTGACGCTGGAACAGAACCAGCATGATGAAGATGGGCAGCGCAGCCACGACGAGACCTCCGGTCACGAGATTGATCTTGCTGATGTCGTTGTTCTTCAGGCGCTCGAGACCGATCTGGATGGTCTCGTGCGCCCGATCGCCACGAATGACCTGCGAGGGCCACAGGTAGGCGTTCCACGTGCCCAGGAAGGTGAACAACCCGAGCGCTCCCAGCGTAGGACGGGACAGTGGCGCCGCCACCTCCCACAGGAAACGAAGGTGACCGACACCGTCGAGCGCGGCGGCTTCGCGCAGTTCTCCGGGCAACTGCAGGAACACCTGCCGCACCAGGAACACGCCGAACGTGCTGGCGAGCGACGGCACGATGAGCCCCTGGTAGCTGTTGATCCATCCGAGCGAGTCGGCGGTGCGTTCGTTGATGACGACCGTGACCTCGCTCGGGACGAGCATCGTGGCGAGGAACGCGATGAACAGCGGCCCGCGCAGCGGGAACTGCAGGAACGCGAACGCGTAGGCCGCCAACAGGCTGGTGACGACCACGCCGATCGTGACCATGATGCTCACGAACACGCTGTTCAGCAGCAGGCGGCCCAGGTCGCCCTGGTCCCACGCAGCGCTGATGGTGGACAACGTGAGATCGACCGGCAGCAATGAACGGGGATGATCGAGGGAATCGGGTCCCGACTTCAACGCCTGCATCACCACCGCGTAGATGGGGAACAGCACGACGACCGCGACGAAGACGAGCAGCCCGTAGCGGCCAGCCTTGCGAACGCCGCGCACGGTGTCAGCGGCCATAGTGCACCCGCTTCTCGAGACCCCGGAACTGCACGAGCGCGAGCACCAGCGACAGCAGGAACAGCAGCACGGCCGCCGCCGACTTCGTCCCGAGGTCGTTGCTGATGAGCGAGTTGCGTCCGTAGATCAGATAGGGGATGGTCGTGGTGGGCTTCTCGGGGTTCGGTCCGCCACCGGTGAGCAACGCGATCTCGCCATACGTCTGCAGCGCACGGGTGGTGAGCACCACACCGACGAACAGCAGCGTCGGAGCGATCATCGGGATGGTGACGTTGGTGAATCGGCGGACGCTGCCGGCACCGTCGACGAAGGCGCTCTCGTAGAGGTCGCGCGGCACGCTCTGCAGTGCGGCGGTGATGATGATGAACGTGAACCCGAGGTTGGCCCAGATCGAGCTCAGCGCCACCGCAGGCAACGCCGTGTTGGCGTCGTTCAGCAGACCCGGATTCTTCACGACCGGGAACCAGCCGCTGAACATGTCGGCGAACACACCGATCTGCGGCTGCAGCAGCGTGAACCACACCAGGCTGGCGACGGCGACGCTGGTGGCCACCGTGCTGGAGAAAATCGTGCGGAACACACCGATGCCACGCAGGTGCTTGTCGGCGAGCACGGCCAGACCGATGCCGAGCAGCAGGCCGACCGGCACCGTGAGCACCATCAGCTTCAGCGACACACCAAGCGCGTGCTGGAACTCGGCGCTGGTGAACACGTCCCAGTAGCGACCCCAGCCGGCGTCTCGACACTTGGTGCCGGTGACGTCGCAGCGCAGATGGCCCTTCTGGATGGCCTTGACGAGCGGATAGACGGTCCAGACCGCGATGAGCGCGATGCTGGGCAACAGCATGACGATGGCCCAGGGCACGTCACGCAGTCGGCGGTTCACGACACCCGCTCCCCCGAGGTGGCGTCGAAACGATGCAGTCGTCCGGGCTCGGCGTCGAACGCCACCGGGTCGCCGACCTCGGGTACGAACGACGATGGGTCGAGGCGCGAGATCAGTCGCGTGCCGTTGGCGTCGGCGAACAGCAACACCTCGTGGCCCAGATGCTCGACCTGCTTGACGATCGCGTGCAGTTCACCACCGGGCGTCAGCCGGAGATGCTCGGGGCGAATGCCGACCTGCACGGCGTCGCTGCCGAGCATGCCCGGCGGGAGCATGTTCATGGGCGGCGTGCCGATGAACTGCGCCACGAACGCGGTGGCCGGGCGGTCGTAGACCTCTTGCGGGGTGCCGACCTGCTGCAGGCGGCCGTCGCTGAGCACTGCCACACGCGAGCCCATGGTCATCGCCTCGACCTGGTCGTGGGTGACGTAGAGGAACGTGCTGTCGATGCGCCGGTGGAGATCGACCAACTCGGCCCGGGTGTCGCCGCGTAGCTTCGCGTCGAGGTTGCTGAGCGGCTCGTCCATGAGGAACACGGCCGGGTTGCGCACGATGGCGCGGGCGAGCGCCACACGTTGCCGCTGGCCGCCACTGAGCTGACCGGGCTTGCGCTTCATCTGCGGCTCGAGCCCGAGCACTTCGGCGGCCCGCAGCGCCTCGGCAGCGCGCTCGGCCTTGCCGACGCCGCGTACCTTGAGCGGGAACTCGATGTTCGCCGCGACGGTCTTGTGCGGGTAGAGCGCATAGCTCTGGAACACCATTGCGATGTCGCGCTGCTTCGGCTCGACGTCGTTCACGCGGCGATCGCCGATGAACACGTCGCCGGCGGTGGGATCCTCGAGGCCCGCGACCATGCGCAGCAAGGTGCTCTTTCCGCAGCCCGATGGTCCGAGGAGGATCATGAACTCGTGGTGCTCGATCTGCAGCGTGACGTCGTCGACCGCGGTGACCGCCTCGCTGCCGTCACCGAAACGCTTGGTGATGTGTTCGAGCCGGACCTGCGCCACACCCGAACGGTAGCCTGCGAACAATGGACGACAGCATTTCCACCGGCACTTCATCGGATGAGTTCACCGAGCGTTCGCCGAAGGTCGAGGTCGCCGCCCCGAACACGTCGCTCGATCTCGACGGCATCGAGCGCGACCTGGCCGATGTCGAGGTCGCGCTGTCCCGCCTGGACGCCGGCACCTACTGGACCGACGAAGTCACGGGCGCACCCTTGTCGGCCGAACTGCTCGCTCAGCGCCCCACCGCACGCCGCGTCTGACTCCCCGCCCTGACCCGCCCTCGGGTCGTTCCGACGCCGAGCCGCGCCACCGTGCTCCAGTAGAGTTCCGACACCGCACGTTCGTTGCCGGAGGGGGATTTCGTGGCCGATCCGTACAAGCCGAGAGCACCATTCGCGCCGTGGGACCGGCGCCAGCTGCCGGGGCTCTTCGACGTGGAGGAGACCGCGCGACGCGTCGGCAACTACAAGTGGGCCGAGATGAAGCTGTTCGAGGCGCTGGGCGGCTGGGTGGCCACCGTGCCCGAGTTGGACGTGAAGATGCGGCTCGGCACCCACTGCTACCACCACGCGTGGCACGCAGAGCTGTGGCACAAGCGTTTGCCCGAGCTGCGCGAGATGAACCCCGACCGTCTCACCGTGCCGGCCAACGATGCGATGGTCCGTTTCGTCGAGGCCCTCACCGAGCCCGAGGCGCCCGAGCTCACCATCGAGAAGCTCGTCGGCGTCTACCGCGTCTACATCCCACACTTCATCTCGGCCTACACGTTCCACATGAACAACACGAGCGAGATCACCGATGCACCGACCATCCGCACGCTGAAGCTCATCCTCGTCGACGAGTTCGACGACTGGCGCGACGGCGAGATGCTCATCCAGTCGCTCATCGAGACCCCCGAGGAGGTCGATCGGGCGGCCGCCCATCAGGCCCGCCTCGAGAAGCTCATCCTCGAAGCCGGCGGAATCGCCGGACCCGGATCCATCGGCGGCGACGCCACCACCACGGAGGCCAACTGATGCGCAAGTTCTTCCCGGTCGACAGCCTGGCCCGCGACAGTCGCTTCAACCAGATCACCATGCGTCAGAGCCAGGCCGACCCGCGCAGCGCGCTGGTCGGTGACGCGACCAAGCGGCCGAAGACGAACCGGCTCGCGCCGTCTCGCCCCGACGCCAGCGACGCCGCGCGCAGCCTGATGCACGGCATCTTCGTCGGCGAGATCCAGGCGCTCGAGGGCGCCGGGCGCACCTGCCACGACTTCGAGACCGGCACGCCTGACTCGATCGGCACGGTGCCGTTCGCGCTGAAACTCGACATGGCCCGCCAGGCGTGGGACGAGGCCCGACACGTCGAGATCAGCGTGAAACTCAGCGAATGGATGGGCACCGAGATCGGCCAGTACGCCGAGAACACTGTCTTGTTCGAGGTGGCGTGTAGCACCGACCCGGTGCTGCGTCTGGCGGGCGTGAACCGGGCGCTCGAAGGTCTGGCCATCGACGTGTTCACCACGATGAAGGAGTTCGGCGACATCGCCGGCGACCCGTACCTCGAGTTCTGCGAGGACTGGATGCTCGCCGACGAAGTCACCCACGTGAAGATGGGCAGCGACTGGTTGCGGCGCATCACCGAGAACGACCCCGAGCGTCGCGCCAAGGCGCTCGAGTTCCAGAGCGTGGTCGACAAGATCTTCAGCTTCGGCGGGACGCGCAGCGAGAGCCATGAGTCGCCCATCGGCCTCGCCCGCCGCTTCCGCGAACTGGCCGGATTCACCGACGAAGAGGTCGACGACATCGCCACGGTCAGCCTGCACGCGCTCGAGGAGCGCAAGGCGTTCACCCAACAGGCGCAGGCCGACGCGGCCGAGCAGTTCAGCGCCTCATGACCGTCATGACCATCGTCGAGCCGGCCACGTTCCAGCTGGTCTCGTTCGACGCGGCTCTCATCGGGCGCATCGCGGACGATCTCGTCGACGCGCTCGGCATCGACCGACCGGTGCAAGTGGTGGTCGACGAGACCACTCCGCTCGGTCGAGTTCGTGTCGACATCGGCGACGTCATCGCCATCCACGTCGAGAGCGGCGCATTCGAGGACTCGAAGCGCCCGCGTCAACAGAGCGAGGTGGCCACCACCGCGAGCGTCGGCCGCGCCCTGCTGCGCGCCCGCGACCGTCTCAGCGGTGGCTTCGGCGAGACACCCGCCGACGACCAGCTGTCCTTGCGCCAGGTGTCGGCGTGGGAGACCTACTGCGTGGGTCGGCTCGAGCGGCTGGGCGTACCGGTGAACCAACAGCGATGGCGTTACAACTTTCGCAACCGGCACGGCTTCACCGATCGGGCCGATCTCGCCTTCGAGCGCATCTGGACGTGCGACGGACTCACTTGGGGTGAGCTCGAGTCGATCAGCACCGCCGGTGCCGCCGAAGGAACCGCTGCGTGACGATTCGCAACGACCGCATCGAGACCAACGGTGTCGAGCTCACCGTGTACTCGGCGGGAGACCCGGCGAACCCCACGGTGGTGCTCACTCATGGCTTTCCCGATCTGGCGCACAGCTGGCGCCACCAGATGCTGCCGCTCGCCGACGCGGGCTACCACGTCATCGCGCCCGATCAGCGCGGCTACGGCCACTCGACCGCGCCCACCGACATCGACGCCTACTCGATCGACCAGATGACGGGCGATCTGTTCGGGCTGCTCGATCACCACGGCAAGGACGACGCGATCTTCGTCGGCCACGACTGGGGTTCGATGGTGGTGTGGGAGAGCGCACGTCTACGACCCGAACGGGTGAAGGCCGTGGTGGGTGTCAGCGTGCCGTGCGTCGACTGGCCCGGTCCACCAGTGCAGTTGATGCGCATGGTCTACGGCGACCGCTTCTTCTACATCCTCTACTTCCAGCAGGTGGGCCCACCCGAGGCCGAACTGGGCGCCGATGCGCGCCGCACGATGTCGACGGTGCTGTACGGCGCGTCGGGTGAAGCAGTCGCGGGCCGCGAGATGCCCACCGAGCTGCCGCCCATGGAGGGCACCGGCTTCCTCACCCAGATGAACGAGTCGCCGGCGTTGCCGTACATGGGCCCCGAGGGTCCGTGGCTCGATGCCGACGACCTCGACGTGTACGCGGCCGAGTTCGCGCACAGCGGCTTCTTCGGTCCCGTCAGCTGGTACCGCAACTTCGACCGCAACTTCGAAATCGTCGCCGGCCTCGGCCCCGACCGCATCTCGATGCCGAGCTACTTCATCACGGGCGACGTCGACGTCGTGCGGATGATGGACCCGACCGGTCCCGAGCGCATGCGCGCCTCGCTCCCGGACTATCGAGGCGAGACCATCATCCCCGGGGCAGGCCACTGGGTGCAGCAGGAGGCCCCGCAGGCGTTCAACGACGCACTGTTGGGCTTCCTCCGGACGTTGTAGTCGGTCAGTTGCGCTGCAGCTTGGCGAGCAGCCGGAGCAGCTCGAGGTACAGCCACACCAGCGTGATCACCAGACCGAACGCGCAGAACCACTCCATCTGCTTCGGCCAACCCTGCTCGACACCACGGTCGATGAGGTCGAAGTCGAGCGCCAGGTTCAGCGCGGCCAGACCGGCGGCGAAGATGCTGAAGCCGATACCGAGCAGCGACGACGACTGGAAGAACGAGATGTCGACACCGAAGAGACTGATGACGAACGAGACGAGGTAGAACGCCATCAGGCCGAGGGTGGCCATGATGACCGTGCGACGGAACTTGTCGGTGACCTTGATGATGCGGGTCTTGTACAGCACCAGCATCACCAGGAACACGCCGAGCGTGGCACCGATGGCCTGCACGACGATGCCATCGAAGCGCTCGTCGTACGCCTTCGAGATGGCGCCCAGGAACACGCCCTGCCCCACCGCGTAGATGGGGCCGAGGATGCGCGCCAGCCCCGGCTTGAATGCGACGACGATGGCGCAGACGAAGCCGACGAGCACGCCGCCGATGGCGAGGGCGGGGAACTGCACGCGGCCCTCGAGCGCCGAGACGTCGGTCGCGCTCCAGCCGTAGACCGCCGCACCGATGAGCAGGGTGAGCAGCACGCCGGTCGCCGTGGCGGTGCCGCCGACAGTCATCCGCTTGGCGCCGTCCCATGGGCTGATGGGCCCGTCGGTGACGGGCGTGCCGGGGATGGGTGTGTTGCGCGTGGCCGGATCGGGGGCACCCCAACCGGCCTTGTTCGCGGCAATCACCTCGTTGGCCTTCTTCTCGTTGAGCAGCGGGTTCGCCATCGGGACCTCCGGATCGAGCGGACTCCGTCAAAACTACCGTCCTGCAGAACCGGTTTCAGCGCAGGTCGTGCGCGCTGGACCCGTCCCACAGGTCGATGTCGGGTGGGCCGGCCAGCAGGCCGGTGCAGCCCCGGGCCATCTCGACCATCGTCGGGCTGTCGAAATGGTCGCGTTGCGCCTGGTGGGAGGCCCATTTCTGCACGATCAGATAGCGCCCGGGATGGGTGTACGATCCACAGAGGTCGACGTTGCGGCATGCCGATTCCATCCGGGTGAGCACGACGTACTTCGACAGCACCCCCAGCAGGGCGGTCGGGTCTGTGGCGTCGAACCGCATGGTGACGATCGCGAGCTCGACGTCGACGTGCGTTTCCTCGGCCACGACCGGACGTTAGTCGTACGTCCACCTGGGGAACGTTGACAGACCCTTGTGAATCTGTGCACGCACGGGTTGGGGGGCTTGACCTCGTCGGTATCGTGACCGAAATCACCAACGGCTTCGGCCGAGGGTGCTTCCGTTCGGATCGAGGAGACATTGTGGCGAAAGATCGCGTGGAACGGGACGAAGAAGACCTGGTCCGGCTGTATCTGACCGACATCGGTCAATACACCCTGCTCACCAAGGACGACGAGGTACGTCTCGCCAAGCAGATCGAGGCCGGCAAGGCTGCCATCGCCGAACTGGACACGGCGAAGGACCTCACCGCGGCCCGCAAGCGCGATCTGCGTCGTGCCGCCCGCGAAGGTGAGGACGCCGAACGAGCATTCGTGCAGAGCAACCTGCGCCTCGTCGTGTCCATCGCGAAGAAGTACCAGGCCTCGGGCCTGCCGCTGCTCGACCTCATCCAGGAGGGCAACCTGGGCCTGATGCACGCCGTCGAGAAGTTCGACTGGCGCAAGGGCTTCAAGTTCTCGACCTACGCCACGTGGTGGATCCGTCAGGCCATCACACGCGGCATCGCCAACACGGGCCGCACCATTCGCCTCCCCGTGCACGCCGGCGACACCCTCGCCCGCCTGCAGAAGGCGCGTAGCCGCCTCGAGCTGAAGCTCGGCCGCCCCGCCACGCTCTCCGAGCTGGCCAAGGAAGTCGAGATGCCCGAAGACAAGGTCACCGAGGCCCTGCGCTTCGCCGCCGAGCCGCTGTCGCTCAGCGAGCCGCTGCGCGAGGACGGCGACGCCGAGCTCGGCGACGTGGTCGAGGACCGTTCGGCCGAGTCGCCGTTCGAGGTAGCCGCGACAGCGCTGCTGCCCGACGAGATCGCTCGCCTGTTGGCGCCCCTCGACGAGCGAGAGCGCGAGATCCTCAAACTCCGTTTCGGACTCGACCGTGGCGAGCCGCGTACGCTCGAAGAGGTCGGCGAACACTTCAACCTCACTCGCGAGCGCATCCGCCAGATCGAAGCGAGGGCGATGAGCAAGTTGCGCCACCCGAGCAGCGACACGGGCGCACGCGACCTGCTCGCAGTCTGACGACTCGATGGACCGGTTCCGGCCGCACGACTCGCTCGCGGCCGGAACATCGAAGGAGCGGCGATGGAACTCATCGATCTGATCCCCAATTCGATGTCCTTCCGTGTGGTCACCACGATCGACGTACGCGACGGCGACGAGATCCCGACCGGCTTCACCGGCAGGGTGAAGCACCATGACGACGAGCACTCGGTGGTCGCGGTGAGCTGGTACGCCGACGGACAGCTGCACAACCCGGGCAAGCACCACCCGGCGTTTCGCCACTTTCGACACGATGGCCGGTTGAAGTACGAAATGTTCTACACCCATGGCATGCTGCACGATCCTTCGGACCACGTGCCCGCCGTGCGCGGGTACTACGCCGACGGCAAGGTGCACTACGAAGAGCGGTACTTCGGCGGCAAGCGCAACAACGGCAAGGACGGCTCCGCGGCCATTCGCAAATGGCGAGCGGACGGAACGCTGCGTCACGAACTGCACTACGACCAGGGCCGCCGGCTCGTGTCCGGCAGGCCGGAGGCCAAACCCTCGGCACCTGTGAAGTCCACGGCGGCACGCCCTGCAGCGAGGCCACCGGCACCGCCTCGCGCCCGCTGACGCAGGACTGCTGCCTGCGCCTCGGTCTCGACGTGGCTCTTGACACATCCCCCGGGATTTCACGGAATGCACTGTGCGAACCACTCCCTGCGGCCGTAACGTCAGCGCCACTACCCCCGAAAGTTCGAACGGACTTCCCCCATGATCGCTCGGCTCGGACGGTGGTGCTTCGTGCACCGTCGCGCCACACTTCTCACCTGGATCGTCGTGCTCGTCGGCGTCGGCGCCCTCGGCAACTCGATCGTCGGCTCCGCCTTCTCGAGCAAGTTGGAGATCCCGGCCTCCGAGAGCGCCTCGGGCTTCGACGTGATGAAGGAGTACTTCCCCGGCCAAGGCGCAGCAGGGCGGGCCACCGGAACGATCGTCTTCAAGGCCGAGCAGGGTGTCGCCGATCCCGAGGTCCAGACGGCGATGAACGGCATGTTCGCCGAGGTCGCCACGCTCGAGGGCGTCACCCTCATCAGCCCCTACGACCCGACTCCGGTCAACCGCATCAACGACGACGGCACCGTTGCGTTCGCCACGTTGAACCTCGACGAGGCGCTCGGCCAGCAGGGCATGTCCGAAGTAGGGACGAAGATCGAGGCGCTCGCGCCCACCGTCGACGGACTGACCGTGGAGGTGGGCGGTCAGGTGCTCGCCACGTTCGAACCGCCGTCGTCCGAACTCATCGGTCTGGGTTTCGCCATCGTCGTCCTCATCCTCGCCTTCGGCTCGGTGCTCGCAATGGGCCTGCCCATCGGTATCGCCCTGTTCGGCGTCGGCGTGGGCTCGAGCCTGGTCGCACTGTTCAGCAACTGGATGACCATTCCCGACTTCGCGACGACGCTCGGCGCGATGATCGGCCTCGCGGTCGGCATCGACTATGCGCTGTTCATCGTCACCCGCTATCGCGAGAACCTGCGTGCCGGAGAGTCGTTCCAGATCGCCACGGTCAACGCGATGGACACGGCGGGTCGTGCCGTCGTCTTCGCCGGCCTCACCGTCGTCGTGTCGCTGCTCGGCATGTTGCTCATCGGCCTGCAGTTCATCTCTGGTCTGGGCATCGGCGCCGCCACCACGGTCGCCATCACGATGATCGCTTCCATCACTCTGCTGCCGGCGTTGCTCGGCTTCGCCCAGCACCGGATCGAGGTCACCCGCTGGCGCGGCATCATCGCCGCCGGCTTCCTGGCCATCGCCCTGTTCGGCGCCGGCCTGAACATCTCGCCCCTGCTGGTCGGCTTCCCGCTGGCGATCATCACCATCATCGCCGGCTTCGCATTCGCACCGCTGAAGAGGGAGCTCCCACCGCGCCGACACAGGCCGATGCGCGAGACGCTGGCATATCGGTGGAGCCGAGTCGTGCAGCACCACCCGTGGCGCTCGCTCGCAGGCGGCATCATCGTCATGTTGGTGCTCGCCGCGCCCATGCTGTCGCTGCGCCTCGGCTTCTCCGACGAAGGCAACTTCAGCCCCGACACCACCACCCGCCGCGCCTACGACCTGCTGTCGGACGGTTTCGGTCCGGGCTTCAACGGTCCGCTCATCGCCGTGGTGCGCATCGAGGACGCCGCCGACGCCACAGCGCTGCCGCAGCTCGCCGACGCCATCGCCGCAGACCCCGGCGTGAAGTTCGCGTCGCCCGCCTTCACGAACGACCCCGCCGACCCGCAGGCCGCACTCATCCAGATCATCCCCACCACGTCGCCGCAGGACGAGGTCACCACCGAAACCATCAATCGGCTGCGCAACGACGTCGTTCCCGCCGCCACCGCCGATACCACGCTCGAGGTGTACGTCACCGGCTCCACGGCAGCGTCGATGGACTTCACCGACTACCTGGCCGAACGTCTCGTCACGTTCATCGGCGTCGTCACGTTCATCGGCGTCGTGTTGCTGCTGTCGTTCCTGCTGCTGATGATGGTCTTCCGTTCGGTGCTCGTCCCGCTGAAGGCCGTCGTCATGAACGTGCTCTCCATCGCCGCCGCCTACGGCGTGGTCGTGGCCATCTTCCAGTGGGGTTGGTTGAGTTCGGTCTTCGGCATCGAACCCGCCCCCATCGAGCCGTTCGTGCCGATGATGATGTTCGCCATCGTGTTCGGCCTGTCGATGGACTACGAGGTATTCCTGCTCTCACGTGTGAAGGAAGAGTTCGATCGCACCGGCGACGCCAAGACATCGGTGGCCGATGGCCTCGCCGCGACGGCGCACGTCATCACCGCCGCCGCCGCGATCATGATCGTCGTGTTCGGCGCGTTTCTCCTCGAGGACAACCGCATCATCAAGTTGTTCGGCACCGGTCTCGCCGTCGCCGTACTGCTCGACGCAACGCTGGTCCGGATGCTGCTCGTGCCGGCGACGATGGAACTGCTCGGCGACAAGAACTGGTGGCTGCCCAAGTGGCTCGACCGCATCCTGCCGCGCCTCAATGTGGAGGGTCCGGACCATCACGACTCGGTCGACACCAACCACGCGACCGACAGCACGCTCGACGGGGCCGCCATCGAATTCGACGACGCGCTCGACGACGACGCGCTCGACGACGACGCGCTCGACGACGACGCGCTCGACGACGACCCCGCCCTCTCCGCCTCGCGCTGACGGATCGCTCAGCAGAGATACTGAGCGAGCGCAGCGAGGCCAGCGAGGTCTTGCACGTCGTCGAGCAACGGGACCTCGATCACCGGCACTTCGCCAGCGAGGGTTCGCAGCGTTTCCATCTCGCGCTCCTCGTCGAGCGCGAGCGACGACAGGTCGGCATGCAGCGCGAACTGATCGGCGAGCGGGCCAGCGGCGAGGCGCTTCGGGGCTGCCGCCAAGAGCAGCGGCGTGGGATGCACGAGGTTGATGACGGTCGCGACCAACGGGAAGCCGCCCGCGGTCAGCGCAGTCTTCAGATGCACCGCCTCATCGATCGCCTCGGCCCGCGGGCTGGACACCAGGACGAAGGCCGTGCCCTCGGCGCGCAGGATCTTCGAGGTCTCTGCGGCCCGTTGACGGAGACCGGCCTCCATGCCAGAGAGCGACCGGAAGAACTCGACGGTGTCCTCCACGACCTGCGCACCGGCGAGACGACGGATGGCCCACAGGAACGTGTTCGCCCCGGCATTGGTGATGCGGGCGAGCGAACGGCCCGGAACCGTGAGCACGCGGTACACCGGATGGCTGAAGAACGTCACCAACCGATCGGGCGCGCCGAGCAGGTCGATGGCGTGGCGCGACGGGGGTGTGTCGATGATGATCAGGTCCCACTCGTCACTCGTCCACAACTGATGGAGTCGCTCGATGGCCATGTACTCCTGCGCCCCGGCCAGCGACCCGGCGATGCTGCGGTAGATCGGGTTCGCCAGGACGGCCTTGGCTCGCTTCTCGTCGCCGGCACGGTCGAGGATGAGACGATCGAAGGTGGACTCGGCGTCGAGCATCTGCGCCCACAGCGAGCCTTTGCGATTCCGGGTCGCGCCAGCGACCTCGACCGGATCACCGCCTGCGCCGTCTTCGATGCCGAGCGTGTCGGCGAGGCGGCGGGCGGGATCGACCGTGACGACGATGACCCGGCGGCCGGCGTCGGCCGCGGCCAACGCGAGCGCGGCGGCGGTGCTCGTCTTGCCCACGCCGCCGGGACCGCAGGTGACGACGAGCGACGCCTCGCGGACGATGGAGTCGAGCGCGGTCATCGTGTCGCCCCGTTCGGCACCATCGGCTCGACCGCCAATGCGTCGGCCAACACGTCGAGGTGCTGCGGAAACAGCCGCGCCACGGGCAGACGAGGCAGGTGGATGCGAGGGAGGGGAAGCTCGGCGTCGAGACGGCCGAACTGCTCGCGCTGCGCTTCGAGGCGCACCCGAGCGAACGCGACAGCCTCGTCGAGCGCGCGACGCGTCGCCACGGCCAGCTTCACCTCCTGCTCCTTCGCTGCAGCGGCAGCGGTGACCCACATGCCGGGCGAGTCGGCCCAGCAGGCGTTCACCACCAGCGGCGCGAGTGCCAGGCCGATGTCGTCGCGCAGGTCGTCCGCCAGTTCGATGGCCTCGTTCACCGGCGTCTCCTCGGGCAGCGTCACCAGCACGCATTGGCTGCGCGAGTGGTCTTCGAGCATCGCGCACACCTCATTGGCCTGATCACGCACCGGGCCAGCGGCCACGGCCTTGCGCAGTGCCGTTGCCGAGCGGAGGAACGGCGCGGCATGACCTGCCGGCGGCGCATCGACGATGATCAGGTCGGCCGCCCGCGCCAGATCGAGCTCCTTGATCTTGCCCAGCACGAGCAGGTGCTCCATCCCGGGCGTGGATCCGGCGATGACGTCGAACGACGCCGCCGAGGCGGCCCGCCGCAGCAGGGATCCGAACCCCTTCAACTCGAGGTAGTCGCCGAACGCCTGCTTCGGCGTGATCGTGCGGCCGCGAACTCGGCCACCCGAACCGTCCATCACGCGCAGCAGTTGTTCCTCACCCGTCAGCGGCTCACCGCCCAGCAGCGGACCGAGACCGGGTTTGCCATCGACCGACACGAGGAGCACATCGGCTCCACCTCGGGCAGCGAGCAGCGCCAACGATGCCGCCGCGGTGCTGGTACCCACTCCGCCCTTGCCCACCACCGTGAGCACACGCGTCCGGCCGAGCCAGTCGGGAGTACGTCGAACCCTGCTCACGCCCGAAGGGTACCGGCCATCGCCGCAGCCGAGTCCGTCGAGCCACCCGGAGCCACGATCCGCCGCGAGTCGAGCCTTAGGTGCCGATGACTCCGCCGTCGTCCTTCGTGACGATGACGGTGCTCGACCTTGGCCGGCCTTGCCCGAGGGGTTTGTAGTCAGGCCAGTTGCTGATGGCTTGTTCCTGCCCGGGGATGGTCGTGAAGGCGAGTGACTCCCCAGGATGTTGAATGTCGACGAACATGGTCCGTTGGTCAGGAGTCGTGCAGACTCCAGTGACCTCACACGTCTTCGGGCCGACCAGGAAACGTCGGACTTCCTTCGTGGTGGGGTCGGCTGCCACCATCACTGCGTTCGGCATGTTGACGTACGGTCCCACTCCCGGGACGGACATGTCGGTCTGAATCCAGATACGACCGTCCGGGTCGGCCCAGATGCCATCGGGCGAACCGAAGATCGCACCGTTGATGTCACCACCCGGCTTGTACCCGTTGAGCCCGGCCGGGTTGGTCGGGTCGCCGGCGAGAATGAAGATGTCCCAGGTGAATGTCAGTGCCCCGGGGTCGCCGTTCTCACTCCAGCGCACGATCGATCCGTACTGATTGCCGGCGCCCGAGGCCGACCTCGGGTTGGCTTCGTCGACGATGGAGTTCGGGTTCTCGGCCGGATCAGTCGTCGTGCGACCCCGTCGGCTGTTGTTCGTGAGGGTGGTGTACACCCTGCCGTCGGGAGCGACGGTGACCCACTCCGGTCGGTCCATCTTGGTGGCACCGACGAGGTCCGCCGCCACTCGTGTGTGCACCAAGATGTCGTCGATGCTCATGGCGGAAAGTTGCGGCGTCGACGGTGTGAGCGGGATCCACACGCCCGTTCCCATCTCATCTCCGGTGACGTCGCCAGCATCGAAGCGAGCCACGTACAGCGTTCCCTCGGCGAGAGGGCTGACCTTTCGCTTGAGCGCGTGTTCGATCGGAACAGAACCGACGAACTTGTAGATGTAGTTGTTGCGCTCGTCGTCGCCCGAATACACGACTGCGCGACCATCGCTGGTGGTGGCGAATGCCGCGCTCTCGTGCTTGAAGCGGCCGAGCGCAGTCAGCTTCTGTGGGACTGATTCGGGCTTGTAGGGATCGATCTCCACCATCCATCCGAAGCGGTTCGCCTCGTTCGGATTGAGACGGACGTTGAAGCGCGGGTCGTGCAGGTGCCAGCGGTAGTCGAAGCCGCCGGCGACGATGCCGTACCGAG
This sequence comes from Acidimicrobiaceae bacterium, assembly GCA_031413415.1. GTDB lineage: Bacteria > Actinomycetota > Acidimicrobiia > Acidimicrobiales > Ilumatobacteraceae > UBA668. The sequence goes on from JANOET010000296.1 coordinate 15,835, forward strand.
CCTGTTGCGGGGTCCTCGTGTAGGTGCCATCCCAGCCGAAATAGCCGTTGAAGTTCTCTTCGCACGTCACGTACGTGCCCCAGGGGCTCGCGCCACTGCCGCAGTTGTTGAGCGTCCCGAGGACGGATCTACCTGTTGGGTCGTCGGCCGTCTGCAGCAGTGGTGAACCGGCCGCTGGGCCCACGAACTTCATGGGCGTCGATCCGGTGATGCGACGGGCCCGTTCGGATGGGCGGACCACCGACCACCTGCCGTTCTTGCGTCGGACCTCGATGACCGAGACGCCGTGCGCTGCGATCGACTTGCGAACCTTGTCGGGCGTGAACGTGGTCATGCCATCGGTGAACAGCAGTCCCTGGTCGACGTATTCGTGGTTGATGCACAGGAGGCCGCGGTCGGATTCGATCTTCTTCTTGTGATACGGGAAGAAGAAGATGCCGTCGTGATGCATGCCTGCCTGAACGCTCTGCGCCTGCCAATCCTGCGAGGCGTCGAACGCGAACGCCGGGCCGTCCGACACCGGGTCACCCCACGAGAACAGCACCCTGGCGGTGTAGCCGGGCGGCACGACCACGGCGTCACCGTCGTTGACGCCGACGCCCAGGGGCACCGACGTGAAGCCGAGCAGCGGAGCCTGCGAGCTGGACCCCAACCGGGGTCGGCCTGCGGTCGCCGCGGCGACACGCGACGGTGAGTAGAAGCCCGAGAGGAACACCAGGGATGCGCCAGCGCCTCCCATCTTCAGCAGCGCGCGCCTCGAGAGATGCGAGGCGATGATCTCGTCGAGCGCAGCGTTGTCGGTCGGATTGTTGTCGATGTCGTCGAAGTCGTCGAAGTCGTCGTGACTCACGGTGTGGTCCCCCTTCGTGAAGCTGGTACGACGCGCAGCGTAGATCGTCCCGCGAGGTCCCTCGACCGAAGTGACGCGCAGCGGTTGGCGGAGGTGGACGGGAATCCGTTTTCTACTGCGTATGCCCAGCTAGATCGATTGCGGACGCACCATCGAGCCGCGCTGAGACTCTCGCTGAGACTTGTCAGCGCTCCGCCCCTAGCGAGGCCGACCGATTGAGCCGAGCATGTTCCGGAGGGCTCGGTCCATGCAGGGGCGCAGGCTGCTGGGTCCACCGGCGAGTCCCCACACTGTGCCGGTTCCATGTATCGCGAGCTTGAGATCGGCGGACCTCGCAGCGGTGGAGAGGGTCGGGCGGGTGGTGTCAGGGCAGGACGACGAGTTTGCCGGTGGCGAGCCCGGCTTCCATGTCGGCGTGTGCCGTGGCGATGTCGTCGAGGTGGTAGGTGTGATGGATCGGCACGATGGCGTCGCCGGCCGCGACGGCGTCGAGGAAGTTCTGGAGGACTTGGGTGGGGAGGTCGGTGGCGTCTCCGCCATAGGCGGTGAGGCGGACCCCGCGAGGTAGGTACTCGATCGGGTAGAAGTCGCGCACGCTCCATTGGTTGGAGAGCATCCCGGTGAAGCACACGACCCCGTGGACCCGGGTCGCTCGCAGCGTGTCTGGGAGGGTTGGGGTGCCGACGAGTTCGAGTGCTGTGTCGACGCCGTCGGGGATGATGCTGCGGGCTTGGTCGGCGATGTTGCCGTCG
>JANOET010000297.1:0-30408 GCA_031413415.1 Acidimicrobiaceae bacterium
GCTGACCGCACGCACCAGTTTCCACGTCATCAGCCGAACCGCTTGCAAGAGCGCATGGCAGCGCGCCAGATCGAGCTGCACCCACGGGACATCGATGATGCGCGTCGCCGTACCGTCGGCCGACGCGGGCGTGGTCGCGGCCCACTCGGTGACGTCGAGCAGCAACCGCTCGGTGAGACCCGACAACGCAGCCAGCCCGACACGCTCGTGGTTGAGCTGCATGGTGATCAGGCCCCACCCGCCGTTGACCTCACCGACGACGTTGCCGACCGGCACTCGCACATCGGCGTAGTAGGTGGCGGTGGTACACACATCGCCGACGGTGGTGATGGGCGTCCACGAGAACCCTGGCGAGGAGGTGGGCACGATGATGATGCTGATGCCCTTGTGCTTGGGCGCGTCCGGATCGGTGCGGCAGGCGAGCCAGATGTAATCGGCCTGATTGGCCCCGGACGTGTACACCTTGTTGCCGTTGATCACCCACTGGTCGCCGTCACGAACGGCACTCGTTCGCAGGCTCGCCAGGTCGGTGCCGGCTTCCGGCTCGGTGTAGCCGATCGCGAAGTTGATCTCACCGGCGAGAATTCCTGACAGATACGCCGCCTTCTGGGCCTCCGTACCGAGCGCGGCGATGGCCGGCCCGACGGTGTTGACCGTGACGAACGGAAATGGGGCATGAGCCCGCTGGATCTCGTCGAACATGATGAACTGGTCGGTGGCGGGCCGCCCGCTGCCGCCGTACTCGACGGGCCAACTGAGGCCCAGCCATCCGTCCTGACCGAGCTGGCGAACGAGCGTGCGGAACTCGGGGCTTCCAACCCCGGCCGCGCCGAGGCGCTGACGGACCTCTGGGGTCAGCATCTCGGCGAAGTACGCGCGCAGCTGCTGGCGCAGTGCCTGTTGCTCGGGGGTCTCGGCGAGATGCACGGTCCGGAGCCTATAAGAGACCTGACGCCCCGTCAGATCCGAGCGAGCGAACGGCAGCAAGCACTTCTGCGTAGCGCGCATCGTCGGCTGGGTCGGCCGGCACCTGCAGCATCACCCCGTCGACCAGCCCGTCGAACCACTCGCCGACGACCGACGGCAGCTCCCCCCAGGTTGCCTGCGGCACGATCGCGTCGAGCACCTCGTCGGTGATCAAGTGGTCGAGCTGGCCCCACTCGCCCTCGCGCGTCATTCGCTGCAATTGCGCTCCGAGATCTTCCCAACCGAACAGTTCGAGCGTGCGCCGATACGCAGGCGTGCTGTACAGGAAGCCGAGGATCGCACGGTGGTGCTCGCGACTGGCCGTCACCTCAGCCTCGGTGCGACCGGTGATGAACATGCTGCCGGTGATGAGCCGCGGGCGCGGCCGGCCGGCAGCGACCGCACCGGCGTCGAGCCGCGGCAGGCAGAACTCACGCAGGTAACGAGGGCTCGAGTTGGTCGGGTGGGTGACGAAGCCGTCGGCGTGCGACCCGCCGAGGCCACAGATCTTCTCGTTCACGCCACCCAGCCAGATCCGCGGCGCACCGAAACCGTGGTCGCCGGGGTTGAAGAACGGTTGCAGCCTGGTGAATCGGTACTGCTCACCGACGTACTGCAATTGCTCGCCGGTCGCGAACGAATGCCAGATCTCACGCAGCGCTTCGACGTACTCCTGCATCCGTCCGACGGGTTCCGTCCACGGCATCGAGTAGCGACCAACGATGTTCTGCTTGATCTGCGAGCCGAGCCCCAACTCGAAACGTCCGTCGCTGAAGGCAGCGAGATCCCATGCCGTGTACGCAACCAGCATCGGGCTCCGCACGAAGGCGAGGATGACACTGCTGGTCACCCGCAGGCGAGTGGTGGCCTGCAGGGCCAGCATCGACACCATCAGACCGTCGTGCACCGTCTCGGGCACGTGCAGCGTGTCGTAACCCAAGGCCTCGACCCGCTGAGCGTAGGCGCCGACGTCGCGGAGCGCGACCCGGTCACTCATCCCCGCTACGACCTCCATGGCGGCCGATGGTAGTTTCTGACGGTTCGTCAGAAACCACGGGAGCTGAAGTTGAGCGGATTCCTCGAGGACAAGGTCATCGCCGTCACCGGTGCCGGGCGTGGCATCGGACGCTGCATCGCGCTCGATTCGGCGCGGGCAGGGGCCAAGGTGGTCGTTGCCGACTACGGCGTCGGAATGGACGGCAGCGAGCCCTCCTCGGCCGTCGCCGACGAGGTGGTGGCCGAGATCAAGGCTGCGGGTGGCGACGCCATCGCAGCAGCGATCGACGTGGGCACCATGGCCGGCGGCGAAGCAATCGTCGCGGCCGCAATGGACACCTGGGGACGCATCGACGGCGCAGTGTGCGTGGCGGGCATCCTGCGTGAGCGGATGCTGTTCAACATGAGCGAAGACGAGTTCGACGACGTCATCCGCGTGCATCTGAAGGGCACGTTCACCGTGTACCGCGCGGCGGCCGCAGTCATGCGCAAGCAAGAGGGCGGCGGTTCATTGATCGCGTTCACGTCCGGGGTGTGGGCACTCGGGTCGGTGGCCCAGGCCAACTACGCAGCGGCCAAGGGTGGCATCGTGTCGCTCAGCTACTCCGCCGCAGTGGGGCTCGAGCGTTACGGGGTGCGAGCCAACGTGATCGCCCCCGTGGCGCGTACCCGCATGAGCGCGAACGTGCCGATGCAGCTTGCCGAGAACGGCGACCCCGAGGATGTCTCGCCGATGGCCGTGTACCTGCTCAGCGACCAGAGCAAGCACATCACCGGGCAGGTGTACTCGGTGGTCGGCGAGAAGATCGCGGTGTGGAGCCAGCCCAAGGAGGTGCGGGCGATGTACAACGACGGCCGCTGGACACCCGAGCAGATCGACGAGCGGCTGATGGCCACGGTCAAGTACGAGCGACTGCCGTTCCTCGACATGGTGGCCGAGATGAAGCGCGCCGCCGACGCCAAGGCGGCTCCGAACGCATGACCCCTGCCCGATGAGCAGCACACTCGTTGGGTTCACCGACGAGCACTTCCGCTCAGTCGTGCGCGAATGGCTGCGAACCCATGTGGTCGGCGAGTTCGCCGACCTACGCGGACGTGGCGGGCCCGGTGACGAGGACATCGGGTTCGACACGCGAGTGCGTTGGGAGCGTGTACTGGGTGACGCCGGCTGGATCGGGCTCGGTTGGCCGGAGGCACACGGCGGCCGCGGCGCCAGCGTGAGCCAGCAGATCATCTGGGCCGAGGAGTACACGCGCGCCCAAGCACCGGCACGGGTGAACCACATGGGTGAGAATCTGCTGGCACCGACCCTCATCGAGTACGGCACGGCCGCACTGTGCGAGCAGTTCCTCCCCGGCATCCGCAACGGCACGGAACGCTGGTGTCAGGGGTACAGCGAACCCGACGCCGGCAGCGATCTGGCCAACGTGCAGACCAAGGCGAGACTCGACGGTGGCGAATGGATCGTCGACGGTCAGAAGGTGTGGACCTCCCTCGCGCACGTGAGCCACTGGTGCTTCGTGCTCACCCGCAGCGTGCCCGGCTCGCAACGCCATGCAGGTCTCACCTTCCTCCTGGTGCCGATGGACCAACCGGGCGTGGAGGTACGGCCCATCGTGCAACTCACCGGCGGCGGGGAGTTCAACGAGACCTTCTTCACGGAGGCCCGGACCCCGGCCGCCATGGTGGTCGGCGAACCGGGCGACGGCTGGAAGGTGGCGATGGGCTTGCTCGGTTTCGAGCGCGGCATCTCCACGCTTGCGCAGCAGGTCGGGTTCGAGCGCGAGCTGCAGCACGTCATCGAGCTGGCCCGCGAGCAGGGACGGCTGCACGATCCGGCCATACGCCCGCGGCTCGCTCGGGCGCACATCGGCCTCCAACTCATGCGGTGGAACGCCCAGCGCTCGATGGGCGCCGGCGTCCCAGGTCCCGAGGCCAGCATCTCGAAGCTGTTCTGGGGCACGTGGCACCGCGACCTCGGCAACCTGATGATCGACGTGCTGGGGCCCGCCGGCGTGGCCACCGAAGAGCCTGCAGGTGACCTGTCGCTGGAACAGAAGCTGTTCCTGTTCACGCGCTCCGACACCATCTACGGCGGCTCCAACGAGATCCAACGTAACGTGCTCGGCGAGCGCGTGCTCGGCCTGCCGCGATGATCGAAGGAGCCCCTCGATGACAGCTGTCTCACCTCCCCCACCTCCCCCGCCGCACGGCCTGCTGCTCGGCAAGGGCGTGCTCGTCACCGCCGCAGCGGGCAGTGGCATCGGCTCGGCCACCGCCAAGCGGTGTCTGGAGGAAGGAGCCCGCGTCGTGATCGCCGACAAGCACGAGCGGCGGCTCAGCGAGACCGCAGCCGAGCTGGGTGTCGAGGGCATCGTGTGCGACGTCACCGACGAGGCAAGCGTGCAGGCCATGATCGTCAGTGCTGCCGAGACGCTCGGGGGTATCGATGTGCTGGTGAACAACGCCGGCCTGGGCGGCACCGCGGAAGTGCACGAGATGACCGACCAACAGTGGTCACTCGTCCTCGAGGTCACGCTCACCGGCACGTTCCGAGTCACACGGGCCGCGCTCAATCACATGTACCCGCGAGGCACGGGAGTGATCGTCAACAACGCGTCCGTACTGGGCTGGCGAGCCCAGGCCGGCCAAGCCCACTATGCAGCCGCGAAGGCGGGGGTGATGGCCCTCACGCGGTGCTCAGCGATCGAGGCCGCACCGCGCGGCGTTCGGGTGAACGCGGTGGCTCCCAGTCTTGCGATGCACGCCAACCTTGCCAAGGTCACGTCCGACGATCTACTGGCCGAGCTCACCGCCCGCGAAGCCTTCGGTCGCGCTGCAGAGCCATGGGAGATCGCCAACGTGATCGTGTTCCTGGCCTCCGACTACAGCTCGTACATGACCGGCGAAGTGGTGAGCGTCAGCTCGCAGCACGCCTGAGCATTCACACCCGATGGGCGCGCAGCTGGCTGCGACGCACCTTGCCCGCGTCGTCGCGCAGCGGCTCGGTGACGAACTCGAACGACCGCGGGATCTTGTAGCGAACGAGCCGCTCGGAGAGGTGCTCGCGGAGCTCGTCGTCGGTGACGACGACGTCCGGCGCCAGCTGAACGATGGCGTGGATGCGGTTGCCGAGGTCTTCGTCGGGCAGGCCGATGACCGCGCTGGAACGGACATGGGGATGCTCCTCGATGGCCGCCTCGACCTCGGCCGGGTAGATGTTGGCGCCGCCGGAGAGGATCATGTCGCCCAACCGATCGGTGAGGAACACGAATCCGTCGGCGTCGATCCAACCCATGTCGCCGAGCGACTCCCACCCATCGTCCGTGCGCTTGGCGTCGGCACCCACGTAGCGGTACGTGACTCGCCCGTCCGGGGCGCGCATGTAGATCTCTCCCACCTCACCAGCAGCGGCATCGTCGCCGTCGGCGTCGAGCACCTTCATCTCGCCGTAGATCGGCTTGCCCACCGAACCGCGATGCGCCATCCACTGGTCGCCGCGGATGACGGTGACGGCCTGTGCCTCGGTGCCCGCGTAGAGCTCGAAGATCTTCTCGCCACCGAGCCAGTCGATCCACTCCTCCTTCAGCCACGGCGGGCATGGAGCGGCCATGTGCCACACCACCCGTAGCGACGACATGTCGTACGAGCGATGGTTGGCCACCCGCACGATGCGCAACATCATCGTCGGCACCAGCAGCATCCATTCCGGGCGGTGCTGCTCGGCCGCCTTCAGCGTGGCCTCGGCGTCGAAGCGCTCCATGGTGATGACGTGGTTGCCGTTGACGATCGCCTTCGACGAGTAGCTGAACGGAGCGTTGTGGTACATCGGCCCGGGAACCAGCATGACGCCATCGTGCCGCATGCCCATGCCAGGGTCGGCGTCGGTGTCGATCACGCCAGGGTCGCCGGCAACGATCAGTTTCGGTTGCCCGGTGGAGCCGCCGGACGTGGGCGCCTTCCATGTGGGCGAGATGGCATCGGGCAGCGGTGAGTCGTCGACCGACTCATCGGGCAGCCAGCCGACCGGCAGGCACACCCGTCCGGGGTGCTCACCCGGTTCGGCACCGAGCACGAGGGGCGACTCGGCCAGATGGATGATGGCCTCGCGCTCGCGGTGCGGCAGGCGTGGCGACACCGGCTGCGGCACCGCACCGATCTTCCAGGCTGCGATCGTGGCGGCGAAGAACTCCGGCGAGTTGGGCAGCCCGATGGTGACGTAGTCGCCGAGTTGCACACCATGGGAGAGGAAGACGCGAGCCATGCGGTTCGCCATCGACTCCAGCCCGGCTCGGGAGATGGACCGCTCACCGACGGTCACCGCCGGGCGGTCGGGGTCGCGGCGAGCGGTCTCGGTGAAGGCTCGGCCCAAGGGGATGATCGGCATGTCAGCGATCGTAACCAGTCCGGCATCACCCGATCTGACGCAGCGTCAGACAGCCGGAACGGTGATCAACCGAGCGCGTCGAGGAACGCCGGCCGGTCGCCGCCGCCGTTCAGAACCAGGTTGGCGCCGGTGATGTACGACGCCGCCGACGAGGCGAGGAAGAGGCATGCTTCGGCGATGTCGGTGGGTGTGGCCATGCGCCCGTTGGGGATGGTGCGCTCGATGCGCTCCGTCGTTGCCGTGTCGCCATAGGTGAGCGCCGACTGCTCGGTGCGCACCAACCCCGCGGTGACCGTGTTGACGCGCACCTTCGGTGCCCACTCCTGCGCGGTCGTCGTGGTGAAGTTCAGCAGCCCGGCCTTCGCTGCTCCATACGCGGCCACGGTCGGGGCGGGCCGAAGCGCGGCGACGCTGCCGATGTTGACGATCGACCCTCCGGTGGGCTGACCTTGCATGTGGTGGTTGGTCCGTTGGCTCACGTACATCGGAGCGAGCAGGTTCAGCGCAATGATGCGCTCGCTGAACCGGGGCGATGCCGTTGTGGTGTCGGCCGGAGGAGAGCCCCCTGCGTTGTTGACCACCACGTCGATCCGACCGTGCACCGCCATCGCTGCGTCGACCATCCCCCACGCTTGCGCGGCGTCGCGCAGGTCTGCCGCCAGGAAGGTCCAGTCGGCCGGCAGTGGGGATTCGCCCTCGGATCGGGCGCAGACCACCACATGTGCGCCGGCCAGCGCGAACTGGGCGGCGACGCCGCGACCCACCCCTTTGGTTCCACCGGTGACCAGCACCACCTGCCCGCTGTAATCGAAGGTCGCTGTCCCCACGCCCGAACTCTACGCACCTCACCGGGGCGAACCAGTCCAGCAGCGCTCGGCATCTGACGGCGCGTCAGATCGCGGTTACCATCGTTCTCGTGGGAATCACGACCAGCATCGACGACCGCGGCATCGCCGAAGTGGTCATGGACTGTCCGCCCGTCAACGCACTCACCGTCGCCCAGTGGTTCGAGGTGGCCGAGCAGGTCACCGCAGCAGGCCGGAATGCCGTCGTTCGAGCGGTCGTGCTGCGTGCCGAGGGCCGCGGCTACAACGCCGGCGTCGACATCAAGGAGATGCAGAACACAGAGGGGTTCGGTGCACTCATCGGCGCCAACAAGGCCTGTTACGCGGCCTTCGCCGCGGTGTACGAGTGCGCGGTGCCGGTGATCGCGGCCGTACACGGGTTCTGCGTGGGCGGCGGCATCGGCCTGGTCGGCAACGCCGACATCATCATTGCCAGCGACGATGCCTACTTCGGGCTACCCGAAGTGGACCGCGGTGCGCTGGGCGCGGCCACACACCTCTCCCGGCTCGTGCCTCAGCACAAGATGCGCGCGATGGTCTACACCTCGGCCACGGCCACCGCTGCCGAGCTGCACCACTTCGGCAGCGTGCACGCGGTCGTGCCACGCGCTGAGCTGCGCGATGCCGCATTCGCGCTTGCCGCGGTCATTGCCTCCAAGTCGCCCACCGTCATCCGGGCGGCGAAGGAAAGCCTCAACGGCATCGACCTGTGGGACGTGAAGAAGAGCTATCGCTTCGAGCAAGGCTTCACGTTCGAGCTCAACCTCAGCGGCGTCGCCGACGAGTTGCGCGACGACTTCGCCGGTACCAACAAGGCACACGATTCCACGAAGCACGGGCCCACGTGAGCCGCGACAAGCGGATCCGCCACGACGAGGCCATCGGCTCGTTGAGCAGTGGGATGACCATCGGCATCGGCGGCTGGGGCAGCCGACGCAAGCCGATGTCGCTGGTCCGTGCGCTGTTGCGGAGCGACATCACCGATCTCACCATCGTGTCGTACGGCGGCCCCGACGTCGGGCTGCTCGCCGCGGCCGGCAAGGTACGAAAGCTCGTGTACGGCTTCGTCTCGCTCGACTCGATCGCGCTCGAGCCACACTTCCGGGCCGCCCGTCAACGGGGCACCATCGCCGAATGCGTCGAATACGACGAGGGCATGCTGCAGTGGGCGCTCTACGCGGGTTCGCTGCGGTTGCCGTTCCTTCCCACACGGGCCGGTCTCGGTTCGGGCGTGGTCGACGTCAACCCGTCGCTCCGCACCGTACGTTCGCCATACGCCGATGCCGAGGAGTTGTTGGCGGTACCCGCCATTCGTCTCGACGCCGCCTTCGTTCATCTCAACCGCTCCGACCAGTCCGGCAACGCGCAGTACCTCGGCCCCGACCTGTACTTCGACGACCTGTTCCTGAACGCGTGCGAGCCGGGCCATCGGTTCGTCTCGTGCGAACGGGTGGTGCCCACCGAACAGTTGCTGCACGAGGGCACGTTCCACACGCTCCGCATCAACCGATCGATGGTCGATGGTGTGATCGAGGCGCCCAACGGTGCTCACTTCACCAACTGCCAGCCCGACTACGAACGCGACGAAGCGTTTCAGAAGGCGTACGCCACCGCAGCTGTCGACCCCGAGCAGTGGGCGGCGTTCACCGAGCGCTTCCTCACCGGCGACGAAGCGTCGTACCAGGCTGCCGTCGCCGAATGGAAGGCGGCGCAATGAGTCATCTCGCCGACATCGTCGTCGTCGCAGCCGCTGAGGCCTTCCGCGGCGACGGGGAGATCTTCGCCTCCGGAATGGGCACCATCCCCATGCTGGGTGCCCGCCTGGCGCGCAGCACGTTCGAGCCCGACCTGATGGTGAGCGATGGCGAAGCGTTCTTCGTCGGCAACGAGTTGCCCGTCGGCGGCACCGACAAGTTGGTCGAGGGCTGGATCCCCTTCCGCACCGTGTTCGACACGCTGTGGGGTGGGCGCCGACACGTGATGATGGGTGCATCGCAGATCGACGCCCGCGGCAACACCAACATCGCCAACATCGGGCCGTGGTCGAAGCCGAAGGCCCAATTGCTCGGCGTTCGCGGTGGGCCCGGCAACACCATCAACCATGCCACCAGCTTCTGGATCCCCAAGCACAACCCCTCGGTGTTCACCGCCGCGGTCGACATGGTCAGCGGTATCGGTTACGACCGCGCCCAGGCGTTGGGCCCGTGGGTGCAAGCACACCACGACCTGCGCCGCGTCGTCACCAACCTTGCCGTGCTCGACTTCGAGTGCCCCGAGCGACGCATGCGCCTGCGCAGCGTGCACCCCGGCGTCACCGTGGCCGACGTGGTGGCCGCCACCGGGTTCGAACTGGTCATCCCTGCCGACGTGGCCACCAGCCGAGCTCCCTCCAGCGATGAGCTGGACGCACTGGCACGTCTCGATCCGAAGGGGCTTCGCCCGCGCGAAGTCCCCGACCCGCAGTAGCCGATGCATCCCCGCTTGCACACCAGCGTGTGCGACCTGTTCGATGTGCAGGTTCCCATCGTCCAGACCGGAATGGGCTGGGTTGCCGGGGCGCGGCTCGTGGCAGCCACCGCCAATGCCGGTGGGCTGGGCATCCTGGCAAGTGCCACCATGGACTTCGCCGAGCTGCGCACCGCGGTCGCCGAGGTGATGACTCGTACCGACCGGCCGTTCGGGGTGAACATGCGCGCCGACGCACACGACGTGGCGGAACGAGTGGCGTTGCTGGTCGATCAAGGGGTGAAGGTGGCCTCGTTCGCGCAGGCACCCAAAGAGGCGCTCATCTCCCGTCTGCACGACGGCGGTGTACTGGTGGTGCCCTCCATCGGCGCCAAACGGCATGCCGAGAAGGTGCTGCAATGGGGTGTCGACGCCGTGCTCGTACAGGGCGGTGAGGGCGGCGGCCACACCGGCTCGGTGCCCACCAGCATCCTGCTGCCACAGGTGGTCGACGTGGTGCAGGGCAGGGTGCCGGTCATCGCTGCCGGCGGCTTCTTCGACGGTCGTGGACTGGTGGCCGCGCTCGCCTACGGTGCCGACGGCATCGCGATGGGCACCCGCTTCCTGCTCACCAGCGACTCGTCGGTGCCCCAGTCGGTGAAGGACTTCTACCTCACGAAGGGTGTCGCGGACACGACCGTCACCACACAGGTCGACGGTGTGCCCCACCGCGTGCTCAACACCGAACTCATCGACCAGCTCGAGTCCGGGCGCGGCAAGTTGCTGGCCTTGCCCCGAGCGCTGCTCAACGCCAATCGGTTCAAGCAGATGACCGGCCTTTCGCTGCGGCAGATGTGGCGCGAAGGCAACGAGATGCGCGCCGGCAGCGGCCTCACCCGCACCCAGATGCTCATGGCTGCCAACACGCCGATGCTGCTGAAGGCGGCGTTGGTCGACGGCAAGACCGCGAGTGGGGTGATGGCCAGCGGCCAGGTGGTGGGCGTCATCGACGATCTGCCGTCATGTCAGGAGCTGATCGACCGCATCGTTGCAGAGGCCGAGGCCGCACTCCTCCGGTTGGGAGCCTGAGCATGGCTGTCACGGTGCTCGACGGCCCCGATGCGGTTCGTGCCGCGATCGGGACCCACCTCGGTTTCAGCGACTGGCTCCTCATCGAACAGCAACGCGTCGATCAGTTCGCGGCAGCCACCGGCGACCACCAATGGATCCATGTGGACGCCGAACGCGCCCGTCGGGAGAGCCCGTTCGGGGGTCCGATCGCGCACGGCTTCCTCACGCTGTCGCTCTCGAACATGTTCCTTCCCCAGATCGTCGAGGTCACCGGCTTCGCGATGGGCGTCAACTACGGCACCGACCGGGTTCGATTCATGGCTCCGGTCCCGGTGGGGGCACGGGTGCGTGCCGGCGCTCAGCTCACCGATGTCACCGAGGTCGCCGCCGGCCTGCAGACCCTCATCGTGATCACCATCGAGATCGAGGGTCAGAGCAAGCCGGCGTGTGTCATCGAGTCGATCTCGAGGTGGATCGTCTGATGGGCGTGCTGGACAGCTTTCGACTCGACGGCAAGGTGGCGCTCGTCTCGGGGGGCGGCCGTGGCATCGGTGCCGCCAGCGCCTTGGCCCTCGCCGAGGCCGGTGCCGACATCGCCGTACTGGCCAGAACCGCGGAACAACTCGAAGCGGTGGCGGCACGAGCCCGCGAGTTCGGTCGCCGAGCCATCGCAGTGCCCACCGACGCCAACGACGCTCAGGCAGTGAGCGCTGCCGTGGCTCGCACGGTGAGCGAACTCGGAGGCCTCGACATCGTGGTCAGCGTGGTGGGTGGCTCGATGCCCAACTCGTTCCTCGCGACCAGCGACCGCGACCTGCGCAACTCGTTCGAGAACAACGTGGTCAACGGCTTGCGGCTGGTGCGCGAAGCCGTACCCCACCTGCTCGCCTCCGGCGGTGGCAGCGTGGTCATGATCTCCAGTGCCATCGGCCACAACGTGGGCCGCGGTTTCGCTGCATACGGCACGGGCAAGGCCGCCCTCGACCATGCCGTGCGGCTGATGGCCGCCGATCTCAACCCACACATTCGCGTCAACGCCGTCGCCCCAGGGGCGATCCTCACCGAGGCGCTGCAAGTGGTGGCCGCGAACCCGGCGATCAAGGCGGCCATCGAGGCTGCCACCCCGTTGCGACGTCTGGGTGAGCCCGACGACATCGCCGCGGCCGTCCTGTACCTGGCCAGCGCAGCCTCGAGCTACGTCACAGGGCAGATCCTGGCGGTCGACGGCGGGGTCCGCACCACCAACTTCGAGTTGCCGTTTCCCGACCTCACGTCCCCGTGAAGGTGATGGGCAGCGACTGGATACCACGCACGAACGACGAATGGCTGTACGTCGCGACGAAGTCGGGGTCGGCCAACCTGATGTCGTGAAGTCGTGTGAGCATCTCGCTGAAGATGACCTTCAACTCGAGACGGGCGAGTTGTGCGCCCAGACACAGATGCGGACCGAATCCGAACGAGAGGTGCGGGTTGTGTTCGCGGGTGACATCGAAACGGAACGGGTCCTCGAACACCTCCTCGTCACGGTTGGCCGAGATGTACGACATCAAGACCTGAGACCCGGCGGGGATGGTGACGCCACGCACCTCGACGTCCTGGGTGGTGACCCGATTCATGTTGTTCAGCGGGGTGACCCAACGCAGGATCTCCTCGATGACCGTCGGGCCGACAGCGCCATCGATGATCGACGCGAGCGCGTGCGCCATCTGCTCTGGATGCGTCAGCAGGGCGTGCATGCCACCCGTGATGACGCTGCGTGTGGTTTCGTTCCCGCCGACGAGCAACAGCAGCGAGTTGCCGACCACATGGTTCTCGTCGAGGGACTGTCCGTCGTCGATGGTGGCATGCACGAGCGTGCTGACGAGGTCGTCCCTCGGGTTCTCGCGCCGGTCGGCGATGACCTCGGTGATGAACATGATGTAGGCGAACGCAGCGTTGGCCACCTCGTCGGTGACGTAGGCCGGATCGTCGGCACCCCCGATCATCTGGTCGCTCCAGTGCTGCAAGCGGTCGTAGTCGGCAGGCTCGGCACCGAGCATCTCGCCGATCAGGGTCATCGGGAGCGGTTTGGCGATGGAGGCGACGACGTCGCATGATCCGCTTGCGGCGACTTGGTCGACGAGCCGCGTCGCCACCTCACGAACATGGCCCTCGTAGAGCTGCATCTGCTTGTGGGTGAAGCCTTGGGCAACGAGGCGACGCTGCGCAGCGTGCCATGGGTCGTCGCTGTCGATCAGTGACGGCTGCGGCGGAACGTTGGGTCGCGAGCCGTTGGCGTTGGAGAACAACAGCGGCTGGCGCTCGGCAGCGCGGATGTCGAGATGCTTGACCAGCGTCCAGACGCCGTCGGGGTCGCGGTACACGGGGTCATGAGCCCGCAGCCAGGTGAAGAACGGATGCGGGTCGCCGGCGTAGAGATCGCGGTCGAGGATGCGTTGGCGTTCGAAGCTGATGGTCATGCGATGACTCCCGCCGTGCGAAGCTCGGACAATTGACTCGGCGACAGCCCGAGCTCGGTACTCAGGACCTGGTCCGTGTGCTCCCCCAGCCAAGGCGGCCGGGTCGGTGCCGACTCCACCAACCCGGAGAGCTTGACCGGGTTGCCAGGGGTGAGCACCGGATCGGCAACACCGTCGGTGCGCTCGATCTCGATCATCATGTTGCGCTCGGCCAGGTGTGGATCGGCGATGACCTGCGCCGCGTCGAACACAGGGCCGGCGGCGACACCGGCGGCGGCCAGCGCATGACACGCCTGCACACTGGTCTTGTCGGCGGCCCAGCCAGCGATGCCCTCACGCAACACCGTGATGTTTTCGCGCCAACCCGCACGCGAACCGAACCGTGGATCGGAGATCCATTCAGGGTGACCCACCAGCGTGGCGAACCGATGGAACTCGTGCTCTCGGCCGATCTGCACGATGAACCAACCGTCGGCGGCAGGGAACCCATCGAGGATCATCTTCGGGCCTTGACCCGGCTCCGGTCGCTCACCCATCGACCAGTAGTTGGTGACCACATCGGCAAACGCAACCATCGAGTCGAACATGGCGACGTCGACGTACTGACCCATGCCGGTCGCATCGCGTTCACGAAGCGCCGCCAGGAGACCGATGACCCCGAACAGCGAGGTTCCGATGTCGCCGAGCGCTCCCATCGGCGACACGGCAGGCGGCTGCCCCGGCAGGCGCTTCCACTCGTACAGACCACTCATCGCCTCGGCGACGCCGGCGTAGGCAGGCCACGCGCCGTACGGCGACGACGTGGTGTTGCCGAAGCCGGAGATCGAGAGATACACCACCGCCGGGTGCACCGCCTTGACGTCCTCGTACCCCAGGCCCAGCCTGGCCAACGCCCCGCCCTTGAAGTTCTCGCACACCACGTCGAAGCGAGGTGCCAGCTGCAGCACGAGGTCGCGTCCCGCCTGCGTCTTGAGGTCGATGCACACCGACCGTTTGCCGAGGTTGTTGCGCAGGAACGTGGCTCCCACCGATCGACCCTGTGGGTCCACCATGGCCGGCATCGAGCCACGACCCAGGTCGCCGGCCTGTGGGTGTTCGACCTTCACCACGTCGGCGCCGAGGCGAGCCAGTAGCTGCGTGCCGAAGGGCAGCGCCTGCATCTGTTCGAGCGCGAGCACGCGCAGACCGGCGAGTGGGCCGACATGTGGCGTGTCAGCGTCGGCTCCGGCACCTGCGCGCATCCGCCGACTGTATCTGACGGGGCGTCAGATGCTGGTGCGGCGAACTGGTACCTTCGGACGTCGTGACCGACCGTCCGCGACTTGCCGTCACCCTCCCGGTGGCAGGCCAGATGGTGGGGAGCGATCTGCGCAGCCTCGTCGCGATCGCGACGCAGTGCGATCGTGCCGGCGTCGACACGGTCGTGCTGGTGGATCACGTGGTGATGGGCGAGGTGTTCGATCGCTATCTGTGGGGCCCGTTCACCTTCGCCAACGGCTCGCCGTGGGCGGAGCCGCTCACGCTGGCCGCCGCCATCGCCGCTGCGACGGATCGGGTGCGCATCGCCACCGGCATCCTCATCGCCGGCCTGCGACCTGCGACGCTCCTGGCCAAGACCGTGGCCACGCTCGACGTGCTCGCCGGCGGCCGCTTCGACCTGGGTGTGGGCGTGGGCTGGCAGCCGGCGGAGTACGAGTCGATGGGCCTCGACTTCTCCGGACGGGGCCAACTGCTCGACGACACGATCGGCGCCTGCCGTGCGCTGTGGACGCAGAGCCCGGCCTCGTTCGTCTCACCCAGCGTCCACTTCGATCGGCTGTGGTGCGACCCGAAACCGATCCAGCCGGGTGGTCCACCGGTGTGGTTCGCCGGAACGCTGCGGTCGTTCAACGTGCGCCGAATCGTCGAGCTGGGGCACGGATGGATCCCGATCATGGGCGCCACCGACAGCGACGTCCGAGACGGCATCCGCCTGTTGCGCGAGGAGTTCGAAAAGGCCGGTCGCGACACCGCCGAGCTGCGCGTGCGCGCGGCCTCGGCGCTGGTGAAGGGTGCCCGCGGGTTCGACCTCGATGCCTCGATACGGGCAACCCGAGACCGGGTGTGCGATGGCACGACGGAGATCAACATCCCGATGTCGGCGTTCGTGCGTGACGCAGCCGGCGTGCAGCAATGGCTCGACGAACTGGTCACGGCCTGGGACGCGGCATGGTGACGCCACCGCTGCTGCAGGACAAGGTGGCGGTGGTCACCGGTGGGGCAGGCGGCATCGGTGCTGCCATTTCCACCCTCTTCGCCGAGCACGGCGCGCGGGTGGTGCTGGTCGACAACGACGCCACTCGTGGGGCCGCCCTCGCCGCCGAGATCACCGACGCCGGCGGCCGCGCCAGCGCACTGATGCTCGATGTGCTGGCGCCCGACACCGCCGCGACGGTGCTCGCCGAGGTGATGTCGACCCACCGACGCATCGACGTGCTGGTCAACAACGTGGGCCACTACCTCCCTCGTTCGGGCGACTTCGCCGGCAGCACCGAGGCCGACTGGATGGGCCTGTACGACGTCAACCTGCTGCACGTGTTGCGGATGACCCGGGCGGTGCTCCCGGGCATGATCGAACAAGGTGGCGGTGCCATCGTCAACGTGAGCTCGGTCGAGGGTCTGCGCGGCTACCCGCCCGACCCGGTCTACGGCGCGCTCAAAGCGGCGGTGATCCATTTCACCAAGTCGCTGGCGCTCCAGGTGGGCCAACACGGTGTCCGGGTGAACGGCATCGCCCCCGATGTCACCGAGACCCTGCAGGTGCCCTACTCGCGCTGGGTTGCTCCCGAGCACGAGCACCTGTGGCCCACATGGGTCCCGGTCGGTCGCGTCGGAGCTCCGCTCGACCAGGCACGTGCAGCATTGTTCCTGGCCTCGGAGCTCTCGTCGTTCATCACCGGCCACACCATTCCTGTCGATGGGGGTACTGCTGCCGCCGGTGGCTGGTTCCGCAGTGCGAGCCGCGGCTGGACGAATCGTCCGATCGAAGACTCGCCGTGACCGCGCAGGTAGCGTCACCGTGATGCGTGGAATCACTGGGTGGGGCACCTATCTGCCGCACCGCCGTCTCGACCGCGGCGAGATCGTCAAGTTCGTCGGCCAAGGCGGTGGCAAGGGCACTCGCACCGTTGCCGGCTTCGACGAAGACTCCACCACGATGGCCGTCGAGGCCGGACGGCGGGTCCCAGGCGCGATGGCCGCGGACCTACTGCTGTTCGCCACCTCCTTTCCCGCGTACGCCGACAAGACCAACGCCACGGTCGCGCATGCGGCGCTGCGCCTCGCCGGCAACACACCCGCGCTCGATCTCGGCCAGAGCACTCGCTCTGCCACCGGAGGAATTCTTCTCGGCGCGCGCTCGGTCGGCACGGTGCTCGTCGTTGCCGCCGATCTCCGCACGGGTCTCCCGGGGTCGGCCGAAGAAGCGGCCGGCGGCGACGCTGCAGCAGCGCTCCTGCTCGGTGACGACACACCGGAACAGCCGGTGCTCGCCGAAGTCCTCGGCACTGCAAGTGCCACCGAGGAATTCGTGGATCGTTGGCGAGCACCCGGTGAGGCACGCACCAAGGTCTGGGACGAACGCTTCGCCGAGCTCACGTACGGTCGGCTCGGGCAGCAGGCGTGGAGCGCTGCGCTCACCGCTGCCGGGCTCGCCCCGCATCAGGTCACCGCTGTTGCGGTTGCTGCCCCCACGGCGCGCATCGCCTCGTCGATGGCCGGCCGACTCGGTGTCGCACGAGTTGTCGACGACCTCACGTCCACCGTCGGCTCGTGTGGAGCCGCACAGCCCGCGTTGCTGCTCGCCGCGCTCCTCGAGCAGGCCGCGCCTGGCCAGGTCCTCGCGCTCGTGTCGTTGGCCGATGGTGCCGATGTGATGCTGCTGCGCACCACCGATGCGATCGCAGGTCACTCGGCTCGGCCGACGATCGAAGAGCAGGTCGCCGGGGGTGCGCCGGTGGCGTATGGAAAGTTCCTGGCTTGGCGCGGCAACCTCGATGTCGAGCCGCCGCGACGTCCCGAGCCGGCGCGCGTCTCGGCCACTGCCGCGGCCCGATCGCAGGACTGGAAGTTCGGGTTCGTGGCCAGCCGCGACCGCGAGACCGGCCAGGTGTACATGCCTCCTCAGCGGGTGTCGGCGGATGGGTTGCGCACCGATGCGATGGACGCATCGCCGATGGCCGACGTGACGGGTACCGTCGCCACCTTCACCGTCGACCGCGTCGCCTACTCGCCCAGCCCACCCATCGTGTTCGCAGTGGTCGACTTCGACGGTGGGGGCCGTCTGCCCATCGAACTGTGCGATTGCGACGCTGGCGAGGTCTTCATCGGCATGCGCGTCGAGCTCACCTTCCGACGCCTCTCCGTGCAGGACGGACTGCCCAACTACTTCTGGAAAGCGAGGCCGATTCGTGGCTAGTCACGGCATCAAGGATCGCATCGCCATCGTCGGCATGGGTTGCACGAACTTCGTCGAACACTGGGACAAGGGGCTCGACGACCTCATCATCGAAGCCTCCAACGAGTGCTTCACCACGGCCGGCATCGGCAAGGACGACGTCGATGCCTACTGGCTCGGAACGGCGCAGGGCGGCATGAGCGGCATCACCTTGGCTCGGCCGTTGCAGCTCACCGGCAAGCCGGTCACCCGTGTCGAGAACTACTGCGCCACGGGCAGCGAGGCGCTGCGCCAGGCCTGTCACGCGGTCGCCAGTGGCGCCTACGACGTCGCGATGGCCGTGGGCGTGGAGAAGACCAAGGACTCCGGGTTCCAGGGCCTCAACGCGGTTCCTGTGCCCAGCGACGGCACCGGCCGCACGCTCACCGCTGCGGCCATGTTCTCGATGGTGTCGCCTGCCTACGCACGGCGATACCAGGTCGATCCGGCCATCATGCGCGACGCGATGGCCCACATCGCCTGGAAGAGCCATCGCAACGGAGCCCGCAACCCGCGGGCCCAGTTCCGCAAGGAGATCTCGAAGGAGACCATCCTCGCCTCACCGAAGGTGGCAGGCGATCTCGGGGTTTTCGATTGTGCCGGTGTGGCCGACGGAGCCGCCGCCGCAATCGTCTGCCGCGCCGAGGACGCCCATCGCTACACCGACACGCCGCTCTACGTGAAGGCACTGTCCTTCGTGGCCGGCAACGGCTCGGGGCTCACCGATCCGAACTACGACTACACCACCTTCCCCGAGATCACCACCTGCGCAGCCGACGCCTACGCCCAGGCCGGGGTCGTCGACCCGGCCAGCGAGATCTCGATGGCCGAGGTGCACGACTGCTTCACCATCACCGAGTTGGTGCTCATGGAAGACCTCGGCTTCAGCCCGCGGGGAACAGCGTGGCGCGATGTGCTCGACGGTCGCTACGACATCGATGGCGCGCTGCCGGTCAACCCCGATGGCGGTTTGAAGTCGTTCGGGCATCCGGTGGGCGCCTCCGGCCTGCGGATGATGTTCGAGGCATGGTTGCAGTTGCGCAACGAGGCGCCGCCGGATCGTCAGATCCCCGGCATCGGCTCGGGCCGTCGGCCGTTGGCGCTGACACACAACCTCGGCGGCTACCCCGGCGAGATGGTCAGCTTCATCTCGATCCTCGGCACCCACCTCGACTGACCACCTCGACTGGCCACCTCGACTGGCCACCTCGACTGGCCGCCGCAACTTCGTACCGCCAGGTCATTGACAGCGGTTGTTCTAATGGCCATCATTACCACGATGGAATTCGGGGTATTTCTCAACGGCTACATCCCTGGGCCCGCAGCCCACGACACGCAGAGCGAGCACACCGCATTGATGCGCGAGGCCGCCTACGCGGTGCACGCCGACCAGTTCAACTGGAAGTACGCATGGTTCGGTGAGCACCATGCGCTCACCGAGTACAGCCACCTCTCGGCGCCAGAGGTGATGATGGGCTACGTCGCCGCCAAGACCGAGCAGATCCACCTCTCCTCGGCCATCGTCAGCTTCCCGACGACCAAGGAGCATCCCGTGCGCCTTGCCGAACGGGCGGCAATGCTCGACCACATCACCGAGGGGCGCTACGAGTTCGGCACCGGTCGCGGTGCCGGCAGCCATGAGGTCGCCACCTTCAACGGCCTCACCACTGCCGAGACCAAGAGCATGTGGGACGAAGTGGTGCACGAGATCCCGCGAATGTGGGAGCAACGCGACTACAGCTTCGAGGGCAAGCACTTCAGCGTGCCCACCCCGCACAACATCCTGCCCAAGCCGTGGGGGCTCGGCCACCCGGCGATGTGGGTGGCCTGCGGCAACCCCGAGACCTTCACCAAGGCGGGCTCGATGGGCCTCGGCGCAATCGCCTTCAACTTCGAGCCGATCTACAACCTGCAGGGCCGCATCGACGCGTACAAGGAAGCGATCCAGAACCCCACCGAGGTGATCGGTCAGTTCAAGAACGACAACATCATGATGACCAACGCAGTCATCTGCCTGGAGGACCGCGCTCGGGCACGACAGATCGCGATGAGCCGCGGCCGCGGCTACCTGTACTCGATGGTCTGCATGTACCACGACACCATGCCCAAGAAGGCCGGCCACCCCGTGTGGCCCGAACCGCCGTTCGCGATCCCCGACGAATCCATGCTCGACAGTCTCATCGAGGCCGGATTCCTGCTCTGTGGCACCCCTGACGAGGTCGCCGAGCAGGTACAGCGGTACTCGACAGTGGGCTGCGACCAGCTGGTGTTCGGGCTCCCGAACGAAGGTTTCGAGCACGAAGAGATCCTCGAATGCATCGAACTCTTCGGCAAGCACGTCATCCCCGAGTTCGATCGCGACCCCGAGCACTCCACGACCCGCTACCGCAGGGCCGCACAGCGCAAGTTCCCCGAGTTCGCGTTCCCGGTGCCCGACATGCACGTCGAGGTCATTCCGGAAAGCGCGCTGCTTCCCCTGCCGGTGTGACCGCAGCGGTTCGCTACGGTTGACCCATGACCGACTCGCACACCGCTGATCGACTGGCCATCGCCGAACTGCTCGCCCGTTACGCATGGGCGTTGGCCGACAAGGACTTCGTCTCGTGGCAGGCGTGCTTCACTGCCGACGGCCACGCCGACTACACCACGGCCGGTGGCGTTGCCGGTACCCCCGCCGAAGCTGCCGCCTGGCTGGAACCCACGCTGTCGATGTTCGACGTGACCATCAGCCAGACCGGCAACGTCGTCGTCGACTTCACCGGCGACGACACCGCCGACGTGCGCTCGATGTACAAGATGGTCATGCGCATCCCGGGCGACACGCCCGTCTACATGGAGGCCTGCGGCTACTACCGCGACAAGGTGGCCCGCACCTCCACGGGCTGGCTGCTCGCCGACCGCTTCGAGCACCTGCTCTACATCCGCTAGCCCTCACCATGCCGCTCCCCTCACAGCGCGATCCCGAGATGCTCCGCACGGCACTCGAGGCGTGGTTCACCGACACGCTCGGACACCCGGCACGGCTCGGCCCAGTGTCCATCCCGGAAGGCACCGGGATGTCCAGCGAGACCCTTCTGTTCGACCTCACCCACGACGGCCACACGGAGCAGATGGTGGCGCGTGTGCAGCCCGACATGAACGACTGGCCGGTGTTCGAGGTGTACGACCTCGGCAAGCAGGCGGCGGCGATGCGCCTGGTCGGCGCGCACAGCGACGTTCCCGTGCCGGACGTGCCATGGGTCGAGCCCGACGAGCGTCATCTTGGAGCGCCCTTCATCGTGATGCGTCGAGTCCACGGGCAGGCGCTGCCCGACATGCCGCCGTACGTGTTCGGCGGCAGCTTCCTCGACGCGCTCACGACCGACGAGGTTCGCGAGCTGCAACGCCAAGCTGCGTCGATACTCGCCCGCCTCCATGCCCTCGACCCGGGCGTCGTCGACTTCTCGTCCATCGGACCGGCGGGCGAGACCGGTGCCGAGTCGTTGACCAGGCAGCTCGCCGAGTTGGAGCACTACTACCGGTGGGCACGAACCGATTGGGCGTACGGCGACACCACCGTGCCGATCATCGACGCCGCCATCAGCTGGTTGCACGCGAACCGTCCGGCCGAGCCCGGGCCCACCGGACTCAACTGGGGCGACGCGCGGCCTGGCAACATCCTGTTCGACGGCACCCGCCCAGCAGCGGTGCTCGACTGGGAAATGGTCAACCTCGGGCCGGCGGGCGTCGACGTCGGATGGCTCATCCTGCTCCATCAGTTCTTCCAGAGTCTGTGCAGCATCTTCGAGGTACCCGGGTTCCCCGAGTTCTGCTTACCCGACGACGTGCACGCCGACTACGTGGCGGCAGGTGGTCGGCCCATCGCCGACCTCGACTGGTACATCACCTACGCCGCAACTCGCTTCGCTGTCATTTCTGTGCGAACGTCGTCGCGCGAGGTCGCCTACGGAAACCGCGAGGCTCCGGTCGACCCGGAGGACCTGATCATGCACCGCGCGCTCCTTGCGGAGAAGATCGGCTACACCTGACCCGAACTCATGTCGGGGCCACAGCGTCGCCCAGGGGTGTCGTGCGCGTCAGCCGTCGACCAGTGGGGCATACGAGTCGAGCACGGCGAGGACACCGTCGCGGCCGACCGCCGGCACCCGCAGGACGACTTCGGTGCAGCCCAACTTCTCGTAGTAGGCCAGCTTCTCCGCCGACGGCAGTGTGCCGAAGGGAATCACCTGCGGCTCACCGTCGCGACCGGCCTCGGCCCACGCCGCGCGCAGGGCGGGCAGCGCCTCGCGGATTCCACCGCCGCCGATGGGCAGCCAGCCGTCGGCCCACTCGGCCACATGCGCGAACAGCTTCGGCCCGGCTCCCCCACCAACGAATGTCGGAATCCGCGGCTGTTGCAGCGGCTTCGGCCAGCTGAACGTCGGTTCGAAGTTCACGTACTGGCCGGCGAAACGAGCCTCTGGTTCGGCCCACAGCGCCTGCATCGCACGCACGTGTTCGCGAGCCTGTTCCCGCCGGGTGCCGTAGGCCACCCCGTGATCTTCCATCTCCTCGACGTTCCACCCGAAGCCGACCCCGAACCTGGCCCGTCCGCCCGACACCAGGTCGAGAGTGGCCCATGCCTTGGCGTAGTCGATCGGGTGGTGCTGCGCGACCAACGACACGCCCGACCCGACCACGAGTCGCTCCGTGGCGACCGCCGCCGCAGTCATCGCCACGAGCGGATCGAGGCAGCGGAGGTACTCCTCCGGTAGCTCGCGATCACCCGTCGGCGCCGGGGTGCGCCTGCTGGTGGGGATGTGGGTGTGCTCGGGGAACCACAGCGACGAGAACCCCCGGGCCTCGGTCTCGCGGGCCATCTCGACCGCGCCGATGGTTCGATCGGTGAGGAAGATCGTCAGGCCCAACCGCACGAGGTCACCCCCGCAAGAGGTCGGGGCGTGAGGTGGCGACCAGACGGCGCATGCCCTCACGCCAACCGACCGTCGACCGGAAGCCGGTGCCGTGCAGCCTGTCGAGGTCGGGCACGATCGACGCGATGGTGGCGGTGGTGGGCGCGAAGGTCGGCGTGAGGCCGGTGAGCCTGCCCAGTTCCTCGCTCCAGTCCTCGACCGAGACGATCTCGTCGCCGCCCCAGTTGACGATCTCCGCCGGCACTGATGCCAGCGACAGCAGGTACGGGATACTGCGGGCGATGTCGTCGGCGTGGATCGGCGAGTAATCCGTGGGCTGGTCCGTGTGCACCGGCACGGCAATGTCGCGTTCCATCATCATCAGATGGAACAGCATCCAACCGTACGTGTCGCCGTAGGGCACGTTGAGCCGTGCGATCACGGTCGGCACCCCGAGCCGGCGCGAGGTGTGCCTCACCAGCACCTCGGCGGCGATCTTGGAGATCGAATAGGTGGGCATGCCCGGCATCGGCCGATGGCTGTCACCCAACAGGTCGGTCTCCTTGCGGGGGGAACCATGCACCGGCGCGTACACCGCTGTCGACGAGCAGTGGAAGAAGGCCCGTAGCCCCGGGCTGGTCCGCGACGCAACCTCCATCAGGTCGGCCGCTCCCTCTGCGTTCACCCGGAAGGCGAGGTCGAAGTTGTCGGCCTTGGCGACCGCGAAGTGCAGCACCAGGTCGAGGTCGGGCGGTACGTGATCGAAGTCGCCTTCGGAGAGGTCCACCACGACGGGCTCGACTCCTTCGGACTGCACCTTCGCGAGGGCAGCGGCATCTCGGAAGCGGGCCGCGCCGAACACCGTGTTGCCCTGGGCGGCAAGGCTGGCAGCAAGAGGGCCGGCCACCCAGCCGGTGACACCCGTGACCAGTATTCGCTGACCGACGAGCGGCTCGACGGAGGCCATCGTGGCGCTCACCACAGCTCGTCGGTGTAGGTGTCGGTGCCGAACACGGTTTGGATGAACGGCGCGGTCCACAGGTGGGTGGCGACGCCGCTGGCATCGAGTTGCGCACCGAACTCGGCCCATCCGTCGGCCCATCCGTCTGCCGGGTCGTGATCGAGGAAATGCAACTGCAAGAAGCGGCGATCGGCGTTCGCCACCCTCGGCACGTCGGCAGGCGCGTCGTCGAGGAGCGGAAGTGGTCGCGAGGCGCTGATGAGGTCGGGACCCCACGTCGTCGCGAACGCACGGTCGGCCCAGCTCCGAGTCCAGCCCTGTAGGTCGTCGAACGTGGCATCTTCGGCCAGCTCACCGACGTTCACCACCAGCCCTGCGTAACCACGGTCGAGCGCGAGCTCGATGGACGTGGTGTGCTCGCCGCGCTGGAGCGACCATTCGTGGTCGTAGAGCACGGTGTGGATGTGGTCGCGATGCGCGAACATGCGACCTTGTCGATGGAGCTGTGTGACGTTGTCGACGCTCCAGCGATTCCACTCCTCGTGGCGACCTTTCAGCACCCAGTACACGGCCAGGAACGACCCGATCGACTGGTCGGGGGTCATCGGCGACATCGCCGGATAGCGAAGGTTCTTCAGCCGATGCGTGGCCACGAACCGGTCTCCGGCGAACGTGTCGGCGCCCACCATGCACCCCGAGTAGAAGTGGTCGTGCTCGTACCATCGGTTGTAGTCCACCTCGTGGCCACGGTGTGGCTCGACCATGGTGAACAACAGCGTGCCCAATTCGATCTGCGGAATCATCGGTGTGACCGTAGCCGAATCTGACGACCCGTCAGATGCCGACCGGTGCAGCGCGACTACGGTCACCGCAATGGATGCTGTGCTGACGATGGAGCTGCAGCGAGGTGTGTGCGGCGACCTGGCGTCGTTCGCCGCCTTGCGCGACGAAGTTGCCGACCGCGACATCGCCACCGCAGCGGGCCGGTTGTGTGCCGCAGCCCGGGCAGCGGCACGCCCGGTGGTGCACTGCACCTTCTCGCTGCGCGCCGACCGCGCCGGCACCGACCTCGCGATCCCCCTCATGTGGGCGGCGCGCAAGGACCCCGAGTACCTGCTGCAGCACACGGCTGCCTGTGAGCTGATGCCGCAACTCGACCAACAGGCGGCCGATCACGTGTGCGACCGGCACCACGGTGTCAGCCCGTTCGGTGGCACCGACCTGCACGCTCGGTTGCGTGCACTCGGTGTCTCCGGCGTGGTGATCGCCGGAGTGTCGTTGAACGTCGGAGTGATCGGCACCGCGATCGAGGCTGTCAACCTCGGCTACCGGGTGACCGTCGCGTCCGACGCGGTCGCTGCCGTGCCGAACGACTACGGCCTGGCCGTGCTGCGCAACTCCATCGCAGCGATCGCCGTCGTACAGACCGTGGAGGAGATCATCACCCGCTGGGCTGTCTGAGATGGTCGGCCACGACGCGTCATCTCCACAGTACGGCGCCGGCGACGCCGACGAGGGCGTCCAACGCCGACGCGTCGACGCCCAACTCCACCACTGCTCCCGTTCCGGCCGCAACCAGCGCCGACAGCCGATCGAGCCGATCGAGCGGCGCCAGCGCCGGGCCGGTGGGGGTCCAACACTCCACCACGACACCGGCCGCTGCCAGTGCGGCGCCCCGTGCGGCGGCGCGGTGTTCACCCCACACGATCGCAACCGTGGCCGGAGGGGCATCGCTCCATTCACCGAACCTGACGCTGCCGAGCTCGCGTGTCGGGAACGTGCGACCGAGCCAGAACCCGGCCATGTCGCGGCCGGCATGCACGACGCCGCCCGTTGGCAACCAGCCAGCCAGATCGGATGCAGCGCGGGCCGGATTCATCGGCAGCGAGAGGGAGGTGTACAGCGGACCGCACACCTGCGCCAGCGCCTCGTAGAGGATCGGGCGCGGCGTCGGCTCGGCGTTGCGCACGAGGATCTCCGCGAGGTCGGCGGCGGCGACGTCGCGCCAGTTCGCGCCCACGGACTCCAGCCATGAGCGGGCGATCTCGGCTTCCGGTACGCCGACCAGAACCACATCGGCACCCTCGACGCCGGCCAGTTCGAGGTCGCCGGCTTGCAGTCCGATCGTGCCGAGATGCGCAGGGTCGTTCCATGCGAACAGTCCCTTGGCCCCGTAGGTGTTGAGCATGCCGACACGAAACTCGGCTGCAACGGCGCGGAGCAGCGGTGCGGCGGCCTCGGCGATCGAGACGCTCCCGACGATCACCACCGGGTTGCTCACCGTCATCTCCGGTCGATGACCACGTTGGGGGCGTCGGCGAGCGTCCACTGCAGGGCAGACGTGTCGAGGAACTTGGCGATGTCGGCCTGCATCGCCGGAAAGTCCGGCTCGGTGGTGTGCGCCCAGAACGACGCCACCGACTCGAACTCCTGGATGGTGACACCATCCCACTCCGGCTCGGGCGCGGCACTGCCCGGTGCTGGCCATGCCGACGGGTGTTGCTCGTACCGGGTCACGTAGCGGGCCGCCGAACTGTTCGCGATCAGCGGGCCATGCACGGTGATCCAGTGCTCGAGGAACTCGTCGTGGGTGGTGCCGGGCTTGCGCTTCAAGAGGGTGATCAGGCGGATCATTGAGGGCCTCCGAGTGTCATCAGGGTGGGGCTCACAGGCCCAGGAACGAGCCACCGTCGCAGACGATCGTCTGGCCGGTGACATAGCCAGCATCGTCGCTGGCCAAGAACAGCGCCACCGAACCGATGTCGACGGTGCTGTCGCCGACCCGGCCGAGGGGCGTGCGTGCCTCGATCGCGTCGCGTAGTGCAGGGTTGCGCTCGAATGCGCTCACCAAGGCAGGGCTGCCCGCGACGGGGGCGATGCAGTTGACGGTGACGCCGTGGTGGCCCCACTCGCGCGCCAGACTCTTGGCGATTGCACGCTGCGCCGCTTTCACCGGTGAGTACAGCGGAATGTTGGCGCTGCCCTCGATGCCCGACGGCGAGCTGACCAGGATCAGGCGTCCGTGCGCGCCGGCGGCTGCGAGGTGTGGGTATGCAACCTGCGCGCAGTGGAACGAACCCCAGACCGCAGAGCGCGACATCGCCTCCCAGTGTCGGGTGAGGTCCGCATCCTCCAGTCGGTGCGGGATGCCGCCCGCGAACGCGTTGTGCACCATCACATGCAGCGATCCGAACCGGCCGACCGTGCTCGCGACGCACTGTTCGACACTGCGGCGATCGGTGACATCGGTTGGAATGCACACCGCTGAGCCGCCGGCGATCGCGATCGAGTCGGCCACCGGTTCGCCAGTGGCCGCTCGCCGTGCCGCGATGACCACGTGCGCACCCTCGGCGGCCAGTCGTCGGGCGATCCCTTCACCGACGCCCTGGCCGGCACCCGTGACGATTGCGACACGTCCCTGGAGGCGGCCGCTCACATCCACACTCCGCCGTCGACGACGATGGTCTGCCCGGTCACATCGGCGGACATGTCGCTGCACAGGAACTCGATGAGCGCGGCAGCATCGCTGGTCGCGAGTGCGCCAGGTGCGAGCGACGACGGGCCGGCCACGGATGGGTCATCGAGGATGTCGTCGGGCCGCACAGCCACCGCGTTGACGGTGACACCACTGCTGCCCCACTGGCGCGCCGCCGACTTGACGAGCACACGGATGCCCTCGGCGGCCGCAGCGGTGTGCGCGTAGCTGGCCCCACCGGACATCGCCGTGGTGGGAAGCACCACCACGATGCGTCGTACGCCGGCATGGAACGCTTCCTGCATCTCGACGATCGTGGCGCGCAGAGGGTCCTCCCACGCGGCGTGCCACTGCGCGTCGGTGATCGAGTCGAACGACCTGGCCACGGGATCGAAACGAGGGTGGATCACTCGCGACATCGATGCGTTCCCGGCGGTCTCCACACCCGAACGGTACCCGCTGTCCAAGATCTGACGGCGCATCAGATACCGTTCGCACATGGGTCTCGTCGATGGAAAAGTCGCACTCGTCACCGGAGGTGGTAGTGGTATCGGAGAAGCCACCGCGCTGCTCTTCGCCGCGGAAGGTGCCACGGTTGCAGTGATCGATCGAGACGGAGGCGAGGCGCGACGTGTGGCTCACCTCATTGCCGCGACCGGTGGCGATGCAACGGCCCACGAAGCCGATGTCACCGACGACGAACAGATCGGCGCTGCCATCACTCAGGTGATCGAAGCCCACGGACGGCTCGACATCGCCCACAACAACGCCGGAATGTCGGGAATGCCGACCGCCTTCACCGACCTCTCGCCCACCGACTGGCGCCAGATGCTCGACACCAACCTCACCAGCGTCTTCTTGTGCATGCAGCACGAACTGCGGCAGATGACCAAGCAGGGCAGCGGATCCATCATCAACACGTCGTCGGGCGCCGGCGTGGTTGCCGCGCCTGGCCTGCCGCATTACACGGCGGCGAAGCACGGCGTCCTCGGCCTCACCAAGTGCGCGGCACAGGAATACGCGGCACGCGGCATCCGCGTGAACGCTGTCCTGCCGGGCACCACCCGTACGCCGATGATCGACGGTTTCATCGGCGGCAACGCCGAGATCGAGAAGATGGTCACGCGCGGCATCGGACGCAAGACCATGGGAACACCCGACGAGATCGCCCAGGCGGTGGTGTGGTTGGGAAGCGACCGGGCCAGCTTCGTCAACGGCCTGTCCATGCTCGTCGACGGCGCCACGGTGTGCAGATGAGCCCGCACGCCGCAGAGACGCGCGAAGCGTTCGAACAGTTTCTCGACCGCGGCGCACGCGGTCGCTCTTGGTCGGCATGGGCCGGCTTGTTCACCGACGACGCCGTGTACACCGAGCACTGCATGGGTCAGTTCCGCGGTGCCGATTCGATCGCAGCGTGGATCCGGTCGGCGATGGAGCCGGTCGCATGCATGACCTTCTCGGTCGAGTGGTGCGTCGTCGAGGGCAACATGGTCGCCTTCTGGATCTGGAACCACCTGCCCGCGCCAGCAGGCAGTAGCGACGAGTTCTGCTTCCCCAACCTGTCGGTGCTCACCTACGCCGGCGACGGCCTGTGGTCGGCCGAGGAGGACTTCTACGAGCCGGCGTGGACCGGCTGCGTGATCGACTGGTTCAAGCAGGGTGGGGTCTCGACGATGGACCCCGACCCATCGCTCGTTCCACGAACGCCGTCGCATCCCGCAGCACCCCGCCAGGGTCCCGCGCGTTCGCAGGTCTCGGCGGCGATGCGCGCGGTGGCCCCGCCAGAGTCGGTGCTGCGCCACGAGGTGATCGAGTCAGCCGTGGGAGTCGGTGTCTTCGACACCCCCGAACGCGCCTATGCGGTGGTCGTGCACGTCGATGACACGGGCACCGTGGTGTACTCCGACGTGATCACCAACCCCACAGAGACCACCAACCCGTGCCGATGAGCGACCACCCGATGAGCGACCACCCGACCAACGACAGGATCTACCTGCACGAGTTCATCGACATCATCGGGCAGGGGCGCGCCGCGTACAACCAGCACATGACCGCCAACTACGGCCACCTGGCACGAACCGAGCGCCGGCTCTACTGCGTCGGCGTCTTCTCCACGGTCGGGTCCACCGAACGTTGGCCGCAGAGCACCAACCTGTGGGAGTACCGCGACGGTTGGGACGGCGTCGCCAACCACTTCAGCTTCGAGTTCGGCAACGCGAAGCATCAGGACACCAACCTGGTCTCGTGGTGGGCCGAAGCGGCCAAGTTGCGCAGCGGCGGCCACGACCGGCTGCTCGTGCCCTCGCACTACACGCCCACACTCGACGAGCTGCTGGCGAACGAGGTGCGCGGCGAGTGCTACTACCACGAGCAGATCAGTTGCGAACCCGGGCAGGCTCCGTCCGTCCTCGAGGCAATCGAGCAACACCGCCTGGCGCTCGCCGACCGGTTCGAGTGGCGACTGGTCGGCGCCTACCGCACCGCGCTGGTCAACGACTCGGAGGTCATCGTCATCTGGGCCGTGCCCACCTTCTCGGCGTGGACACGATTCGAGGAAGCGGTCGCCGGCGGCGCAGACGCCGGCATTCGCGCATGGCAGGCAGCAATCGGTGGCATCGTGCGCGATTGGCGCAACAAACTGTTGGTGGCCAGCGACCTGTCACCGATCAAGACCGGTCAGATCCTGTAGCTACGGCGCGACGTCGAACAGATCCTTGAAACCGGAAGGCTCGTGGCGGCCGATGGTGCCGTGCTCGAAGATGCCATACCCCACCTGGTCGCCGCAGCGCGCACGGGCGACGTGGTCGACGACCGAGAACGGGATGCGGCCGGCAACGGCAGGGTCGGTGAGGTCGTAGGTGACCCGTTCCAGGAAGCCCCTGCCACGCCATTGTCCGTGTCCCCAGTCGGGGTCACCGCCGTAGCCGCAGCCGACGTTGAGCGGCATCGAGCCGAGCACCTCGACGTCGATGGTGATCGGGTGACGGTCTCGATCGAACAGATGGATGGTGGCTCCCTCGGGCGTGCGGGTGCCCGAGCGATAGCGAACATCGACCTGGGGCCAACCGAGTTGCTCGGCATCCATGCCGCTGCCGACCGGCCACATCCGCACGGCATCGTTGAGCGTGCGGTGACCACTTGGCTCCTCCTGCAGGATGACCACGGTGGAGAACTCGTCGAACCGCAGGGGTATCCAGAACCAGTGCAGCTTCGGTTCCAGCTCGGCGGCCCAGCGGCCCGGCGGCTGGGCCTCTCCCACCGGACGGATGCCCCACGAGCGATCGCGGGTGCCCGTGAACTGGTCAGGGTCGAGATCCCACTGCTGACCGCCGGCGCGCACGAAACCCGTCCAGCGGCCGATGCCCAGGAACCGGCTGGCATCCAGGATCGCCCTCGTACCCTGGCGCATGATGTGGTGCGATTCGTCATGCACCGGC
>JANOET010000298.1:0-7214 GCA_031413415.1 Acidimicrobiaceae bacterium
GCTGAGCGTCAGCCGAACAGCGTCCAGAGCACGAGCGCGATGCAGATGACCGCAGCGGTACCGACGAAGAGATAGTCACTGGTGCGTGCGACGCGCTTGCGCTGCGGGTTGAAGCCCATCCCCTCAGTATCGTCGGCCGGATGGAGACCCTCAACGTCAGCCGCGAGAACGGCATCGTCACCGTCACCCTCGATCGGGCTGCGAAGAAGAACGCGATGAGCGGAACGATGTTCGACGAGCTGCTCGTCGTGTTTCGTGAGATCGCCGACAACGACGACGACCGGGTCGTGGTGATCACGGGCGCGAACGGCGAGTTCTGCTCCGGCGCCGACCTGACGCCCAGCGAAGGATCGCTCACGCGCCACCAACTCGCCGCGATGCGCCATGTCGGTGACGTGGCTCTCGCGCTGCACCGCCTGCCGCAGCCGACGATCGCCAAGGTCCGTGGCGTCGCGGTGGGTGCCGGATGCAACCTGGCGCTCGGGTGCGACCTCGTGGTGGCCGGCGACACCGCTCGTTTCTCGCAGATCTTCGCCCGCCGCGGTCTGAGCCTGGACTTCGGCGGTTCGTGGCTGTTGCCGCGTCGTGTCGGGTTGCACAAGGCCAAGGAGCTCGCCTTCTTCGCCGACATCATCGGTGCCGCCGAGGCCGAGCGAATCGGCTTGGTGAACCGCGTGGTGGCGGACGGCGAACTCGACTCGTTCGTCGACGACTGGGCAGCGCGCCTCGCTGTCGGACCGCCCATCGCGCTGGCCCAGACGAAGCACCTGCTCGACAACTCGCACGCGGTCACGCTGGAACAGGCGCTCGACGACGAGGGCATGGCCCAGACGGTCAACATTGCCGGCACGAAGGACACAGAGGAAGCGTTCTTTGCGTTCATCGAGAAGCGCACCCCGCGTTTCCAAGGACACTGACCCACGTCGCGACCGCCAGTTCACTAGCGTGATCGCCGATGCGAACCCGGTCCCTTCTCGTCGGCCTGTTGGCCGGATGGTGCGTGGCCGGCGCATGGTCCACCGTGGTCGATGCCGGTACCACGGTGCCGCCGTCCACCTTGCCGCCGGCAGCGGGACGTCCCACTGCGTCGACGGTGCCCGTCGACCCGACCACGGGACTCCCTGCAGCACAGGGTCCGCTCGCGGTGCTGCCTGCTGGCTGTGTGGCTCCTTCGCCGCCGGTCGCCGTGTTCGAAGGGGAGATCACCGACGCCGTGGCGACCACGGCGCGGTTCCGGGTGACGCGAGTGTTGGCCGGTTCGTTGCAGGGCTACCAGTATCGCGATGTGGTCGACGTGCGCTTCGGCGACGAGACCCGATTTCTCCAGGTGGGCAGCAGCTACGTGGTCGGGGTGGGGTTGGCCTCGGCCGACGGCGCGCTGGTGAGCACCGTACGCGAGGCAGCGCCCCTGTTTGGCGGCGATGCGGTGGTCGGTCTGAACGACAACGACATCGACTGCCCGACGTTCGACGACCCCGTCCGCACGCTGCAGCCCGATGGTTCATCGGTCGACACCGGGGTGCTGGCACCGCTGCGCGGGAACGGCTCGAGTCTGCTCGGCGCGGTCCTGCGCCCCCTGGGCGTCGCGATGTTGGTACTGCTCGCCCTCGTGATCGTCAAGCAGTTGCTGTTCGCGACCGGACGAGCGTTGCGCGACCTGGGCGACGGCGCGCCGGTCGAGCGCGAGCGGCGGCACGAGCCGGCGGAATCTCCCGACCTCAGCCGGTGAAGGCGGCCTCGGCGCGGGTCCGCAGGTCGGTGACCGCGTGCGCCAGGCCCAGAGGATCGCGATAGAGCGCGCTCCCGGCCACCAGAATGTTCGCTCCGGCACCGGCCGCAGCGGCGATGGTGTCGGGACCGATCCCGCCGTCGACCTCGATGTCGACGCGGTCCGTGAGCCCGGTTGCGGCGATCATCTCGCGGATCTCTCGAATCTTCGGCTCCATCGTGGCGATGTACTTCTGCCCGCCGAAACCGGGGTTCACGGTCATCACCAGCACCATGTCCACCAGGTCGAGTACATGGGCGATCGTCGAGGCAGGGGTGGCCGGATTCAACGCCACGGATGCTGTCGCTCCCAGGGTGGCGATGTTCGCGAGCGTGCGGTGCAGGTGGGTGCAGGCCTCCGCATGAACGATGAGCCTGCCGCACCCGGCGGCGACGTACTCGGCAGCCATGGCATCGGGCGTGAGGACCATCAGGTGGGCCTCGAACGGCAGCGAGGTGTGCCGGCGTGCCGCAGCGATGACGTCGGGACCGAACGTGAGGTTGGGGACGAACTGGCCATCCATGACGTCCCACTGGATCCGGTCGACGCCGGCGGATTCGAGCGCAGCGACCTCCTCACCCAATCGGGCGAAGTCGGCGGGGAGCACGCTGGGGGCAATCTCGATCCTGGGCACGGGTCGAGGGTAACGCGCGCGTTCGGGGCGTGCGGGGTCCGTAGGCTCGCACCGATGTCGGTTCCCGAGCACCACGAGACGGTCGTCGTCGAGAAGATGGCGGCTGGCGGCGACGGGATCGCCCGCTCGGCCGACGGGCGAGTGATGTTCGTGCAGGGCGGTCTGCCCGGTGAGCGGGTGCGCGTTGCGGTGCACACGGTGAAGAAGGACTTCGCCAAGGGTGTCGCCGACGAGGTGCTCGACGCGTCACCCGATCGCGTGGCACCGCCGTGTCCGGCGCTCGCCGCCGGCTGTGGTGGATGCCAGTGGCAGCATGTCTCGGCCGATGGCCAACTGCGGTTGAAGGTGTCCATCGTCGCCGACGCCCTGCGGCGCACCGCCAAGCTGGCCGCACCCGACGTTCGCCTCGGGGGAGCCGTCGACCCATGGGCGTATCGCACATCGATGCGACTCGCGGTCGACGACAGCGGGCGGGTCGGGCTCCGTGCCGTGGCGAGCCATCTGGTGGTGCGCGTCGACGACTGTCTGGTGGCGCATCCGGGCATCACCGAACTGCTGCCGTCGATGCGCGTGCACGGTGCCGACGGGGTGTCGGTGCGCGTCTCGGCGTCGTCCGGAGCGGCGACGGTGCTGCCGTCGAACCCGCGAGCCCGGATCGACGGTCTGCCCGGCCACGTGTCGGTGGGTCCCGACGCGATCATCCACGAGCGTGTCGGTGGAAGCTCGCTGCAGGTGAGCGCCGCGTCGTTCTTCCAGAGCGGTCCAGCAGCGGCCGAGTTGCTCGTCCGTACCGTCCGCGAGGCCGCCGGGCCGTTGCTGACCGAGGCCGGGCCGGTGCTCGACGCCTACGGCGGCGTCGGCCTCTTCGCCGCCGCGCTCCCGCTCGATCTGGCCGTCGTCGTCGAGAGCAGCCGCTCGGCGTGCGCCGACGCCGCGATCAACGTTCCCGACGCAGAGGTGCACTGCATGCCCTTCGAACGGTGGTCGCCGCGTCCGATGCGGCTGGCCGTCGTCGACCCGGCCCGCGCCGGGTTGGGACGCGAAGCAGCCGCTGTACTTTCCGGTACCGACGCGGAGCGCATCGTGCTGGTGAGCTGCGATCCGGTGAGCCTCGCTCGTGACACCACACTGCTGGCGGAGCACGGATATCGGCACTCGGGCTCCACCGTCCTCGATCTGTTCCCCAACACACCGCACGTCGAGGTCGTCACCGTGTTCTTGAGGGGTTGAGTCAGCGAAGGTTGCGCATTCGCCGCTCGACCTTGTCGAGAAACGCCACCCGCCGTTCGTGGTCGGACAGATCGATGCCATAGAACGCGAGCCATGTGGTGCGTGCCGTGGGACTGCACAGCATGCGCAGCGCACGGAACACGACGCGCTTGCCGCCTTCTCCCTGCACCACATTCACCCACTTGGGCGAGCCGTGTGTGGTGACCGCGACGACTCGACGGATGTTGCGAAGTCGTGGGCGGATGGTGTTCGCCCCGTCGGGCAGATCGTACGCGACGCCCTTCACCCACACTCGATCGATCCAGCCTTTCAACATGCCCGGCTGACCCGAGAACCACGTCGGGTACACCAGCACGAGCGCGTCGCACCACCGCAGATCCTCGGCGTAGGTGGCGATGTCGGGCTTCGTCGAGGGGTCGTCGAGGTGGTGGTCGCGCTCCCAGGCCGACAGTTCGGGGACGAACCCGTCGACGTACAGGTCCAGCAATCGCACCTCGTGGCCTGCGGCGGCGAGGCCGGCGAGCACACGATCGCGAGCCGCCGCCACGAACGAGTCGGGGTCGGGATGACAGTGGACGACGTGGACTTTCACAACGCCCTCATCTGCCGCTCGACCCGGGCGAGGAATCGTTCACGCTCGTCGGCAGTTGCCGTGTCGATGGCGTACATGCCCAACCACCTGCAGCGCGTGCGGAAGCCGGTGTTCATGCGGATGGTGCGCATCAGCGTGCGTCGCCCGTTGTCATTGACGATCTTCACGTACCGCCAGGGGGAGCCATAGGTGCTGATGCCCACCAGGTGACGCACCTGTGTGAGGCCGGGCCGCACCTTGCCCTCGTCGGTGAATCGGAACCCGACGCCCGGTACCAGCACCCGCTCGAGCCAGCCCTTCAGCACGGCTGGCTGCCCGCTCCACCACGTGGGATAGACGAAGACCAAGGCTTCGGCAGTTCCGACGAGATCGGCATGGCCGCGCACGAGTGGGTCGAGAATCGGCGTGTTGCGGTGATAGGCGGCGCGCTCGTCGCGGGTCATCGCCGCGCCGAAGCCCGACGCGTAGAGATCGAGCAGCTCGACGGTGTGTCCCGCCAGCCGCAAAGCCCCACAGGCACGAGTGGCGATCGCATGGTTGAAGCTGTCGCCCTTCGGATGGGCGAGCACGACGAGGACCTGCATCGGAGGCGACGATACAGGCTCACCTAGATTGGAAAAGCATGCTCGACGACGATTCCCGGCCGATGCGCCAGCGTGACGCCGTCCCGGCATACCTGATGGGCTTCGTGCTCATCGGCATCGTGCTGTCCATCTCGGGCCCGGCGCTCTCGCACCTTCGCGATCGAATGGGCACCGACGACGGCGGGATCGCGTGGATGTTCGTCGGCGGCTCCATCGGGTACATCGCCGGCTCCTCGTTCGCCGGTCGCCTGCTCGACCACGGGAGCGGCCACCGATGGTGGGCCGGATCGATGGCGGCCGGCGTGATCGGCATCCTGCTCGTCGCGTGGGCACCCAACTTGCTCCTGCTCGTGCTGGCGTTCGGGGTGCTCGGTGCCGCCTGCGGAGTCAGCGATGTGGCGGGCAACACGCTCGTGATGTGGAGCCGGCCACGCGGCGCGGGGGCGCTGCTGAACGCACTGCACCTGTGTTTCGCGATCGGTGCGCTCACGGCACCGCTGCTCGTCAATCGATCGATCCACTGGTTCGACTCGGTGTGGGCCGTCGCGATCCCCGTGGGGCTACTGGCCGCTGTCGCCGGGGCGGTGCTGCTTCGCCATCCCGCGCCGACGCGAACGCGAATGGACACCGTGGCGCGAAGCACGGCGGGTGGCGCGAGGACGATGCATGTCGTGTTGGTCTGTCTCTTCTTCTTCGCCTACGTCGCGTTCGAGTCCGGATTCGTCGGATGGATCCACACCTATGTCGAGCAGATCGAGTACGGCGATGCCACCACCGCGACGGCGATGCTCACGGTGTTCTGGGGCGGCTTCGCCCTGGGTCGTTTCGTGGCCATCTGGATGGCTCGGCTGATGTCGCCCGGCCAGATGGTCGCCGGCAGCATGAGCCTCTCGGTCGTGGCCGCCGTGCTGTTCGCGCTCTTTCCCGCCGGCGGGCCGATGCTCTGGTTGGTGACGGCACTGTTCGCTGTGTCGATCGCTCCCCAGTACGCCTCGATGATGGCGTTCGCCGAGTCGCATCTCGCACTCAGCGGTAGGAACACGTCGGCGATCGTGGCCGCGTCGGGTGTGGGGGCACTGGTGATGCCCTGGGTGCTCGGTCAGATGTTCGACGCCATCGGACCGGAGGCACTGCCGCCGGTGATGGTGGGAATGACCGTGCTCACGTCGATCCTCGCGCTCGTGGCCGGCCGAGCGGTGATGACGGGTCAGCGGCCACCGGAGACGTCGATGAACGCGCCGGTCACGTAGCCCGCGTCGGGGCCGGCAAGGAAGAGCACGGCGCCGGCCACCTCGTCGGGGCTCGCTGCACGTTGCATCGGCACAGTGGGTGCGAGCCGAGCAATGCGGCCCGGGGGTGCCTGGTCGTGGAAGTCGCTCTCGATGAGGCCGGGCCGAACCCCGTTCACCCGCACTCCGACGGTGGCGAGTTCCTTCGCGAGCCCCACCGTCAACGAATCGACTGCGCCCTTCGACGCGGCGTAGTGGATCCATTCGCCGGCACCGCCGAGCACGGCGGCCTTCGACGAGATGTTGACGATGCTGCCGCCGCGGCCGCCGCGGTCGGTCCGCATGCGTGCGGCCGCCTCACGGCTGGCAATGAACGGACCGGTGACGTTGACTGCCCACAGTCGAGCGAGCATCGCCTCGTCGACGGTGTCGATCGTGCCGTACCCCCCGGCGATGCCGGCGTTGTTGACGAGCACGTCGAGGCGACCGAACCAACGATCGACGGTCTCGAACATGCGCACGACAGCGCCCTCGTCGCCCAGGTCGGCTTGCACCGGGAGCGCCCGGCTGCCGGTCTCGCGCAACGTGGCGGCCAGTTCCTCGGTGGCGGCCGACGAGGAGGCGAAGTTCAGCACCAGGTCGTATCCCTGCGCAGCGGCGGCGAAGGCGACGGCGGCGCCGATACCCCGCGATGCCCCCGTGATGAGCATGACGCGTCGGTCGTCAGACATCGAGTCGTTCCTCCAGACGTGTGCGGATTCCCGGCCACTCGCCGGGGACGATCGAGTAGAGCGCCGTGTCGCGAGGCGTGCCCGCCTCGGTGCGGTCTCCCATGCTGAGCCGGTGATTGCGCAGGATTCCTTCGAACTTCGCTCCGAGGCGCTCGATCGCAACGCGACTGCGCTCGTTTCGCGCGTCGGTGCAGATGGCGACGCGGTGCACGCCCCACGTCGAGAACGCGTGGGTGAGCAGCAACAGCTTGGCTTCGGTGTTGATAGCGGAGCGTTGTGCGTCGGTGGCGAGCCAGGTGCCGCCGATCTCGGCCTCGATCGGCAGGCCTCGTCGAGGTTGCCACTGGAGGCTCATCAGCCGGGTGCAGCCCACGAGTCCGCCGTCGCTCAGCCGACGTTGTGCGAACGGCACGACCGTGTCGCGTTCGGTCTCGGCGACCAGAGCA
>JANOET010000299.1:0-3763 GCA_031413415.1 Acidimicrobiaceae bacterium
GTCTGCGTGGGTTCGATGGTGTCGAAACCCTGGTCGCGCAGGTGTACCAGCGTGTCGCGCACCAGATCGACGTGTTGTTCGATGGAGACCATCATGTTCGACAGCACCGACGGGCTGCCCGGCCCGGTGATGGTGAAGAAGTTCGGGAACCCGGTGGTCATCAACCCCAGGTAGTTGACCGGTCCGGCTGCCCACTTGTCGCGCAGCGTCACGCCGTTGCGGCCCTCGATGTCGACCGACACGATGGCGCCGGTCATCGCGTCGAATCCGGTGGCGTAGACGATGGCGTCGAACTCGACGGACTCGTCACCGAACTCGATGCCGGTCTCGGTGACCGATGTGATCGGCGTCGTCTTCAAGTTGACCAGGCGCACGTGCGGCAGGTTGTAGGTGGCGTAGTAGTTCGTGTCGAGGCAGGGTCGCTTCGTGCCGAAGGCATGGTCGCGAGGGCTCAACGTCTCGGCCGTCTCGGGATCGACGACGATCTCGCGGATCTTCTCGCGGATCATCTCGGCGAGGATCTCGTTGGCTTCGGCCGAGATGGCCTGGTCGGCGAACACGCCCAGGATCTCGAACAGCTCACCGGCTGCCCACGCCGCTTCGAATCGTTGGCGGCGCACTTCGGGGGTGGACGTGAGCGCCATGATCTGGTGGGGCTCGGCCGGGATGCCGCCACGGGAGTACTTGGCCGCGTGGCGGTAGCCGTCGCGGTCGGCCTCGAGTGGCGCACGCTTCTCGGGTCGAACCGAGCCGTTGTGCGCCGGCACCGAGAAGTTCGGCGTGCGCTGGAACACGGTGACCTGCGAGGCCTGCTGTGCGATGAGCGGGATGGACTGGATGCCGGATGAACCGGTGCCGATGACCGCGACGCGCTTGCCGGTGAAGTCGACACCCTCGTGGGGCCAACGGGCGGTGACGTACACGTCGCCGGTGTAGCGTTCGGCTCCTGGTACGTCGGGAGTCTTCGGCAGCGACAGGCACCCGGTGGCCATCACGTAGTGGCGACACGTGATCGTCGCAGCGGTTCCCGACGGCCCGGTGGCGGCGGTGCGCACCTGCCAGCGCTTCGCAACGTCGTCCCACGCGGCGGACTCGACCTTGGTCTCGAAGGTGATGTGGGGACGCATGTCGTGCTTGTCGGTGACGAACTGCGCGTAGCGGAGGATCTCGGGCTGGGTGGCGTACTTCTCGGACCACGACCATTGGGCCTCGAGCTCGCGATCCCACGAGTACGTGTAGTCGGTGGTCGGGATGTCGCACCGTGCGCCGGGGTAGCGGTTCCAGTACCACGTGCCACCGACGTCGTCGGCGGCCTCGAGCACTCGGAAGGTGAAGCCGAGTCGGCGCAGTTCGTGCAGCAGGTACAGCCCGGAGAACCCTGCCCCCACCACCACCACGTCGACGTCGTTGCTCGCGGTCATTCGTGAACCCCCACAGTGCTTCGTTGCCCGCTCCGCATTGAAGCAGAACCCGCCCCGTCGGTCGTTACTGAGTAGCCTGCCGCCCATGGTGAGGTTGGGCGTGGTCACCGGACGGGCGGTGCACGCAGAACTCTGGTCGAGCGCACTGTCGTCGTTCGACGGACTGCAGGTGGCGGCATGCGTCACCTCGCTCGACGCGCTCGACATCGATGGCCAACGTCTCGACGTCGTGCTGCTCGACCTCGACAGCGCGCATGCAGCAGCTCGCGATGCGGCGACGGTCACCGTGGCGCATCCCTCGGTCGCAGCAGTCGTGGTCGAGCGCGGCATGACACTCGAGGCGGTGGTGGACCGTGTCCGCACCGCCGCCCCGTCGATGACGGTGCTCTCGTCGAGTGCATTGCATCAGGCCAGAGGTCAGATGCGGGCCACGGCGAAGCGTTCCCCGGTGGCCGCGTATCCCCGGCTCAGCGAGCGCGAGCGCGAGGTGCTGGTGTCGCTCAGCCGTGGCAACGCCCCCGCTGCCATCGCCGACGAGCTGCGCATGTCGGTGCACACCTGCCGTGGTCACCTGCGCACCCTGATGGCCAAGTTGGGAGCGCGCAGCCAACTCGAAGTCGTCGCGTTCGTGGCCGAGCACGGCCTTCCCGA
The DNA here is from genome assembly GCA_031413415.1 of Acidimicrobiaceae bacterium. Lineage (GTDB taxonomy): Bacteria > Actinomycetota > Acidimicrobiia > Acidimicrobiales > Ilumatobacteraceae > UBA668. The sequence continues at coordinate 2,073 of JANOET010000299.1, forward strand.
CTCCCCACCCACGCCGTCGGGGTCCTAGGACGCCCGGTACGACCTTCTGGTACCCCGTCCTACCTGGGTGGGGCTGGTGGCCCGGGATGCTGTCAGGCACGCTGTCCCTGCGGGAAGCGATCGTCAACGGGAGGACGAGAGTGATTACGGTGGGCGTTTTTGGCACCCTTGTGGTGCGTGTGGGGGACCGTGTCCTTGGTCCGAGGGACCTCGGCGGCGTGAAGTCTCGGCGTTTGTTGGAGCTGCTGCTCCTCAACGACCGGGCCGTCACGAAGGACGAGCTGATCGAGGAGCTGTGGGGCGGCAAGATGCCCCGCGACCCGATCGCGACGCTCGAGGCCTGTGTCTCGGTGCTGCGCAGCAGCCTGCAGCCGGGCGTGCATCGTGACGACTCGCTGATCGCCACCGAGCCCGGTGCGTATCGGCTCGTCCGCGAGCGAGCGGACATCGATGTGGATCGGTTCGACGCGCTGGTTCGCTCGTTGCCCGGCACGGAGGGTGCCGAGCGGCGCACCCTGCTGATGGAGGCATGCTCGCTGGCCGTTGCACCGATCCTGGCCGACGAGCGCTACGTCGAATGGACCGAGGGCGCGCGTCGCCACTACGAGCGACTCCGCCTCGAGATCCACGTGGCTGCAGCCGAAGCGTTTCTCGCGGCTGGTGTGGTGGGCACCTCGCTCGACCTGGCTGAACGAGCCGTTGCAATCGACCGTTCGTGCGAACCCGCGTATCACGTCGCCATGCGTGCGGCCGCCGAGCTCGGCCGACGGGACATGGTGCTGCGGTTCTTCCAGCAGTGCGAGCGCTCCGTGCGCCTCGAACTCGACTCGACGCCACTCGCCGCGACCATCGCGTTGCGCGACCAACTGCTCGACCAGCGGCGCCTCGTGGGCGCCGCTTCGAGCGGCAACTGGTCGCCGGCCATCGAGCACGCCTCGGTCGATGTCGTGTGGCCGCTGTCCCGCTTCAGGTAGATTCACCGATCACGGGAACCACGTTGCACGACGAGGCCGCGGCAGTGCCGCTGTCCGAACGCTCGGTGGGGCCGCGCCCGGCGCCGAGACGTGGCCGCGGCGTATCCCTGGCCGCAGCCATGGTGCAGTTCGCGATCGTCGGAGTTGCCATCCTCTTCGTGGTCTCGCTCATCGCCGGCTCGCGGGTGCGCGACACGAGTACGCAGGAGTCCATCCGAGACGCACAGGAACTGGCCAGCCTGATGGCGAACGAGGTGGTTGCGCCGAACATGACACCCGACCTGATCGCTGGCAAGGCCGACGCCCTCGCATCGATGGACGCCGTGATCGACTCGATCGTCGGTCGGGGGACCATCAACCGTGTCAAGGTCTTCACCCCAGACGGTCTCGTGGTCTACTCCGACGAGCACCTCCTCATCGGCCAACGCTTCCCGCTCGAACCCGAGGTGTTGGCGACGTTCTCCAGCGACAAGCCCGTGGTGATCTTCACGGACCTCAGCGGGCCCGAGAACGTCTACGAACAGAGCCTGGACAGCCAACTCGAGGTGTACCTGCCCATGCGGCTGCCGACCGGCGAGACACTCGTCTACGAGCACTACCAGCACACCAGCGCGGTGTCGGCGGGGGCCGATGAGGTCACTGCGGCGTTCTCGCCGCTGATCATCCGCTCGCTGATCGCGCTGCAGTTGATGCAATTGCCGTTGGCGTGGTGGCTGG
>JANOET010000300.1:0-20753 GCA_031413415.1 Acidimicrobiaceae bacterium
GGTGCGGGCGACCTCGCTCGCGGAGCGGCCTTCGAGGACAACGGCGGTGATGATCAGTCGGGCTTTTGACACCCCGACAGCGTCAACGGGTGTCCGCTATGACGCGCGACATGTGTCCTGCATGTCCTGAGACAACACACCCTCGTCTCCACGAATGTTTTCCGCCGGGCCCGGTCGAGTCGTCCTGACCGAGGTGACCCGGCAGCACCGGGGTTGTCGGATTGCCTCGGACGGGTCGCGGATGCCCGGCGGCTGCCGGAAAACGTCGGGCTTCTGAAGTGGCGTCTCTTGGTGGGTGCACGACGCACCGCAATGTATTTGAATGCTCCGCATGACCACGACGACTCGTTCTCCCTGGCCCACGAACGGCTCGGCCGTCATCACCGACGGGGGGCTCGAGACCTGGCTCGTCTTCCTCCGCGGCGTCGAGCTGCCGGCATTCGCTGCGTATCCCCTCGCTGGCACCACAGCAGGCCGGGCACTGCTGACGGAGTATTACGAGCACTACGCCGCGATCGCAGCAGCACACGATGCTGCCGTGATACTCGAGGCGCCGACCTGGAGGGCGAACCCCGAGTGGGCGGCCACGCTGGGTCACGACCTCGATGCGTTGGCGGCGTTCATCGGCGACGGTGTTGCGGTGCTGGCCGACGTGCGGTCGCGCTGGACCGGCAGCGAGCCGTTCCTCATCGGTGGGACGGTGGGACCACGCGGTGACGGCTACGTCCTCGGAGCGACCATGGATGCGGTCGAGGCCGAGGCGTACCACGCGTTCCAGGTGCAGCAGATGGCGACCGCGGGTGTCGACGTCGTGACCGCGCTGACGATGGGCTACGTGGACGAAGCCGTCGGTATCACCTGGGCCGCTCGCGCAGCGGGACTGCCCGCGGTCGTGTCGTACACGCTCGAGACGGATGGCCGCTTGCCGTCGGGCATGACCTTGGGCGATGCCATCGTCGCCACCGACGAGGCCACCGACGACTACCCGTCGCACTACATGATCAACTGCGCCCACCCGACCCATTTCGACCACGTCTTCCATGATGCTGACTCGTGGGTGGCCAGAATCGGTGGGCTGCGCGCCAACGCATCGACCCTCAGTCATGCCGAGCTCGACGAGATGGAGGTGCTCGACGACGGCGACCCCGCCGACCTCGCGGCCCGCTACGTGCAGCTCCGCGCCGCGTTGCCGGCGCTGCAGGTGGTCGGAGGCTGCTGCGGCACCGACGAACGACACGTCGCTGCCATCGCGGCGGCGTGGCACCAGACGACCTGACCGTCCGGGAGTACGTTCGGCGCATGCAGCTGAACGAACGAGTGGTCGTGGTCACGGGTGCGGGCAACGGGATCGGGCAAGCCATCGCGCGACGCTTCGCGCGGGCCGGCGCGCGAGTGCTCGTCGCCGACATCGACGGTGCTGCGGCGGAAGCCACGGTGGCGGGAATCGTCGATGTCGGCGGCGTGGCAGCCGCGGCCACTGTCGACGTTGCCGACGACGCGCAGATGGCAGCGCTGGTGGCCGACGCGGTGGCGCGCTGGGGCCAACTCGACGTGATGGTGAACAACGCGGCGGTGAACCTGCCCGGCCTGGTGACCGACGACGACGCGAGCGAGAAGTTCGTGCGCAGCTTCACCGTGAACGTCGGTGGCGTGTTGAACGGTTCGCGTCAGGCCATCCTGCAGTTCCGTCGTCAGGGCAGCAGCGGCGCGATCGTGAACATGAGCTCGGCCAACGCGATCATCGCCGAGCGCTACCTGTCGATCTACTCGGCCACGAAGGGCGCCATCGCCCAACTCACGCGAGGCATGGCGCTCGACCACGCGGCCGAGGGCATCCGCATCAACGCCATCGCACCCGGTCTGGTGATGACCCGGTTCAACGATGCGCATGCCGAACGACTCGCCGCCGACGGCATCAGCGTCTACGAGGATCCCGGTGCCGGCGTGCCCATCGGTCGTGGCGCGCACCCCGACGAGATCGCCGCAGTCGCGCTGTTCCTGGCGAGCGACGACGCGTCGTACGTGACGGGTGCCCTGTGGGGTGTCGACGGCGGGGTCACCGCCGGCGTGTGAGCGCGCCGGCGCAGCTCAGGCCTGAACGCCGGGCGACACGGCCGCCATCGCGATGGCGAGCGCGTGGCCGAGGTTCAGTGAGTCGACGCCGTGGTGCATCGGAATGCGTACGTCGTAGTGGGTGCGCGCCCGCGTGGTGGGCAACAGCCCGGGGCCTTCGGCGCCGGCGACCAACGCCACCTTCTCGGGCATGCCCATGCCGAACAGGCTCTCGGCATCGGTGTCGGGGGTGAGCGCCCACAGCTCGAACCCCTGCTTGGCCAGGTACGCGAGCGGGTCGGGCCAACTCGCAGCCCGGGTGATGGGCAGGTGGAGGATCTCGCCCATCGACACTCGGATGCTGCGGCGGTAGTAGGGGTCGGCGCACGTGGGGTCGAGGATCATCCCGTCGAACCCGAGACCGCGAGCCGAGCGGGCGATGACGCCGATGTTCTCGTGGTCGTTGGAGCCCTCGAGCACCACCAGTCGCTTGGCGCTGCCGACGATGTCGGGCAGCGTCGGCCAGCCGCGTCGCCCGGCTGCCGCGAGCACACCTCGGTGCAGGTCGAAGCCGACGATGGCCTCCAGCACATCGCTCTCGGCGATGTAGACGGGCACCGTTCGCTCATGGGCTTCGATCGTCTCTTTCATCCGGTCCCACCCCTTCGGGCTGAGCAGGAACGAGCGCACGAGGAAGCGCGATGTGAGCAGTCGCTCGACCACCGTCGCGCTCTCGGCGATCATGAACTGATCGCTCTCCTTGCGGGTACGCAAATGGCTGTAGTCGCCGAGCCGGGGATCGTCGGGGTCGTCGATGTACTGCGGTTCCACGGTGGACACGTGGTGATGCTAGGCCGAGCGGTCGTCGTCGCCCGTTTCGTGAAGGGTTGCGAACAGGTGTTCGATCACGCGAGGATGTCGTCATGTCCAAAGCCGCCGTTCACGTGCTCGACGATCCTGCCCTCATCTGGCAGCAGTGCCTCTTCGCGTTCGAAGATCCTGCCGTCGACGCGTCGTTCCAGTGCATGACGCGCACGATGCTCGACGACGAGAGCTGGATCGACCACCTACCGGGCTGGCTGCACGGCGCCGACCTGGTCTTCGCCGAACTCGTCGCCAAGATCGCCTGGCGCCAGCGAGAAGTGATCATGTTCGACCGCAAGGTCGCCGAGCCACGGCTCACCGGGTGGTGGGGCGACCGGTCCTCGACCGACGGCGACCTCGCGGTCCAGCCGCCGCTGCCGGTGCTCCGCGACGCGCTCGACGCGCTGACGGCCCGATACCACCGGCCCTTCGATGCGATCGGCTTCAACCTCTATCGCGACGGCCGCGACTCGGTGGCCTGGCACGCCGATCGCGAACGGTTCCATCTCGAGAACCCGGTCGTCGCGATCGTCAGCACCGGTGTACCGCGGGCGTTCCAGGTGCGGCCGAAGGGAGGCGGGTCGTCATCCAGTTGGATGCTCGGCCACGGCGACCTGTTGGTCATGGGCGGTGCCTGCCAGCACCAGTGGGAGCACAGCGTGCCGAAGAGCGCATCGGCGCACGAGCCGCGGCTGAGCATCATGTTCCGGCACCATCTCGCCGACTGGACCGACGACGACCGGGGCACTGCCATGTGATTCCGGTCCTGGTCCCACCTGCTCGCAGCGCGAGACTCCGAGCGATGTCCACCGCCTCCGATCGCTACGCCTTCCTTCCCGGTGCCCCGCCGTCGCCCACCATCGTGGGCGGCGAAGGTGTGTACCTCATCACGGCCGACGGCCGCCGCATTCTCGACGCCGCGGCCGGCGCGATCGTCGGCAACATCGGCTGGGGTCGAACCGAGGTCGCTGAGGCGGCCGCAGCCGTCATGCCGATGGGCTACGTCGTGCCGTTGTGGCCCACCCCGTCGCGGCTCGCGCTGCACGACGAACTGGTGGATCACTGGCTACCCGACGGAATGGGCCATGTGTTCTTCACCAGCGGCGGCAGCGAGAGCACCGACTCGGCGTTGCGGCTGGCCCGCGCCTATCAGGTGGCCAAGGGTCGCCCGGGTCGATGGAAGATCGTCGGTCGTCACCCCAGCTACCACGGCATGACCCTGGGCACCATGTCCGCCGCCAGCCATCTCGGCCGTCAAGCCGGGTACGAGCCGATGCTGTTGCCGTTCCCGAAGGTGCCATGGAACGATCCCCAGCAGGTGCTCGAGATCATCGAGCGGGAGGACCCCGCCACCATCGCCGGGTTCATCGCCGAGCCGATCACCGGTGCTGCCGGAGCGTGTCTGATGGCCGACGACGAGTACTGGACGGTCGTCGACGAGGTGTGCAAGGCGAACGACATCCTGCTCATCGCCGACGAGGTGATGACCGGTTACGGCCGCACCGGCACCACCTGGGGTCATCAGCACTTCCCCATGCAGCCCGACGTCATCGTCGGCGGCAAGGGTCTCGGTGGCGGCTACGTGCCGCTCGGTGCCGTGGCGGCCTCCGACCAGGTCGCCGAGACGCTGCGCGGCTCGGGTTTCATGTATTTCACGTTCACCGGCAACGATGCTGCGTGCGCCGCCGGTGCCGCCGTGCTCGGCATCCTGCGCCGCGAGCAACTCGTCGAACGTGCCGCGACGATGGGCGTGGTGCTCGAAGACCGGCTGCGGGCCGAGCTCGCCGGCCACCCATCGGTCGTCGACATCCGCGGCAAGGGTCTGTTCTGGGGTGTCGAGCTGCGCTGCAGCCGCGATGCGGTGGTGCAGGCGGCCCTGGCCCGCGACATGTGGGTGTACCCGGCGGGCTCGGGCCCGGTGCAGGACGCGGTGATGATCGCCCCGCCATTCGTGGTCACCGAGGGTGAGATCGACCAGATCGTCACCCGGTTGCACGCATCGCTCGACGACGTCCTGCCGGGCTGACCCGCGATCGTCGGTGCCCATCCGCACCGGTCGAGCAGGTTTCACCCCGGTGACACCCGCAGGTCACCGAAGCGGCACCCGCCGTGGGTACCGTGACCGGGTGATGACCCCCCACCTCCTGCCCGACATCGGCGGCGATCCTCGCCGACTCGTGCGCCTCGACGCCGTGCACAACTTCCGCGACATGGGCGGCTTCCCGACCATCGACGGTCGCACCACCGCGTGGCGCCGGCTCTTTCGCGCCGACGGGCTGTACCGGCTGAACGGAGCCGACCTCGAGGTCGTCCGTGCACTGGGCCTGCGGACGGTCATCGACCTGCGCACCTTCGCCGAGTTGGAGGAACGTGGCACCTTTCCTCGCGACGAGCATCCGGTGCAGTTCCACCACGTTCCGGTCATCGACAGCACCTGGACGGCTGCGCAGGCGGATGCGATGCCCGAGGAACCGGCCGACTTTCTCGAGCAGGCCTATGTGGCGATGCTCGAGGAGGGCGAGGAGCGGTTGGCCGAAGCGCTCGTCGCGCTGACCCAACCCGACGCACTGCCCGCGGTGTTCCACTGCGCCGCCGGCAAGGACCGCACCGGCATGCTCGCGATGATGGTGCTCGGGTGCCTCGACGTGCTCGACGAGTACATCGTCGCCGACTACGCGATGACCGCCGAGGGCATGGAACGCATGCGCGACTGGTCGGTGCGTGAGTACCCCGAGCTGCACGCCCGGATCATGGCCGGGCCGTCGGTGTTCTCGGCGGCCGTGCCCGAGGCGATGATGCGCATGATCGGCCACGTCCGCGGCCGGCACGGCAGCATCCGTGAGTTCGCGATGAACGTGGGTGTCCCCGCCGAGGCGATCGAGCGGTTGCGCACCGAACTGCTCGACTGAGCCGCGTACGCTCGGTCGCATGACCGGCACGATTGCACTCCAGGGCGGCGGCCCCTTCACCGCCAACGACGAACTCGACGCCCGCCTGTTGGCCGCTGCCGCCGCCGATCGTGTGGTGGTGCTGCCCACCGCCGACGCGTTCGAACACCCCGAGCGTCTCGTCGCCGCGGCGATGAACTGGGCCGAACGACTGTCGGTCGAGGTGGAAGCACTGATGGTCATGCGCCGCGCCGAGGCGATGGAGGACGGCGCCGCCGACCTGGTGCGTCGCGCCCGCGCCGTCTACTTCGTGGGCGACCAGCCGTTGCACCTGCGGTCGGTGCTCAAGAACACACCGCTGTTCGATGCGCTCAGCGAGGTGTTGGCCAACGGTGGCGTGGTCGTCGCAACCGGAGGCAGCGCGGCGGCGATGTGTGACCCGATGGTCGACCCTCGTGGTGGGGCGTTCACGTTGGGTCTCGGGCTGGTCTCCGGTCTGGCGTTGGTCACCGAGGCCGAAGCGTGGTCGCCCGAGCGGCTGCACCGCACACGCAGCCTCGCCAACACACCGCTGGCCGTGTTGCGCACCGGCGACGCTCTGGTGGGCGGTCCTGGCGCGTGGGAGCGGCTGGGTGCGGTCGAGGTGTACGGCGAACTCGCCTGACCCGGTCGGATCGGCCAGGCGAAGGCGTGGTGCTCAGCCGGCGGTCGTGGTGGTGGCCGCCGCAGTCGTCTGCGCAGCCGTGGTCGTCTCGGTGGTCGCTCCGGGCACGATGGCCATGATGTCGACGACGAAGGTCAGGCCGGCGTTCGGCGGAATGTTCTCGCCCGCGCCGTTCGCGCCATAGGCCTTCTCGGCCGGAATGTCGATCTGGTATCGGCCGCCGACCCTCACGCCGACGAGACCCTCTTCCCACCCCACGATGACCTGACCGGCGCCGAGGGTGAGCACCAATGGGGCGCCACGGTCGTAGCTGTTGTCGAACTCGGTGCCGTCCTTCGACAACACGCCGACGTAGTGCACGTCGAGGGTGTCGCCGTTCTTGGCCGCCTCGCCGGTGCCTTCCTTCAGTGTGGTCACCTTCAGCTCGGAAGGGTCGCTGCCGGGGGCGCTGACCTCGGGCTTGGGGGGTGCCGTCGTGGTGGGGGCGTTCGGGTCGATCGTCGAGGTGGTCACGCCCACCGACGTGCTCGAGCTTGACCCGCCGCCGTCGTCGTCCCCACCGATGAGGTAGACGCCGCCCACCACGGCGATGAACGCCACGATGCCGCCGACCACCTTGAAGGCGACGCGCTTGGACTTCTCCTTGCGCTGCTCCTTGGCGAGCTCCTGCAGACGGATCTGACGGTTGGACTTCTGACGTTCACGCTTGGCGGTGCCCACGAGACGGGGAGGTTACCGGACGCCCGCCCTCGTCACCCCGTCAGCCTCAGGGCGTCTCGGCCGACGAGGTGCGGTGCCGGTTCGGGATCGCGGGTCAAGTTCACGCAGCGTGACGCCGATGAAGAAAGTCAGACGCCTGCGGGCGGCGACAGCACGAGTCGTGACGAACCACGAGGCCCAAGCTCTTCGAGAAAGGAACCCGACGAGATGAGGAGGAACGAGCACGTCGGTGCGCGGGTACTTGCGGTGTCCGGCCTCGTCGGTGGCATCGCGTACCTCGGCTGGCGGCTGGCGGCATCGATGCAGGGAGCTCCGGCCTGGCTCGCGGTCCCCTTCTTCCTGGTCGAACTGTTCGGCCTCGTCGGCGCGCTCCTGCTCGTCTGGGCACTGTGGCCGATGCCGTTCGGCCGTCCCCCCGAAGACCGTCGCCGTTTCGGCGATGCCGTCGACACCGTCGTCCGCATCGCGGACCAACCGCTGCACGAACTCCGCGCCACGCTGTTGGCCCTTCGCTCTGTCGAGGGTGTGGCCGACGTCGTGGTCGTGGATCACCGCGGTCGTTCCGAGGTCGCCCTCCTCGCGCTCGAGTTCCAGGCGGTGTACGCCGCCACCGACCCCGACGACCGCAACGGCCTGCGGGTCATGGCGGCCGCCGTGCGCAGCGCCGAGTTCCTGCTCCTCGACGCCGGCGACGTTCCGGCGACCGACATCGTCCGCTGCCTGTCCGCCGATCTGGTCGATCTCTCCGTGGGCGTGGTGCAGGGCCTCGGGGTGTCGCTCAGCGACGACTCGCCCGAGCACGGCCCCGACCACCGCCACGAACTGCTCTTCGAACGCAGCGCACTGAACCCCGCCCTCGGTCGCCGAGGAGTGGCCGTGTGGTTGGGTTCCGGCTCGCTCGTTCGCACCGCAGCACTTCGCGACGTCACGATCGGCTCCGCCGCAGCCGTCGAAGCTCACTGGGCTGCGACCGCCGAACTGCACGGGGCCGGCTGGCGGATCACCGCTCCCTCCGACGTCCCCGTCGTCGCGCATCGTTCGCTCCGCACCGCCGACGAGGTGTACCGCGACCGCGTGCACCGCGTGCGCGGCGCCCGCGAGATGCTCTTCGGCCACCACGGTGCGCTGCGCATCACGTCGCACACGGCCGCTCAGCGCGCTGCCGCCTTGGCGTGGGCCGTCCGGCCGTTGTCGGGTCTGCGGCGGGTCGCGTTCCTGTCGCTGCTCTGTTCCGCTCTGCTCGCCGGTGAAGTTCCGTTCCACGCCGAGTTGGTGACGATGGCGGTCCTCTGGCTGCCGTACACGGTGTACGTGTCGCTCTCGCTCTCGCTGCTCAGCGGATGGTCATTGCGCCCCTGCGACCGTGCGCGCTGGTCGCTGCACAACATCGGCGCCACCCTCAACAGCGGCGTCGATCCCGACCGGGCACCGGCGCGGACACCGATCGTCGACCTGCCGGCCAGCCAGTACGGCGCAAGCCTGGTGGTCGCCACTGTGGTGCTCAGCGTGGTTCTGGTGCTGCGCGGGCTCAGCGACCGACTGACGCACACCATGGGCACGCTGCCGCAGCCGGCGCTGCTGGTCATGGTGGCCGTGTCACTCTGGCTGCTGGTGCTCGCGCTGGATCAGTTGCGAGTGCTCGGCCGCCGCTCTCACCGTCGTCGCGCGACGCGCATCGATGCGGTGCTGTCGGCCAGCCTGGGCGAACGTGCCGTGTCGCTGCTGGACCTCACGTCGTTCGGCGCCGGCGTGATGAGTCACGCCGGTTTCGAGGTCGGTGAAGCGGTGATCATGGAGGCGGCGGTGCCGACCCGTACTGGTGTCACCACGATCAGCGTGCCGGCCGTCGTGCGCAACGTCACGGTGCTCCCGCTCGGTGAGTACCGCCTCGGCGTCGAGTTCCGCGAACTCGACGACGCGACCGCGAACGCACTGGCCGAGTACTGCGTCATCGAGCCCGTCTGGGAACAGATGGGGCTGATGCCCGGCACGTCGATCACCGAGTCGCGACCGCTGGTTCCGGTGAGCGCGTGGGGTGGCGGCGACATGTCTGCGAGCGCCGGCCGCATGGCCATGCGCGTCATCTCGCTGCTCGCTCTGGCCGGTGCCCTGGCGAGTGCGCTCCCGGCTCGCGCCGAGGCCTCTGCCCAGACACCTCAGTGGGCCGGCGCCGTGGTCGCCGACGGCGCGGCGTTCGGCGGACTCACCGTCACCGCGGTGTGCGGCGAGGGCAGTGACGAACAACGGCTCACCGCGGTCACCGACGATGCCGGCCGCTTCTCGATCGATCTGGCGGACGGCCCCTGCCGTGGCTACGTCGCCGCACCATCGGGGCACGCGCTCACCGAACAGGCCACAGCCACCAACATCGTGCTCGACTCGTCCGGCTCGGCGACGTCGATCGACTCCGACCCGAGCACGCGACAGTCCGCTGCGACCGACGGCGGCTTCGGTCTGCTCGTCGCCGAGGTGCTCTCGGCGGGGGTGGCCACCGACGAGAACCTGCGTGCGACCCTGTCGCTGGTGGTGCTCGCACTCATCGCGGTGATCGCCGGCAGCCTGCTGGTGGGCTTCCACCGACCGAAGCGATTCGCGATCGCATGATCTCCGGCTCACCCCTCGTCGAGGTCGTCGCCCGACTTCGCGATGAGGTAGCCGATCGCTCGTTCCGCCTTGGGGAATCGGTACGCCAGCGCCCAGAAGTCGTCGCCGTGCCCGCGCACCTCCAGGTGGCAGAGCTCATGGACGATCACGTAGTCGATCACCCAGTCGGGAAACGGCGCGAGACGGGTGGAGATGCGGACACTCGCGTTGTCGTACGTGCACGACCCCCATCGCGTCGTCATGTCGTCGGCCCAACGGATGTCTCGGGGTCGGGGCAGGTGATGGCGGCGGGCCAAGGTGTTCGCCCGCTCGGTGAGGTCGATGCGCTCGACGGACCGCTTGCGACGGAAGCTGGCCGACATCTTGTCGACCCAGAGGGCCTCGTCGGCCCGGCTCATCCACGACGGCACGGTGACGCGCAGCACACTTCCGCGCATCTCGGCGCCGACGGTGCGCTTTCGGCGCGCGGAGCGGATGACCTCGACCGAGAACGGGTGGAGCTCGTCGTCGGGCATCGCGGCTCAGAGTGTGTCGCGGAAGGCGGACGGTTCGACGAGCTGCACCTGCTCACCCACGACGACGGCACCGTCGGGGTGGACCATGAACCAGGCGCCGCCGAGGTTCGGGAATCGCACGTCGAGTCCGCCCAGGGCGCGGCACACGGTGCGGATGAGGCCGGCGTGGGTGACGACCAGGACTTCACCGCCGGGCGACTGCGCAGCGATGTCCCGAAACGCGGCTACGGCCCGATCGACCACCGCGTCGGGCGCCTCGGCCCCGTCCGGTCGGCGGTGCTCGTGGAGGTAGCCGGGCCACCCGGCCTCGATCTCAGCGATGGTCAGCCCTTGCCACGGACCGAATGCGGCCTCCATCAGGCCCGGGTGGGTCTGCACCGGTCCCACGCCGAGGGCCTCGGAGATGATCGCAGCCGTGTACGCGGCCCGCTGCAGGGTGCTGGCCCACACGGCGTCGAACGTGCCCAACTGTTGGCCCGCGGCGACGGCCTGGAGCAAGCCCGTCTCGGTGAGGGGTGGGTCGGCCTGACCCTGCCACCTGCCGAGCGCGTTCCACTCGCTCTCGCCGTGCCGCAGTGCGAGCAGGCGCGTGACCGGTCGGTGACCGGTGCGGGAATGGTCGAGGGGCATCGCCCGGAGGGTAGCGGTCGTCCTTCGGGGACGCCCACTACGCTGCAGCCGATGGCCACGCTCTTGATGTTCGCTGCTGCCCGCGAGGCGGCACGTACGGGACGGACCGAGATCGACGCGGCCACCGTGGGCGAGATGTTGGCCCGCGCCGAGGCGGTCTACGGTGAGGGCTTTCGGGCTGTACTGCCGACCTGCCGTGTTTGGGTGAACGGTGAACCGGCCGACGCGCGCACCGCGATCAGTGCCGGAGACGAGGTGGCAATCCTGCCGCCCGTGAGTGGAGGTTTCGCATGAGCACGACCGAGTCCGATCCCCGCCTGCTGCCCCTCGACGAGCTGCGCGCGATGCGGTCGACGCTGCAGCACGAGGACGACGCCGTCAGCTACGTGCGTCGTCTGGTGCAGGCGCGCCTCGACGTGGCCCGAGCCGAGCTGCGCCATCGTGCGGTCGGTGACAGCGACGCGAACATCACCGGTGAACTGCCCGCCATCCTCAGCACGCAGCTCACGGGGGGTCCGGCCCGGCCGCCCCGACCGGCCGACGACTTCAGCCATCACCAGTTGGCGCTCGACCTGGAGGACCTGTGCTCCGATGCCGGGAGCGCCGACCTGGCGTCCATGTCGCTCGAGGAGTTGGGCACGTACATCGCCAGCCTGCACAGCTTCGAGCAACTGCGCTCGGCCGAACGCAAGGAGCTTTTCGTGCGCATCGACGCGCTCAGTGCCGAACTCGTTCGTCGCTACCGCGACGGCGAGGCCGACGTCGACGGCCTTCTGGCAGGCGACGATGACGACGCCGCTGACTGAACTCGGCGACTTCATCCGCACGCAGCGCGAGATCGCGCGCATGAGCGTGCGGCGCCTGGCCGAGACGGCCGGGGTCAGCAACCCGTACCTGTCGCAGATCGAGCGGGGTCTGCGCAAGCCGTCGGCCGACATCCTCCAGCAGATCGCCAAGGCACTGCAGATCAGCGCCGAGACGCTGTACGAGCGGGCCGGCATCCTCGATGCCGACGCGAATGCTCGCGGGGTGCGAGAGGCCATCGCCAACGACCCACTGCTGTCGCCCGAGCAACAGCAGGCGCTCTTGAACGTCTACGAGAGCTTCGTGTCGTCGAGCCGCGAGCGCTGACGCAACACCAGCCACGCCAGCACACCGCTCACCACCGAGGCCAGCAGGATGGCCATCTTCGCATCGGCCACCTGCGGCTCGTTCACGGTGCCGTCGTCGTTCGCGAACGCCAGTTCGGCGATGAAGAGCGCGACGGTGAACCCGATGCCGGCCGCCTGTCCGGCACCCAGGAGTTGTCGAGTGGAGGTGCCGTCCGGTCGGTCGGCCCGACCCGAGCGGATGGCCAGCTTCGACGCGACGAGCACGCCCAGTGGCTTGCCGACGATCAGGCCGACGGCGATGCCCCAGAAGATGGCCGACGAGAACGCGGTGCGCAGGCTGTCGGTGCTCACCACCACACCGGCGTTGGCCAGCGCGAACACAGGGACGATGAGGTAGCTCGTCCAGGGGTGCAGCACGTGCTCGAGCCATTCGACGGTGCTGACCGACGACCGTGCGAGGTCGGCGGTGTGGTGGGCGGCGTCGGCCGAGCTGAGGTCGGCGAGTTCGTCGGCGTCGACGAACTCGGGCGCGATGCGGGGGGTGACGGGCGCGAGCAGACCCATCGCGACACCCGCGAGCGTGGGGTGCACCCCGGCCTCGTGCAGGGCGAACCAGACGGTCGTGCCGAGCACGACGTAGACGACCAGCTGGTGCACCCCGAACCGTTGCAGCAGCACCGTCGCGGCGACGGCGGCGATCGCCGCGGCGAGCCACCCGAAGGCGACGCCGGTGGAGTAGAAGACCGCGATCACGACGATGGCACCGATGTCGTCGACCACCGCCAACCCCAGCAGGAAGGCACGCAGCCCCGCCGGCGCGTGGCTGCCGGCGAGCGCGAGCACCCCGACGGCGAGGGCGATGTCGGTGGCCATCGGCACGCCCCAACCGTTCGGAGCGGAGCCGCCCGCGATGGCGAGGTACAGCGCCGCCGGCACGAGCATGCCGCCGAACGCAGCGGCGATGGGCAGTGTGGCGGCACGACGACCGGCGAGGTGGCCGCTGGTCAGTTCGCGCTTGATCTCGAGCCCGACCACGAGGAAGAAGATGGTCATCAGGCCGTCGTTCACCCAGTGCTGCAGGTCGAGCACCAGCGAATGGCCGGCCACCGTGATGCCCACCTCGCTGTTCCACAGTCGCTCGTAGCTGGCGCTCCACGGAGAGTTCGCCCACACCAGGGCGACGATCGATGCCAGCACCAACAGCGCGCCACCGGCGGCCTCGGTGTGCAGGAAATCGCGCAGCGGCGACAGGGCGCGCGCGAAGGGGGACCTGCGGGTGGGCTTCACCCGGCGATTCTGGCACGGACCTGCGGCGATGGGCCCGCTCCTCCCTGGAATGTCGACCAAACAGGTAGTGTTCTCCTCCGACATGCAACAGGTTGCGGTGCTCTCGTTCCACACGTCGCCGCTGGCCCAGCCAGGCTCGGGCGACAGTGGCGGCATGAACGTCTATGTGCGCGAACTGTCCTCGGCGTTGGCGCAGGCGGGCGTCGAGTGCACCACCTACACCCGGCGCACCAGCGCCGATCAGCCCGACGTGGTGCCGGTCGAGCCCGGGCACCGGGTGGTGCACATCGATGCCGGCGCACACGACCTGCCGAAGGAGGCGTTGCCGACGGTCCTCGACGAGTTCGGCGATGGGGTCATCGACCACATGAAGAACCACGCGCCGGCCGACGTCATGCACGCCAACTACTTCCTCTCCGGGCTGGTGGCACACCGACTCAAGCACGAGCTCGACGTTCCGTTCGTCACCACGTTCCACACGCTCGCCAAGGTGAAGGCCGAGGGCGGCGATCCCGAGAGCGAGTGGCGACATCAGGCCGAGGCCGACATCATTCGCTGTGCCGACGCGATCTGCGTCAGTTGCACGGAGGAGGAGAACCAGTTCCGTCGCCTCTACGGCAACCCGGCCGGCCGGATCGAGATCGTCGCGCCCGGTGTCGAGCACGCGTTCTTCGCCCCCGGCGAGCAGTCCGGCGCACGCAACGCCCTCGGTCTGCCGCTCGACGCGCCGGTGCTGCTGTTCGTCGGCCGCATCCAGCCGCTGAAGGCACCCGACGTCGCCGTGCGCGCCTTGGCCGAACTCGGCCGACCCGATGCCATCTTGCTCGTCGTTGGCGGCGCCAGCGGCCAGGAGGGCAACGCCGAGGAGGGGCACCTTCGTGCCCTCGTGCAGCAGCTCGGCCTGGCCGCGCAGGTGCATTTCGTGCCGCCGCAGCCGCACCACATCCTCTCCACCTACTACCGCGCTGCCGACGCGGTGGTGGTGCCCAGCCGCAGCGAGAGCTTCGGGCTGGTGGCGCTCGAGGCGTCGGCGTGCGGTGTGCCGGTCGTGGCCAGCGGTGTTGGCGGGTTGCTCACCCTGGTCGACCACGGCGAGACCGGGTACCTGGTGCCCGAGCGCGACCCGGTGCTCTTCGCGCACTACCTGCGCGAGATCATCGACCACCCGAACCATGCCGCTGCGCTCGGACGACGCGGCGCCGAGCGAGCCCGTCGTTACACCTGGAGTTTCGCCGCGGCACGCCTCCGCCGGCTGTACACCGATCTGGGCGCCCGCGAGTTGGTGGCCTGCGGATGACCGACTACCACCTACCCCCCACGCTGCAGGAGTACGAAGCCGCGATCACCGGTTGGCTGCACGGCTTCGCCGACGGCAACGAGCTGTTCGAGGCCATCGACCGGGGTGATCCCGCCGAGACCACCGAGCCGCGCTGGTACGTGCGTCTGAAGGGCGACGAGAAGGACCACATCACGATCTGGTTCACCCTCGGTCAGCGCACGCTGCGTTACGAGGCCTATGTGCTGCCCGCTCCGCAGGAACACGTGGCCGAGGTGTACGAGCTGGCTCTACGCCGCAATGACCGGCTCGTGGGCGCCCACTTCGCCATCGGCGTCGAGGACGCGCTGTTCCTTCGGGGTGAACTGCCGCTGTCGGCGCTGAACGAAGCCGAACTCGACCGCATCATCGGTTCGCTGTTCCAGTACGTCGAGGCTGCGTTCCCGGCGCTGCTCCGTCTGGCGTTCGCCAGCAAGTTCGACTGATCTTGCCGCTGATCTTGCCGGGGATCCTCGCTCGCCGTACCCAGTGAGGGTGCGGGTGGCCGGCGACGTCGGGGAAGTCGTGCCGGTCACCCGCAACGTGCTCACGTAGCCTTGCACCATGACTTCGTTCCGGTTGGCAGTGGTGGGCGGCGGCAACATGGGCGCGGCGCTCGTGGGTGGTCTGTTGCAGGGTGGCTGGCCGGCGGCCGACCTCGCGGTCGTCGAGGTCTCGGCCGCGCGCGCCGCGCAACTCGTCGAACTGTTCCCCGGTGTCGCGGTCACCGGCGAGATCCCGTCGTGTCACGCCGCCCTCATCGCGGTGAAGCCGTACGACGTGTCCGCCGCCTGCGCCGCGGCGGCGAAGGCCGGAGCCACCCGAGTGCTCAGCATCGCTGCGGGAATCTCCATCGACGCGTTGCAGCGCGCGGCCGGTCCCGAGGTCGTCGTCGTGCGCGCGATGCCGAACACGCCGGCGCTCGTCGGCGAAGGCGCCGCGGCCATCGCTGGGGGCACCACGGCGGAGGAGGCCGACCTCGTCTGGGCCGAGGGCATCCTCGGGGCGGTCGGCATCGTGGTCCGTGTACCCGAGCAGCAACTCGACGCCGTCACAGGGCTGGCCGGGAGTGGACCGGCGTATCTCTTCCTGGTCGCCGAAGCGCTCGTCGAAGCGGGTGTGCTCGCCGGTCTCACCCGGTCCAACGCAGAACAGTTGGTCACCCAGTTGTTCGTCGGCTCTGCGGCGTTGCTGGCCGACCGGGGCGACCCCGCGCAGTTGCGTGCCAACGTCACGTCGCCGGGCGGCACCACAGCGGCGGGCCTGCGCGTGCTCGAGGAGCACGGGGTGCGGTCCGCGTTCCTCGAGGCCGTGATGGCCGCCACCCAGCGCGGTGTGGAGCTCGGGACGTCGTGATCCTGCCCGCGTGCAGGGCATTTACCGAAGCGCGCAGTCGACTAAATCGATTTCGGAGGAATCGTACTTTTTCTGCTGTGACTCTTTTCTCATGGCCGCGCGTGTGCCTATTGTTCGCGCGGGTCGCAAGACCACCGGAGGAGAAACTCATCCGGATGTCGCGCTCTCCTTCGGGACAGCAGCGCCGGAGAGGGCTGGTGCCATCGGGGGGTTGGCATCGGCCCTCTGCGTTTTTCCGGACACGTTCGCGGCGGCACGGGTAGGTTGCCTGCCCATGGCCCGCCGGTTCGACACGATCTCCTTCCTCAGCGACCTCGGTGTCGCCGACGAGTCCGTCGGTGTCGTGCACGCCCTCGTGCGCGACCTCGCCCCCCACGTGTCGGTCGTCGATCTCGGCCATCACGTGCAGCCGTACGACGTGCGCGGTGGCAGCCTCGCTCTGGCACGCGCCATCGGGTACGTGCCGTCGGGTGTCGTCGTCGCATCCGTCGACGCCGGGCCGCAGACCGGTCGGCAGCTCGTGGCCATCGAGGTCGCCAACGGCGAGGGTGTGCTCGTGGGACCCGACAACGGGCTGCTCGCGCCCGCGGTGGCGATGGCCGGCGGCGCCGAACGCGCCGTGCTGTTGACGAATCCCGAGTTCCACCTCGCCAGCCCGGGAGCGGTGCTCGCGGTGCGCGACGTGCTCGCCCCGGTGGCGGCGCACCTGTGCAACGGCGTCGGCCTCGACGAACTCGGTGAACCAGTCGCCACCGAGTTGCTGCTGCCCGGCGTGGTGCCGCTGCCTCGCGAGGCGGACGGTGGCGGCGTGGCCGCCGAGGTGCTGTGGGTCAACCGGGTGGGTGACTGCCAGTTGAACATCGGCGTCGACGACCTGCAGCCGTGGGGTGCCGAGCTCGGCATCCGGGTGATGGCCCGTGCCGGCGACGTCGCCAGAGTCGCTGAGCGCGTCGAGCACTCCGGCCGCCTCGGCGCGGGCTCGATCGGCCTGGTGGTCGATCCGCACGGCATGCTCTCATTGGTGCTCGATCGTCGCTCTGCCGCCGAGGAACTGCAGTTGGGCGTCAACGATCAGGTGGTGCTGGAACCGCTCGCCGAGGGCGACCGTGGCCCGGGCAGCACCAGCCCGGTCACCCTGCGCCCGCACCGGTAGCGTGCTGCTCATGCGCCCCGCTACCACCCTCACGCTCGGACTGTTGTTGCTCGCGATCCTCGCGGCCGGGATCCTCTCGTTGCTGCGTCTCTGATCGCCGGTCCGGTCCGCTCGCACTCGGGTTGCTGATCGGTGAGTAGCATCGTGCCTCGGCAGAGGGGGCCGTCCACGTGAATCTCGCGCACATCATCGACCCGCATCCCGCGGAGCGGGTGGCCATCTACAGTCGCGGCCGCCCCACCACCTACGGCACGCTCCGCGACCAGGTGGCTCACCTGCGCGGGGGTCTCGCTCGACTGGGCGTGCAGCCCGGCGATCGCGTCGCGCTGCTGTGCAGCAATGGTCGCTACTTCGTCGACATGTACCTCGCCGCGTTGGGCATGGGGGCGGTCGTGGTGCCGCTCAACCCGGCCAGCCCGGGACCCGAGATCGAACACGAGATCGCGACGGTCGAGGCCAAGGTCGTGGTGGTCGAACCACTCGCCGCCCACGCCTGGAGCCAGGTCTCTCGCGCCGACCTGCCGTCCATCGCCACCGTGGTGGCGACCGAGACCGGCACCGTCGACGGCGCCGACGTCGATTTCGACGATCTCCTCACCGCCGACCCCATGGACACCATCGAGGTCGAGCTTGATCACCTCGCGGTGCTCATCTTCACCAGCGGCACGGCGGGCTCGCCGCGGGCGGCAATGCTGTCGCACGGCAACCTGCTGGCGAACATCGAGCAGTCCCGTTCGGCCACCGAGGGCGTCACCGCCACCGACGTGCTGTACGGCGTGCTGCCGATGTTCCACATCTTCGGCCTCAACGTCGTGCTCGGCCAGACCCTGCACCGCGGTGCATCGGTGGTGCTGGTGCAGCGCTTCGACCCGTCCACGCTGCTCGACACCGTCAAGGAGCGCGGCATCACCGTCATCCCCGGCGCGCCGCCGCTGTGGCTGGCCTTCAGCCACTTCGACGAGGCACCGGCCGACAGCTTCGCCGGCGTGCGCCTGGCGCTGACGGGCGCGGCCAAGATGCCCGAAGAAGCCATGCGCCGTCTGCACGAGCGGTTCGGCCTCACCCTGCTCGAGGGGTATGGCCTCACCGAGGCGTCACCGGTGGTCACGTCGTCGGCGGGGCTCCCGCAGAAGGTCGGCTCGGTGGGCAAGGTGCTCGAGGGCATTCAGGTGCGGCTGGTCGACGAGCACGGCGACGACGCCCTGCGCGGCGATGCCGGTGAGATCCTGGTGAAGGGCCCGAACGTGTTCCTCGGCTATCTGCACGAGCCCGAGGCCACCGCCAAGGTGCTCACCGCCGACGGCTGGCTGCGCACCGGCGACATCGCCGTCACCGACGACGAGGGCTACCTGTACCTGGTCGACCGGGCCAAGGACCTGATCATCGTCAGTGGCTTCAACGTGTACCCCGCCGAGGTGGAAGAGGTGCTGATCGAGCACCCGGCGGTGCGCGAAGTCGGCGTGGTCGGGGTGCCGCACCCACACACCGGCGAGGCCGTGAAGGCGTTCGTGGTGCTGCAGGCGGGTGCCACCGCCCACGAGGACACCCTGGTGAGCTGGTGCCTCGACCATCTGGCCCGTTACAAGTGCCCGAGCAAGATCCTCTTCGTCGACGAGTTGCCGCGCAACGTCAGCGGCAAACTCCTCCGCCGCTCCCTCATCTGACCCCACCCCGCGCGAACTTCAGTTCCTGGTGCACGCGTCTCAGGCGACGGAGCGGAGCTCGGTCGCTGCGGCGCGTCGCCGCGGCGGGGCCGAGGCCACCAGGAAGCCGGCGAAGAGAATGACGATGCCGACGAGCAGCGTGGTGGCGAAGGCGCGGTCCTTGCCCAATCGGCCGGCGAGCGTGCCGCTCCCGCTGAGCACCAGGGTGCCGAGCGCGATGAGCAGGTTGCCGCCTACCAGCCGGCCGGGTGCGAGTACCGTGCGCTGGCCACCGAGCGAGGGGTTGCGGCCGCGCCAGACACGCCAGGCGCTCCACAACGCGCCGGCGATGATGACCACGGCCGCCATGCCCGAGCCGACGGCGGCGAGCACACGCGGCGCGACACCGAACACGTCCTTGCCGGTGGGCAGCTCGTCGCCGCTCACGGCGATGCGGGTGGGGGCGAAGCCCACGACACCAACGGTCAGACCGCTGAGGAACACGAGCCACCACTTCGCCCGGTCGCCGATGCGTTGCCCGGCCAGCAGGTAGACGGTGCCGAGGGCCAGCCAGGGCACGTTGAGGACCGCGCCGGCCATGTAGAAGATGCGGAAGGCACCCAGGCTCCAACCCGCGCTCTCGGCCCACCACAGCGCCAACGAACCGAGGGTGAACAGCGCCAACGACACGGTCCAGGCGAGCTCATGAGGGCGCCGACGACGCAACCACCGGTCGAGCGTGCTCAGGCAGAACGCCAGCGCCACGAGGGAGGCGGCGGCTGCGAGCGCGGCGTTCATGCGCCGCAGGTTAGAAGGGGTGAGTGGCGGATGACACGTCGACACCCGGCGGACTCTTTCTCGGGCCAGCTTTGTGAACGTGTGCACGAATGCCTAACGTGGTCTCCGATGTCCCCCGAGCGCACTCGTCGCCGCATCCCTGACGCCACGGTGTCGAGACTGCCGGTCTATCTGCGCATCCTCGGCGAGCAGGCAGAGGCGGGCGTCGAGAGCATCTCGTCGGAGGGCCTCGCCGAGCTGGCCGGCGTCAACGCCGCCAAGGTTCGCAAGGACCTGTCGTACCTGGGCAGCTACGGCACGCGCGGCGTCGGCTACGAGGTGGCCTATCTCGTCTACCAGGTCCGCCGGGAACTGGGTCTCACCCACGACTGGCCGGTCGTCATCGTCGGCGCCGGCAACCTCGGCCAAGCCCTCGCCGGCTACGGCGGTTTCGGCGAGCGTGGCTTCCCCGTCGCCGGCATCGTCGACATCGACAGCGCGAAGGTCGGTACGGTGCTGGGCGGCACCCGTGTGCGCCACATCGACGAACTGCCCCAGATCGTGCAGACCCGCCGGGTGAACATCGGTGTCATCGCGACCCCCGGTGCCACCGCGCAGGACGCCGCCGATCGTCTGGTGAAGGCCGGCGTGACCAGCATCCTGAACTTCGCGCCGGTGGTGTTGTCGGTGCCGCGAGCCATCGAGGTCCGCAAGGTCGACCTCGCGGTCGAGCTGCAGATCCTCAGCTACCACGAACAGCGCCGTGCCGGCGGGGCCATCCATGCCGTCCAGAACGGCACGGGCCGAACGGCGAGCGCGTAGGGTGAACGTGTCATGAGCATCGTGGTCATCGGCGTCAACCATCGCACCGGTCCCATCTCGTTGCTCGAACGCGTCTCCGTGCCGTCCGCTGGGCTGAGCAAGGTCATCCACGGCCTGGTCAGTCGCGAGAACATTCGTGAGGCTGCCGTGCTCAGCACGTGCAACCGCACCGAGGTGTACGCAGTGGCCGAACGCTTCCACGGTGCGTACGCCGACATCCGCGATTTCTTCTGCGAGCTCGGGGGCCTCGAGCCCGACGAGTTGCACCCGCACCTGTACAGCCAGCACGACGATGCCGCCGTGGCGCACCTGTTCGAGGTCGCCTCCGGGCTCGAGTCCGCCGTGCTGGGC
>JANOET010000301.1:0-4529 GCA_031413415.1 Acidimicrobiaceae bacterium
GGCGGCCAAAGGCAGGGCGATGAGCAGTGTCGGCGCCATCGCGAAGGCGAGCATGGCGATGCCCAGCACGATCATCGAGACGAGCACGATGCCGAGCAGCCCCGGGCCCGCCTTGCGCACCGATGTCGGACTGCAGGGCGCTCACAACCCCGTCACCTCGGACTCGCCACGATCGGCGAGCACCTCGTTGAGGAGCGTCAGGTCGTGGATCCCCGTCAGATCCACCGGGTCGAGGAGACCCACCGTGATGGCGTCGTCGGCCGCTTTCTGCAGCGACGCCGCGATCGGATCGAGCGTGAACGTGAGGTTGGCGAAGCTCGTGGCGATGACGTCGGCGTCAGGATCCTTGCCGGTGATGTCACCGATCTGGGCCACCACGTCGGCCTGCGCCTTGGCGGGGTCCGCCTCGATGGCGTCGATCGCCGCGGCGAGCCCTTCGATGATCGCCTTCACGGTGTCGGGGTGCTCGTTCAGGAACTCGGTGCGCACGATGAGGTGGGTGGTGACGAACTGCCCGTCGGTGTCGGCCCACACGTCACGCTCGTCGACCAGCACGATGCCGCCGCCCTCCTCGATGAGGCGCGTCGCCCACGGCTCGGGCACCCACGCGCCGTCGATGCCGCCGGAGATGAACGACTCGAGCGTGATCGAGTTCTTCTGCGGCAGGATCGTCACGTCGCCGCCGCCTTCCGGTGTGGTCTCGTACCCCTGCTCCTTCAACCACGCACGCAGCGCGACGTCCTGGGTGTTGCCGAGCGACGGCGAGGCGATCTTCTTGCCCTTCAGCTGATCGGCCGAGGTGATCTCGGGCTTGACGACGAGAAACGCGCCGCCGGACGTGCTGCCCGCGACGATGCGGATGGCCTCGCCGTTGCTCTTCCCCCAGGCATTGATGGCCGGGTTCGGGCCGATGAACGTGAGGTCGAGCGACCCGGCGAGCAACGCCTCGGCCGCCTCGGTGCCGGCGTCGAAGGTGAACGTCTCGAGCCTGGTGTCGCCGAGTGCCTCGGTGAAGGTGCCCTCGGCAACGCCGACCAGCGCTGGGGCGTGGGTGACGTTGGGGAAGAAGCCGAGTTGGACCGACGAGGGCGGTGCACCTGCGCCTGCGATGTCCGCCGCAGCGTCGCCGCCACACGCCGTCGCGGCGACGGCCATGACCGCCAGCACGGCGAGTGCGAGACGGCGCCGGGGAGTTCGTGGAATTGTTGACATCATTGGTCATGATTACCTGCGAAACCTGACCGCGACAACCCTGTTTTCCAGATGATGAAAAGATGACTCCACGGGTGGACTATTCCACGATGCCACGCTACGTTGTGCGCATGCACGCAACCGTCGACGTCTCGCCCACCGGCATCAGCCGCGTCGCGACACGTCGGCGCGTCATTCCCGTCGAGGCCGTGCGTCGTGTGCACGTGTTCATCGACGCAAATGGCGACGATGGAATCGTCGTGCGGAGCACGTTGTTCCGGTTCGTCCACGTGTCGCGCGAGCAACTCGGCGATCCCGGCGTGCGAGCCGGCCTGCGCACCCTCGTGGACCAGGTGCGCACCCACGCACGCGTCGACGCCGACGTGCATCACCTGCTCAGCAACGCCACCTGACCGGGTGTGGGCCGCGAACGGCCCGAGGTGCCAGACTTCCCGCATGTCGAGCAGCGGCGAATCGACCGATGCGCGCCCCGGCACCCAAGCGGTCGATCGCGCCTTGGCCATCCTGGCGTGCTTCCGCAACGACGCGAGCCAATTGGGCATCTCCGAGATCGCACGCTCGGTCGGGCTGAACGTGAGCACCGCCCATCGTCTGATGCGCGCGTTGGTCGCTGCCGGCTACATGCAACAGGATCCACTCACCGAGCGGTATCACCTCGGCATCGAGGTCGCCGTGCTCGGCCAGCGCGCCCTCGAGCACGCCGGGTATCACCTCGCCACACCCATTCTGGTTCGCCTCGCCACCGAGACCGGTGAGTCGGCGAGCCTCGGTGTCCGCCGGAACAGCGAGGTGGTCGTCATCGAACGAGCCGCATCGCCACAGCCGCTGCGCTTCGATCACGCATCGGGGGCCGAGATCGACCTGCACACGTCCGGCATGGGCAAGGTGCTGCTCGCGTTCTCCGGCTTCGCTCCGGAGGTCGCCGTGGCACAGCTGCGCGCCCTGCCCCGATACACCGAGCACACGATCTGCGACCGGGCCGAACTGACAGCGGTGCTCCTGCGGGCGCGGTCGCACGGCTACGCGACCAACCGAGAGGAGCGTCACCTCGGAGCCTGTGGCGTCGGCGCGCCCGTACTGGGCCCGTCCGGTGTCGCCACCGCAGCCGTCGGAGTGCAGGGTCCGGCAATCAGGATGACCGAGGAACGACTCGCCGAGATCGCCCCGCTCGTGCGGGCTGCGGCCGACGAGATCGCCGCACTCATCGCGCGCCGGTAGCGAACGGTCGGATCACACGAGTGGGAATACTGAACTCGACGAGTTGTTTGTACTCGCAACTGTTCGTCTGTTCACCACTTGGAGTTCCGCATGGCCGCCACCCCCGTTCGATTCTGGATCGATCCCCTCTGCCCGTTCTGTTGGGCCACTGCGCAATGGATCCGTGGCGTCGCCACCGAGCGCGATCTCGAGATCAGCTGGCAGCCCATCAGCCTGTTGGTGAAGAACGACACCCAGCCAGGCAGCCCGTGGTACGCCACCGCAAAGTGGAGCTACGGATTGCTGCGTGTGCTCGAGCGGGTGCGCGCCGAGGAGGGCGAGACCGCTGTCGGCGCGCTGTATCTCGAGTACGGCCGCCGCATCCACCACGACGGCGAGAGCCAGTGGGACGTCGCCCTCGCATTGAAGGAAGTCGGCCTGAACGAGGACCACGCAACGGCGTTCGACGACGAGTCGCTCGACGAGGAACTGCTCCGCCGCCACCACGAGGCGATCGCGCTGGTCGGCACCGACGTGGGCACGCCGATCATCGGCATCGCTGGCCGAGATGGTGCAGAGGTGGCCATCTTCGGTCCGGTCATCAGCGCGGTGCCCGACCACGTCGACGCCCTCGAACTCTGGGACGCGACGGTGTTGCTCGCCCGCATGCCCGAGTTCTTCGAGCTGAAGCGGTCGCGCACCGGGTCACCCGATCCCGGCCCGCGCCCCTGATCCGCGACCTCGAGTTCAGGCGTCGACGCTGAGGCGTCGGACGGCTTCGACGACGACGCCGTCGACCGTCACGGTGCCGCCGTCGATGGCACTCGCCAGATCGGCGCGCATCTCGCGCTCCCAGAACCGGTCGAGGTGGTACGCCGTGGCCGCGACCGCATCAGCGTGCGGATCGGCCGACATCTGGCGGGCGATCTGGTTCGCCATGCGCACCAGCGCGCCGAGGCGGTGTGCGGGGTGGTCGGTCTCGACCGTCGCCGCCGAGCCACCCGGCATCACCTGCACCGCGGTCACCTTGTACTCCGGGCAGTTCGTCGCCCAGTCGCTGAGTTCGGTGGTCACCACGTTGGCCCCACTGACCGGGTGATGGAACGTGGTGTACACCACGCCCTGCGCCATGCGGTCGTTCACCTGCGCGTGCAGGGTGGTGGCGCCGACGCGACTCGCCAGCGTGACGAGGTCGCCGGTGCGGACACCGCGCTCTTCGGCATCGGCAGGGTGGATCTCGAGGATGTCCTCGCCGTGCCACCGGTTGTTCTCGGTGCGACGGGTCTGTGCTCCGACGTTGTACTGGCTGAGAATGCGACCGGTGGTGAGCAGCAGCGGGAAGCGACGGGTGCTCTTCTCGTCGGTGGGCACATAGGGGGTGACGCTGAAACGACCGAGGCCGCGCACGAACGTGCCCTCGTGCATGATCGGCGTCCCCAGCGGCGTGGCGTCGTTGCACGGCCACTGCACGCTGCCGACCTCGTCGAGCTTGGCGAAACTGACGCCGGCGAACGTCGGCGTCAGGTGGGCGATCTCGTCCATGATCTCGGCCGCGCTGTTGTAGTGCATCGGGTGGCCCATCGCCGTGGCCAACTCGCTGACCACTTGCCACTCCTGCTTGCCGGTCTTGGGCCGCATCGCGGGGCGAACGCGGTTGATGCGACGCTCGGCGTTGGTGAACGTGCCGTCCTTCTCGAGGAACGAGGTGCCCGGCAGGAAGACATGGGCGACCTTGGCCGTCTCGTTGACGAACAGGTCCTGCACGACGAGCAGCTCCAGCGACGTGAGCGCCGCCATGACGTGCACGGTGTTCGGATCGCTCTGGGCGATGTCCTCGCCCTGCACGAACAGGCCCTTGAAGTGGCCGTCGATGGCGTCGTCGAACATGTTGGGAATTCGCAGACCCGGCTCGGGCTGAATGGTGACGCCCCACAGCCCCTCGAACAGGGCACGTGTGGTGGGGTCGCTGACGTGGCGGTAGCCGGACAGCTCGTGCGGGAACGAACCCATGTCGCTCGAGCCCTGCACGGTGTTCTGGCCGCGCAGGGGGTTGACGCCGACGCCGTCGCGACCGAGGTTGCCGGTGGCCATGGCCAGGTTGGCCATGCCCATCACCATGG
>JANOET010000302.1:0-2178 GCA_031413415.1 Acidimicrobiaceae bacterium
GCCCAAGGCACCTGGGAACGCGTGATGAACGGTTGGCGCCTGCTCCGCCGGCACGGTGTGGAGTTCAACATCCTGTGCACCGTCAACGCCACCAACGAACGCCACGGCCGCGACGTGTACCGCTTCCTGCGCGACGACCTCGGGGCGAAGTGGATGCAGTTCATCCCCATCGTCGAGCGCGCCAGCGCCGAGACCCTGGCCATCGCCAACCAGGGATGGAGCGTGCGCGACGACGGGCGCAAGCGCCTGCTCTACACGCAGACGGGCAACCTCGTCACCGAGCGTTCGGTCGGTTCGCGCCAGTACGGCCAGTTCCTCGTCGACATCTTCGAGGAGTGGGTCCGGCGCGACGTCGGAACGGTGTTCGTGCAGATGTTCGACGTCACGCTCGAAGCGATGTTCGGTCGCCACCTGCTGTGCATCCACGCACCGACGTGTGGCTACGGGCCGGCGATCGAGCACAACGGCGACCTGTACAGCTGCGACCACTTCGTCGAGCCCGACTACCTGCTCGGCAACATCCACGACACGCACATGGTCGAGCTCATTGCCAAGCCGCAGCAGCGGAAGTTCGGCCAGGACAAACGCGACACGCTCACGCAGCAGTGCCAGGACTGCAAGGTGCGTCACCTGTGCAACGGTGGGTGTCCCAAGGACCGATTCGGCACCTCACGCGACGGCGAAGCCGGCCACAACCATCTGTGTGAAGGGCTCGAGCACTTCTTCATGCACACCGGGCCGACGTTCTCGACCATGGCGCAGATGCTGCAGCAGGGCCGGGCTCCGTCCGACGTGATGGCTGCGGTGCTCGCGGAGGACACTCGGCGGGGGCCGTACGTACCGTGCCCATGCGGGAGTGGCGAGAAGTTCCGCTTCTGTCACGGACCGAAGGCCGCCGCATCGCCGTTCACCGGCGTCGCAGGTCAGTGAGCGGCTGACGACGGGTCGGCGCCCGGGGCGATGGCGGCGACACCCGCCCGGCGGACCTCGACGAGTGCCGCCCCGATCAGCCGAAGGCGGTCGAGCACACCGTTCAGAGCCGCCTGATCCAGCGGACTCGTCTGCAGCACGGTGGACCCGCTGTAGCGCTCGACGGCCACGTCGGGGAACACCGACGTGGAGAGGTCGTCGAGCTCACCTTCGATCGTGATTCGGTAGGCGCTGTCGGTCATGGCCGCCGAGCCCTCCCCTGTCGAGTCGTCACGGTAGGACAATTGTGGCAGCGCGATCGAATTCGTGCGTCACCCCTGGCAGGTGAATGCGCCGAGGCATCTAGGCTTCGCCCTCATGGGAGCGGGTCGCCAGCAGCAACAACAGCTCCCGGTCGCAGTGCGTCCGCCGGTCTTCGCCAGGACGAAGTTCCTCGCACCCCAGGCAAGGGACACCCTCGTCCGTAGAACGCCGCTCGTCGAACGGCTCCGCGCCGCAGACGCTCTACCGCTGACCATCGTGGTCGGGCCCCCCGGCTGCGGCAAGACGTCGCTGCTGACCGACTGGTACCACCACGCCGACGACGGCAGCATCGCCTGGCTCGCCGCGGACCGCGGCGACGACGACCCCGACCGGTTCTGGCGCGGCTTCATCCGCGCCGTGCAGCAGGTGGAACCGAGGTTCGGGGTGGAGGCCGCGGACCTCATCACCCTGGATCGGCACGTCAGCCCCGACGCGCTCGAGTCGTTGCTCGCCGACGACGCACGGCTCGACGACCGCGTCCGCCTCGTTGTCGACGACTTCCATCTCGTCTCGCTCGTGGCCGCACAACAGCTGCAGCACCTGCTCGAACGAGGGCTCCAGAACCTCCGGCTGGTCATCGGCAGCCGTAGCGACCCGGCGGTGGGGCTGCATCGATTGCGAGTGCAGCAGACCGTCTGCGAGGTGCGCGAGCGCGACCTGCGACTGGATCTCGGCGAGACGCGCGCGCTGGTGGCGAACATCGGACTCGACCCCGACGCGGTCGACATCCAGGCCCTGCTGACACGCACCGAAGGTTGGGCAGCGGGCGTGCAGATGGCGGCCCTCTCGGTGCTGGGTACCGACGACCCTGCGGCGCGCGTGCTCGAGCTCGCCGGCACGACTCAGACGATCGCCGGCTACCTCACCAGCGAGCTGATGGCCAACCAGCCCGACCGGGTGCGCGAGTTCCTGGAGAACACGTGCGTCGTCGACGAGATCGACGCC